>JASGDG010000242.1:0-8362 GCA_047607325.1 Xenophilus sp. | reverse complement strand
GCTGCCCGAAGGCGCCTTCGACGGCCCGGCCGCGTTCGGCCGCCACGTGCACGCGGCGCTGGCGGCCGCGGCCGGGCGCGGCTGGTCCGAGATCGTGCTGAGCGACCCGGACTTCGCCGACTGGCCGCTGGGCGAGCGCGCCGTCGTCGAGGCCCTGCAGGCCTGGGCCGCCGGCGGCCGCAGCCTGAAGATGCTGGCGCATCGCTTCGACGTGTTCGAGCGGCGTCACGCGCGCTTCGTGCATTGGCGTCGCCTGTGGGACCACGTCGTGCAGTGCCGCGCGCTGCCGCATCTGCCGGCGGGCGAGGTGCCCAGCGGCCTCTGGACGCCGGGCTGGTTTCTCTCGCGCATCGACCTCGGGCGCAGCCGGGGCGTGTGCGGCGCCGCGGCGGCTGACCGCGCTGCGTTGCGCCGCCGCCTGGACGGATGTCTCCAGGCGGGGCGGCCAGCCTTTCCCGCGTCGGTGCCCGGGCTGTAGAACCCCCTCAGGCATCCAGCCAGGGACTGCCGTTCGCCGCATCGGCGGCGAGCATCTCGTCCTCCCGTGTGTCCAGCGCCTCGGCCAGCACGCGGCGCACGATCTCCGGCCGGTTGTTCTGCGCGCTCAGGTGCGCCGCCAGCAGATGCCGCAGGCCGGCGTGGTGCACGGCGCGGGCGATGGCCGCGGCGGCGGCGTTCGACAGGTGGCCGAAGTTGCCGCCCACCCGCTGCTTGAGAAAAGGCGGATAGGACGAGCGGGCCAGCAGCTCCGGGTCGTGGTTGCATTCCAGCACCAGCGCGGTCAGGCCGGCCAGGCGCGTCATCACGTAGGGGCTGGCGTGGCCCAGGTCGGTCAGCACGCCCAGCGTGCGCGCGCCGTCGGAACAGCGCAACTGCAGCGGCTCGCGCGCATCGTGCGGCACGGTGAAGGGGGTGAGTTCCAGCTCGCCGACGGCGAGGGGCTCCCCGTCGCGGGCGAAGCGCAGGCGCCCCGCGTAGTCGGGCGCGCCGGTGGCCAGCCAGGTGCCTTCGCTCATCCACACCGCCACGCCGTGGCGCTGCGAGAGCTGGTGCGCGCAGCCGATATGGTCGCCGTGTTCGTGGGTGACGAAGACGGCGTCGATGTCCGACGCCGCGAGAGACTCGCGAGCCAGCCGGGCTTCGAGCCGGCGCAGGTTGAAGCCGCAGTCGACCAGCAGCCGCGAGGTGCGCGCGCCGCTGCGCGCTTCCACCAGCAGGGCGTTGCCGGTGCTGCCGCTGCCCAGGCTGCGGAAGCGCAGCATCGCTGTCCCGTCAGGCCGCGGCGGCGCCGGGGCGCGCCGTCACTTCAGGTCGTCCGCGATGACCTGGACGATGCGCTGCGCGTTGGCCGAGGTTTCCGGCGCGCCGGCCTCGTTGAGCACGGACACGGTGGTCGACCCACCCTGGCTCTTGACCTGGATGCGGTACTTGAGCGGTTTCTCGACCTTGGTGGAGCGGCTGAACAGCTTGCTGAAGAAGCTCGGCTCCTTGCGGTTGGGGTCGGGCGTCACGTAGCGCACGAAGTAGATGCCGGCGCTGCGGTCGCGGTCCTCGACGGTGAAGCCGGTGCGGTCCAGCGCCAGGCCGACGCGGCGCCAGGCGCGATCGAAGTCGTCGCGCAGCTGCAGCACGGGCTGGCCGCCGGCCTCGCTCACCGTCGCGGTGCGCTGCTGCGGCGTGGCGGCGGCCGCGGTGACCGCCGCCTTGGACTGCTCCTGCGGCACGCCGAGCTTGACCATCAAGCGGCGCAGGAATTCGGTTTCCAGCTCCGGATCGACCGGGCGCGGCTGCCAGACGGTCTGGTCCTGCTGCTGGCGGTTGGTGTAGACCTCGACCATGCCGCGGTGGCTGACGTAGATCTCGGTGCCGTTGGCGGTGCGTTCCATGCGGGTGCGGAAGCGGTCCAGCTCGCCGGTGGAATAGACCTGGTCGGCCAGCTTGCCCAGCGTGGAGCGGATGATGTCGTGCGGCAGCTTGGCGCGGTTCTCGGCCCAGTCGGTTTCCATGATGCCGAGGTTGCGCTGCTCCATCGACAGCAGGAAGCCGTTCTCCAGCCAGAAGTCGCGCACCTTGTCCCACAACTGGTCGGGCGCCTGGTTGCTCACCACGAGCCAGTGCTCGTTGCCGGCGCGTTCCACGCGCACGTCGCCGATGCGGTTGACCGCGGTGGGAGGCGCGCTCGGCGCCTCGGCGCGGCCGGCCGCGTAGGTGCTGGCCGAGACGCTGCCGCCCGGGATGGTGTAGCGGTTGTCGCGCGAGAGCTGGGTCAGGTCCGGCGGCACTTCCAGCGAAGGGGCCGCCTTCGCCTCGCCGGAACTCTTGTAGTCGATCTTCTCGGACTTCAGCACGGAGCAGGCGCCCAGGCTGGCGGCCAGCGCCAGCAGGGCGATTCGCTTGAGGGTGTTCACTCGTTGTCTTCCTTCGGCGGATGGATTCGGTTTGACGGGCCGCGGCGGGTGCCGCCGGGCCTTGGAGCAGGGCGGCACGCAAAGGTGCCCCAGCCTGGGAGGATAAGCAAAGAATTGGGAGAGATCGGCGTGCCAGCCCCGGTCAGTCTTCGAGCAGCCCGCAGGCGCGCAGCGCCGCCTCGACCACCGGCCGCTGGGCCTCGGCCAGCTCGGTGAGCGGCAGCCGCAGGGCGCCGCCCGTGCGGCCCATGCGTGCCAGCGCCCACTTGACGGGGATCGGGTTGGGCTCGACGAACAGGTGGCGGTGCAGCGGCATCAGCTCGAACTGCAGGCGCATGGCGGTGCGCGTGTCGCCGGCGATGGCGGCCACGCACAGCTCGTGCATCCTGCGCGGCGCCACGTTGGCCGTGACGCTGATGTTGCCCTGGCCGCCGCACAGCATGAGCGCGACGGCGGTCGGGTCATCGCCCGAATAGACGGCGAAGCCCTTCGGCACCTCGCGGATCAGCCACTGCGCGCGCTCGATGTTGCCGGTGGCCTCCTTGATGCCGACGATGCCGGGCACCCGCGCCAGGCGCAGCACGGTGTCGTGCGCCAGGTCCGCCACCGTGCGGCCGGGCACGTTGTACAGCACCATCGGCAGGTCGCCCACCGCCTCGGCGATGGCCTCGAAATGGCGGTACTGGCCCTCCTGCGTGGGCTTGTTGTAGTAGGGCACCACCTGCAGCTGCGAGTCGGCGCCCACGTCCTTGGCGAAGCGGGCCAGTTCGATGGCCTCCTTCGTCGAGTTGGCGCCGCAGCCGGCCATGATGGGCACGCGGCCGGCGGCCTGTTCGACCGCGACGCGGATGATCTCGCAATGCTCCTCGACATTGACCGTGGGCGATTCGCCCGTGGTGCCCACCACGCCGATGCAGTCGGTGCCCTCGGCGATGTGCCAGTCGATCAGGCGGCGCAACGCGCCGTAGTCGACGCTGCCGTCTTCGTGCATCGGTGTGACGAGCGCGACGATGCTGCCAGTCAGTTGCTCCAAGGCGGTCCTGCCTTTGTCGGGAAAAACGAAGCGGCGATTCTACCGAGGCGCCGCGGGCGGCCTCAGGGCGCGGCGCGCGGGCCTGTCTGCGGCGGCATCCGCCTCGCGCACGGCGGCGATGCGCTGCACGAAGCGGGCCGGTGGGCCGTCCAGCCAGCCGTCCTCGTAGGCCACCACGCGCAGGCCGGCCGCGGCGGCCACCTGCAGCAGTTCGCCGGGCGCCAGCAGGAACTCGGCGCGCGCCGGGCGGCCGACGGTTTCCTGGCCCCGCGCGAAGGTTTCGTACAGCAGCACGCCGCCCGGCCCCACCGCGGCCGCGATGTCGGCCAGCCGGGCGCGCCAGAGGTAGTGGGTGACCAGCACGGCGTCGAAGCGCCGCCCGGCGAAGGGCCAGGGGCCGCCCTCGATGTCGGCCCGCACGATCTCGGCGCCGGCCGCCGCCAGCGGCGCCAGGGCGGCGATGGCGGCCTCGTCCCGGTCCACGCCGGCGGGCCGGAAGCCGTGCGCCTGCAGCCAGAACAGGTGCCGGCCCGGGCCGCAGGCCACGTCCAGCACGGTGCCGCCGGGTGCGATCAGGTGGGCCCAGCGCAGCAGCCAGTCCGAGGGTGCGCTCATCCGAAGCAGGCCCAGATCATGTTGCCGAGCATGACGAGGAAGTCCGGCTGCTGGTACAGCGCGAAGGCGCCGCCCAGCACCGCGGCCACGGCCAGCCCCGCGCCGATGCGCTGCCACCGGCGCGGGCCGGGGGAGGCCTGGGGCCGTGGGGCCGGCGACCCGTTCATGAACGGGCTCGGGCGGCCTGCGGCGCCGCGCGCGGGATGGCGCCTTCCTTGACCGGCAGGTTCACCAGCGCCGCGAACACGCCCAGCGCGATGGCGATGTGCCAGACGATGTCGTAGCTGCCGGTGCGGTCGTACAGGTAGCCGCCCAGCCACACGCCCAGGAAGGAGCCGACCTGGTGGCTGAAGAACACGAAGCCGCCCAGCATCGACAGGTGCGCCACGCCGAAGACCTGGGCAATGATGGCGTTGGTCGGCGGCACGGTCGACAGCCACAGCGCCCCGATCACCGCCGCGAAGACATACACCGACGCCGGCGTCAGCGGCGCCCACAGGAACAGCGCGATCGCCACCGCGCGGCCGAGGTAGATGAAGGCCAGGATCCTGCGCTTGGGCCATTGCTGCCCCAGCGCGCCGGCGGCGTAGGTGCCCGCCACGTTGAACAGGCCGATCAGCGCCAGCGCGTAGCTGGCCACCTGGGGCGGCAGGCCGTGGTCCTTGAGGTAGCTGGGCATGTGCACGCCGATGAAGACCACCTGGAAGCCGCACACGAAGTAGCCCGCCATCAGCAGCACGAAGCTCGGGTAGCGGAAGGCCTCGGCCACCGCCTGGCCGACGGTCTGCCCTCGCCGCGCGCCGCCGGTGGTGTGCGCCGGCTCGCGCAGGCCGAAGGCCAGCGGCACGATCAGCAGCACCAGCACGGCCAGCGCCAGCAGGGCGTTGTGCCAGCCCAGGCGCAGGATGAGCTGCCCCTCCACCGGCACCATGAAGAACTGGCCGAAGGAGCCGGCCGCGGCCGTCACGCCCATGGCCCAGGAGCGGCGTTCCGCCGGGATCTGCCGGCCGATCACGCCGTAGACCACCGCGTAGGTGGTGCCCGCCTGGGCCATGCCGATCAGCACCCCGGCCGTCAGCGCGAAGAGCGTGGGCGTGGGCGCGAGCGCCATGCCGGCCAGGCCCAGCGCGTAGCAGGCGGCGCCGATCAGCAGCACGCGGAAGGCGCCCAGGCGGTCGGCCAGCATGCCGGCGAAGATGCCCGCCACGCCCCAGGCGAGGTTCTGGATGGCGATGGCCAGCGAGAAGGTCTGGCGCGTCCAGCCCTGCTCCTGGGTGATGGGCTGCAGCCACAGGCCGAAGCCGTGGCGGATGCCCATGGACAGCGTGACGACGAGCGCGCCGCACAGCAGCACCTGGCGCACGGACAAGGGGGCGGGGGAGGGCATGGTGTCTCGTTTCCTCGCGCGCAGCAGCTCTCGGGCGGTGCCGGCGACGGGCGATTGTCGATGCTTTGGCGCAGGACCGGCCAGGGTCGGCCTGCCGGGAGGCGCCTCGGACGACTGGATGCGCATCCAGCTTCTTGCATGGTGGCTGACTACAATCCGCCGCCATGGCAACCCCCCCCAAGACAGCACCGGCCTACTCGGAGGCGTCGATCCGCGTCCTCAAGGGACTGGAGCCGGTCAAGCAGCGGCCGGGCATGTACACCCGCACCGACAACCCGCTGCACATCATCCAGGAAGTGCTCGACAACGCCGCCGACGAGGCGCTGGCCGGGCATGGCAGGAAGATCAAGGTCACGCTGCACGCCGACGGCTCGGTCGGCGTGGAGGACGACGGCCGCGGCATCCCGTTCGGCCTGCACCCGGAAGAGGGCGCGCCGGTGATCGAGCTGGTCTACACGCGGCTGCATGCCGGCGGCAAGTTCGACAAGGGCGCCGGCGGCGCCTACAGCTTCTCCGGCGGCCTGCACGGCGTGGGCGTGTCGGTGACCAACGCGCTGTCGAGGCGGATGGAGGTCGTCACGCACCGCGAGGGGCAGGTGGCCCGGCTGGTCTTCGCCGCCGGTGACGTGGCCGAGCCGCTGCAGCTGCGCCCGCAGGCCGCGGGCGACCGCCGGCAGGGCACCACGGTGCGCGCCTGGCCCGACGCGAAGTACTTCGAGTCGGCGCAGCTCCCGATGCACGAGCTGGTGCACCTGCTGCGCAGCAAGGCGGTGCTGATGCCGGGCGTGACCGTCACGCTGGTCCACGAGAAGAGCGGCGACCAGCAGCAGTGGCTCTACAAGGGCGGCCTGCGCGACTACCTGATGCAGACGCTCAGTGCCGATCCGGTGATTCCGCTGTTCGAGGGCGCCGGCCACGCCGACAGGAACACCGACAGCTTCGCCGAGGGCGAGGGCGCCGAATGGTGCGTGGCCTTCACGGAAGAAGGCGCGCCGGTGCGCGAGAGCTACGTCAACCTCATCCCCACCAGCGCCGGCGGCACGCACGACAGCGGCCTGCGCGACGGCCTGTTCAACGCCGTCAAGAGCTTCATCGAGCTGCACTCGCTGCTGCCCAAGGGCGTGAAGCTGCTGCCCGAGGATGTGTTCTCCCGCGCCAGTTATGTCCTCTCGGCCAAGGTGCTGGACCCGCAGTTCCAGGGCCAGATCAAGGAGCGGCTGAACTCGCGCGACGCGGTGCGGCTGGTCTCCAGCTTCGTGCGCCCGGCGCTCGAACTCTGGCTCAACCAGCACGTCGACTACGGCAGGAAGCTGGCCGAACTCGCCATCAAGGCCGCGCAGACGCGCCAGCGCGCCGGCCAGAAGGTGGAGAAGCGCAAGGGCTCCGGCGTGGCCGTGCTGCCCGGCAAGCTGACCGACTGCGAGAGCAAGGACATCGGCCACAACGAGCTGTTCCTGGTCGAGGGCGACTCGGCCGGCGGCAGCGCCAAGATGGGCCGCGACAAGGAGTGCCAGGCCATCCTGCCGCTGCGCGGCAAGGTGCTCAACACCTGGGAGGTCGAGCGCGACCGGCTGTTCGCCAACACCGAGATCCACGACATCTCGGTGGCCATCGGCGTCGACCCGCACGGCCCCGACGACACGCCCGACCTCTCCGGCCTGCGCTACGGCAAGGTCTGCATCCTGTCGGACGCCGACGTCGACGGCTCGCACATCCAGGTGCTGCTGCTCACGCTGTTCTTCCGGCACTTCCCCAAGCTCATCGAGGCCGGCCACGTGTACGTGGCGCGGCCGCCGCTGTTCCGCGTCGACGCGCCGGCGCGCGGCAAGAAGCCGGCCGCCAAGTTCTACGCGCTGGACGACGGCGAACTCGTCGCCATCCTCGACAAGCTGCGCAAGGACGGCGTGCCCGAAGGCCGGTGGAGCATCAGCCGCTTCAAGGGCCTGGGCGAGATGAGCGCGGAACAACTGTGGGAAACCACGCTCAATCCCGACACCCGCCGCCTGCTGCAGGTGCGCCTGGGCCGCTTCGACTTCGGCGGCACCCAGGGCGAGATCACCAAGCTGATGGGCAAGGGGGAAGCCGCCGCGCGGCGCGAACTGATGGAGCTGCGCGCGGACGACGTGGAAGTGGACGTCTAGCGTCCGCCGCCGCCGACACCAACCAACCGACGCCTTCCACGCGCCGCCGAGGCCGGGAAGGCGATGCCGATGAAACTGCCCGCCGTCCTGCCCTCGCTGAGCCTGGCGCTGCTGCTGCTTGCGGCAGGCCCGCGCGCGCATGCCGACATCTACGGCTACGTCGACGAGCAGGGCACGGCCCACTTCGCGGCCGAGAAGGTGGACGAGCGCTACCAGCTCTTCTTCAGGAACGGCCGGAGCTTCGACACGGCGGACGGCCTGGGCCGCGTGCTGCCCCCGGCCCGCCTGGGCCGCGGCCTGCCCGGCGCCACGGGCGGCAGCGCGCAGGCGCTGCTGGCGTTGTTCGAGAAGTCGCCCGGCTACCAGGCGGCCAAGTCGGCGCTGCAGGAAGCCTCGCGCCGCCACGCCATCGACTACGAGCTGCTGCAGGCGCTGGTGGCCACCGAGTCGGGTTTCGATGCCGGCGCCGTCTCGCCCAAGGGCGCCATCGGCCTGATGCAGGTGATGCCGGCCACCGCGGCGCGCTATGGCCTGCAGGGCGACCGCCGGCGCACGGCCGAGGCCAAGCTGCACGACCCGCGGCTGAACATCGCCACCGGCAGCCGCTACCTGCGCGACCTGATCCACATGTTCGACGGCAGCCTCGAACTGGCCCTGGCCGCCTACAACGCGGGCGAAGGCGCGGTGCAGCGCGCCGGCAACCGCATCCCGGACTACCGCGAGACGCAGAACTACGTGAAGACGGTGCTGCAGCTCTACGCCGACCTCAAGCCCGGCG
>JASGDG010000241.1:0-3808 GCA_047607325.1 Xenophilus sp. | reverse complement strand
GGCAGGCGAGCCCGTGGCGGCGCCCGCCGCCACACCGCCGGCGAGCGTGCCGGTTCACGCCGCGCCGGCGGTGCAGACCGGCTGGGAGGACGCGCTGGAGCGCGAGGCGCAGGCGCTGCTGGCCGAGGGCCGCCATGACGTGTGGGACGTGCTCACGCGCCGCTTCGAATCGCGCCTGATCCGCACCGCGCTGCACTTCACCCGCGGTCGCCGCATCGAGGCGGCGCAGAAGCTGGGCATCGGCCGCAACACCATCACGCGCAAGATCGCCGAGCTGGACCTGGACCGCGACGCCGGCTGAGGCCGCGAAGGCTGCTTCGCTGGCGGGCGATTCCGGGTGCCAGGCCGGGCGCGGCGGCCATCAGCCAGCCTCCAGGCCGAGGACCACCGGCGCATGGTCGCTGGGCTTGTCCCACTTGCGCGGCGCCCGGTCGATGGTGCAGCTGCGCACGCGCGGCACCAGCGGAGCGCTCACCAGGATGTGGTCGATGCGCAGGCCGCGGTTCTTCTGGTAGCCGAGCATGCGGTAGTCCCACCAGGAGAAGCTCTTCTCGGGCTGCTCGAAGAGGCGGAAGGCGTCCGCCAGGCCCAGCCCCAGCAGCGCCTTGAAGTGCGCCCGCTCCTCGCTCGTGTGGTGGATGGTTTCGGCCAGGCCGACCGGGTCGAAGCTGTCGCGGTCTTCTGGCGCGATGTTGAAGTCGCCCAGCAGTACGAGTTCGGGGTGCGCCGCCATCTCCTCGCGCAGCCAGTCGCGCAGGGCGCGCAGCCAGCTCATCTTGTAGTCGAACTTCTCGGTGCCCGGCGCCTGGCCGTTGACGAAGTAGCCGTTGACCACGCGCAGCGGGCCGGCGGCCGTGTCCAGCGTGGCGCTGATGACGCGCGAGTGCGCGTCGGCGAAGCCGCCGATGTTGCGGGCCACGTCGCGCATCGGCACGCGGCTGAGGATGGCGACCCCGTTGTAGGTCTTCTGCCCGAACACGGCGGCGTGGTAGCCGGCGGACTGCAGCACCTCGAGCGGGAACTTGTCGTCGCTCATCTTCAGCTCCTGCAGGCACAGCACATCCACGGGGTTGGCGGCGAGCCAGTCCAGCACGTGCTGCAGCCGGGCGGTGAGGGAGTTGACGTTCCAGGTGGCGATTTTCATGCGTGATTCGATGGGGTGGGGGCGCCGCGCTCGTAGGTGACGAACGCGAAGGGCAGGCCGTCCGCCGACACGTGGGCCTCGCGCGCCGTCTCGTGCCAGCCGGCGGCGAGTGTTGGCGCATGGGCATCGCCCTCGAAGTCGCGAGCGATCTCGGTGACGACCGCGCGCTGCGCCAGCGGCTCGGCTTCGGCGTAGATCTGGGCCCCGCCGATCACCCAGACCTCGGGCGCCTGCTCGGCGAGCGCGAGCGCCTCGGCCAGGCTGGCCGCGCGCCGCGCGCCGGCGTCGTTCCAGTCCGGCCGGCGCGTGACGACGATGTTCTCCCGGCCGGGCAGCGGGCGAAAGCGCGGTGGGAGCGAATCCCAGGTCTTGCGCCCCATGATGACCGGGCAGCCGCCGGTCAGGCGCCTGAAATGCGCCATGTCCTCCGGCAGGTGCCAGGGCAGCGCGCCTTGGGCGCCGATCACGCCGTTGGCGGCGCGGGCGTAGATGAGGCTGAGGCGGCTCATGCGCGCGCCGTCACACCGCCACCGGGGCCTTGATGCCCGGATGCGGGTCGTAGCCCTCGAATTCGAAATCCTCGTACTGGTAGTCGAAGATCGATGGCGGCCGGCGCCGGATCTTCAGCGTCGGGTAGGGCCGCGGCGCGCGCGAGAGCTGCAGCGCCACCTGTCCGGCGTGGTTGCTGTAGATGTGGCAGTCGCCGCCGGTCCAGACGAAGTCGCCCACGTCCAGGCCGCACTGCTGCGCCAGCATGTGCGTCAGCAGCGCGTAGCTGGCGATGTTGAAGGGCACGCCCAGGAAGATGTCGGCGCTGCGCTGATAGAGCTGGCAGCTCAGCTTGCCGTTGGCCACGTAGAACTGGAAGAGGGCGTGGCAGGGCATCAGCGCCATCTGCGGCAGGTCGGCCACGTTCCAGGCGCTGACGATGATGCGGCGCGAATCCGGGTTGGTCTTCAGCTGCTTCACCACCTCGGCGATCTGGTCGATGTGGCCGCCGCCGGGCGCGGGCCAGCTGCGCCACTGCACGCCGTAGACGGGGCCGAGGCTGCCATCCTCGCGCGCCCATTCATCCCAGATGGTGACGCCGCGCTCGCGCAGCCAGTGGTTGTCCGACGAGCCCTGCAGGAACCAGAGCAGTTCGTAGATGATGGACTTCAGGTGCACCTTCTTGGTCGTCACCAGCGGAAAGCCCTCGCTCAGGTCGAAGCGCATCTGGTAGCCGAACACGCTCTTGGTGCCGGTGCCGGTGCGGTCGGCCTTGAACACGCCGTGCGTGTCCACGTGGCGCATGAAGTCCTCGTACTGGTGGCGGATGGGGCGATCGGTCATGTCGTCATCGTCCATGCGTTGGCGCCCGGAGGATCCGCCCCGGGTTCAGGATGCCCTGCGGGTCCAGCGCCTGCTTGATCGCGCGCATCATGCCCAGGGCCACCGGCGACTTGTACTTCTCCAGCGTGTCGACCTTCAGGCTGCCGATGCCGTGCTCGGCCGAGAAGGAGCCGCCGAACTTCGCCACCTGCCCGTAGACCAGGGCGTTCACGCGCGCCTCCTGCTCCCGCAGGAAGGCCCTGGGGTCGCCCTCGGCCGGCGCCTGCACGTTGTAGTGCATGTTGCCGTCGCCCAGGTGGCCGAAGCTGACCAGTCGCACGCCGGGGATTTCGCGCGTCAGCAGCGCATCCGTCTCGGCGCAGAAGGCGGGGATGCGCGACACGGGGATCGAGATGTCGTGCTTGATGTTCAACCCCTCCTCGGCCTGCGCCATCGGGATGTTCTCGCGGATGTGCCACAGCTCGTGCGCCTGCGAGAGACTCCCGGCCACCACCGCGTCGGTCACGCAGCCGGCCTCGAAGGCGGTCTCCAGCAGCGCTTCGAAGCGGGCGCGGGCATGGTCCTCGGACTCGCTGTCGGAGTTCTCCAGCAGGACGCAGTACGGCACGGCCTCGTCGTCGATGAAGGGGACGCGCAGCTGCGGCATGTGCCTGGCCACGAGGCTGAGCGCGAAGCGGCCCATCACCTCGAAGCCGGTGAGGCCCGGCCCCAGGTGCCTGTGCGCCAGGCCCAGCAGGTCCACCGCCGCGTCGAAGGAGGGGATCGCCGCCCAGGCTGTGAGCTGCGCCGCCGGCTTGGGATGGAGCTTCATGGTGGCGGCGGTGATCACGCCCAGCGTGCCCTCGCTGCCGATCAGCAGGTCGCGCAGGTCGTAGCCGGTGTTGTCCTTGCGCAGGCCGCAAAGGCCCTCCCACACCTCGCCCTGCGCCGTCACCGCCTCCAGGCCCAGGCACAGCTCGCGCGTGTTGCCGTAGCGCAGCACCTGCGTGCCGCCGGCGTTGGTGGCCAGGTTGCCGCCGATGGTGCAGCTGCCCTCGGCCGCCAGGCTCAGCGGGAAGAGAAAGCCGGCCCGGTCCGCCGCCTCCTGCAGCGTCTGCAGCACGCAGCCGGCCTCGACCGTCATGGTGAGGTTGGCCGCATCGATGCCGCGGATGGCGTTCATGCGTGCGAGGCTGAGCACCACCTGCGTGCCGCTGCCGTCGGGGATGGAGCCGACCGCCAGCCCGGTGTTGCCGCCCTGCGGCACGATGGTGGTGCCGGCCGCGGCGCAGGCCTTCACCACGGCCGCCACCTGCGCCGCGCCGGCCGGCCGCACCACCGCCAGCGCCCGGC
>JASGDG010000240.1:0-3830 GCA_047607325.1 Xenophilus sp. | reverse complement strand
GCGCAGCGGCCACGGCCGCCAGATGCCGGGCGATGGCCTCGGCAGCGCGGCCGGTGAGACGCTGCGCGCCCTGGGCCAGCGCGTCGATGCCCGCGCCCGCCGGCTCGCTGGCCGACCACTGGCAGGCGGTGCTGCTCGCGTCGCCGCTGCGGCGGATCGTCCAGCTCAGCGCGGCATCGACCCGGCTGCCCTCCACCGCGTCGAACTGGCGCACCTGCACCGCGATGCGCCAGGCGGGCCCGCCGCCGGCCCGCCCGCCCTGGGTGACATCGACGGCGCCCAGCCGCGCGGCGATGCCCGCCGCCAGCGCGTCGCGCAGTTCGCTCTCGAAGGAGGACGCCCAGCGGTGCTGCTCCAGCACTTCCACCTGCGCGCCGGCACCGCTCTGGCGCACCACCATCTGCGGGCGCGCCAGCCGCTCGGGCAGCGCCAGCGGCGCCAGTTCGATGAACAGCGGCGGCCCGGCTGGTGGCGCCACCTGTGCCGGGGCCGCTGCCGGCTCGGCCAGGGAGTAGTAGCGCGTCTGCGGGCCGGCGCAGCCGGCGAGCAGGCCGGCGGCCAGGGCAAGGGTCGGAAGAAAAGCGAGACGGTTCATGGCTTCTTGTCGTCCTGGGGCTTGCCGCGCAGCAGCGACTCGGGGTGGCGTTCGAGGTAGTCGGTCAGCACGCGGATCGAGCCGGCGGCGCGCGTCAGCTCCTGCAGCGTCTGCCGCAGGTCCTGCTGCAGCGGTGAATCCCCGGCCAGCGTGCGGTTGGCGCCGTCGAGGGTGCGGCGCGCATCCTTCATCGCGGCGGCCAGTTCGGGCGTCACGTCCTTGTCGACGCGGGCCACCGCCGCCTCGGCCGTGCCCAGGGTCTTGTCGAGCGTCTTCAGCGTCCTGCGCAGGTCGGCCGAAAGGTCCTCGAAGGGGATCCGGTTGATCTTGGTCACGATCTCCTGCACCTGCGACTGCAGTTCGTCCAGGCTGTTGGGCACCGTCGGCAGCTCGATCGGGTTCTGCGTGGTGTCCACCTTCACCGGCTTCTTCCTGGGGAAGAAGTCCAGCGCGACATAGATCTGCCCCGTGAGCAGGTTGCCGGTGCGCAACTGGGCGCGCAGGCCGCGGTCGATGAGGAAGCGCAGGCGCTCCTCCTGCGAGTGCTTCGATTCCACCGGCAGCGCGCCGGAGGCCACGCTCGCCCGGCTCAGGCGGTCCGGGTACACCGTGACCAGCACCGGCATCAGGAACTCCCGCTCGTTGCGGTCGTACTGCACGCCGATGGACTTGACCTCGCCGATCACCACGCCGCGGAAGTCCACCGGCGCGCCCGGCGACAGGCCGCGCAGCGACTGGTTGAAGTACATCAGCAGCGTCTGCGAGGGGCCGTCGGGCGCCTTCATCGCCGCCGCCTCGTCGCTGGCCAGGGCGAAGTCGGCGTTCTCCGGCGCGGCCGGACCGTTCGCGTCCTCGGGCGCGGCGAAGGCCACGCCGCCCAGCACGATGGTCGCCAGCGACTGGGTGCGCACCGTGAAGCCCGATGCGCCGATCTGCACGTCCAGTCCGCTGGCATGCCAGAAGCGCGTGTTGACGCCGACGAACTGGTCGTACGGCGCATTGACGAAGACGCGCAGCGTCACGCCGCGGCCGTCGCCGTCCAGCGCGTAGGCGGCCACCTGCCCCACCTTGATCCGCCGGAAATACACCGGCGAACCGATGTCCAGCGAGCCGATGTCGCGCGCATGCAGCGTGTACTGCCGCCCGCTCAGGTCGCGCGTGACGATGGGCGGCGCCTCCAGGCCGGTGAATTCATGCACCGTCTCGCCGGAGGTTCCCGCATCGGCGCCGATGTAGGCGCCTGACAGCAGCGTGCCCAGGCCCGAAATGCCGGAGGTGTCCAACCGGGGGCGCACCACCCAGTAGCGCGCATCCCTGGCGGTGAAGCCCTCGGTCGCGTTCTTGTTGAGCTGCACCGCCACCCGCACGTGCGAACGGTCGCGCGCCAGGCGGATCTCGTGCACCGTGCCGATCTGCACTTCCTTGTACTTCACGGCGGTCTTGCCGGCCTCCAGGCCCTCGGCCGTGTTGAAGTTCAGGACGATCTCGGGGCCGCGGTTCCAGAGGATCCGGGCCACCAGCGTGATGCCGACCAGCGCCGCCACGATGGGAATGAGCCAGATCAGCGAGGGCACCCAGTCGCGCCGACGCACCACCTCCGGCGGGGCACCGGTTTCGTCCTTGTTCTCGTCGGTCATGGCGTCGTTTGTCCTCGTGCGGGGTCCGTGTCCCAGGTCAGCCGCGGGTCGAAGCTGAGCGCGGCCAGCATCGTCAGCACCACCACCGCGGCGAAGGCGGCGATGCCCACGCCGGCGGTGATCTCTGCCAGCCCCTGCATGCGCACCAGGCCCGACAGCAGCGCCACCACGAACACATCGAGCATCGACCAGCGGCCGATGATCTCCAGCAGCTGATAGAGCCGCGCCCGCTCGCGCTGGCGCCAGGCGCTGCGTCGCTGGGCCAGCGTCACCAGCACGAACAATGCCGCCAGCTTGAACAGCGGCACCAGGAAGCTGGCGGTGAAGACCAGCGCGGCCAGGCCGTAGGAGCCCGAGACCCAGAAATAGATGACGCCCGAGAGGATGGTGTCCTGCTGCGTGCCGAACAGACTGTGGGTGATCATCACCGGCAGCAGGTTGGCCGGCAGGTACATGATGGCCGCCGCGATCAGCAGCGCCCAGGTCAGGGCGATGCTCTCGCGCTTGCGCCGGTGCAGCCGGGCGCCGCAGCGTGCGCAGGAGGCCCCCTCGGCCGCCCCCCGCCACACCGCACCGCAGCGGTGGCACGCGCTCAGGCCCATCTGCGCCGCGGTCGCGGTCGCGGCCTCGCCCTCCCCTGCCCGCATGGGCAGGTGCGGCGCGGCGCGCATGGCCGGCCGGGCCATGCTCAGGCCGCCTCCGCCGGACGGGCCGGGAAGGCCATGTCCCACAGCCGGCGCGGGTCGAAGGACACCACCACCGTCAGCAGCACGGTGAGCGCGACGAACGCCCACAGCGCGGCGCCGGCGATCACCGTCGCCAGGCCGGAGAGCTTGATCGCCGCCACCAGCACGCCGAGCAGGAACACTTCCACCATGCCCCAGGGCCGCAGCGACTGCAGCAGAGCGACCAGCCACACGAAGCCCCGCGCGCGCCGCCCGTAGGCCCGCGGCACCAGCACCCAGCACAGAATCAGCAGCTGCGCCAGCGGAAAGAGCAGCGTCGTCGCCAGCACCAGCATCGCCACCAGCGACATGCCTTCGCCCGACAGCGCCACCACCGCGCCCACCAGCGTCGTCTGGCTGTGCAGGCCGCGCAGTTCGATCTCCACGATCGGGAACAGGTTGGCGATCGCGAAGAGAATGAGGCTGGCCACCGCCAGGGGCAGAATGCGCTGCTGCTGCATGCCATGGTCGCGGGCCAGTTCGGCCCCGCAGCGCGGACAGCGGGCGAGTTCGCGGCGGCCCAGGACGGGCTGCCGGCAGACCGCATCGCAGCCTTCGCACACGATCAGATGCTGAAGCTGTTCCATGACGCCGATTTTGACCCACGCCGGGAGGGCGCTTTCCGGGCCGATTGAATGCAAATTTGATCCGGGTACAATATGGACATGTCCGACGCACCTTCTTCCCTGACCGCGTTCCTCGACTTCGACCGCATCGCCTCCGGCGCCGCCGCGGAGGTGATGGCAAGCGTGCGCCGGCGCGCCGATGCCGCCGCGGTGTTCGTGTTCGACGACCGCACGGGCGAGCGCCTCGACCTGGACCTGCGCACCGAATCCCCCGACGCCGCCGCGGCCGCCGAAGAGGCGCCGCGCG
>JASGDG010000239.1:0-9337 GCA_047607325.1 Xenophilus sp. | reverse complement strand
GGGCATCTTCGCCTGGGCGCTGGCGGATGCGCGGGCGCGCCGCCGGGTGGCGGGTGCCGCGGGCTGACCGGCGCAGCGGCCCCGGAGCGCCTGTCGCACGCAAGGGCGCTGCGGCCCTGGTAGCAAGCGGACCAGGGTTGCGCTTCGATCTGGCTTGCTGTTGGCGTATCGCTTGTTGCGGTTCACGGCTGCGCCGCGCGCCGTAGATGCAGTGGTAGATCGTCTCGTGCGACACGCGTCGAGGTGCTCGGGTAGGTGCTTGTGGGTTCTGCAAGCGCGGCTAGCGAGTCCAGCCGCACCGGCTTGAGCGGCGCACGAATGCGATACGCGCCGACGTCGCCGGGTGCGCGGTCGAGCGCCTGGGCGAGCACCTGGGTGACGGTAGTGCCGCACATGCGCCCCTGGCAGGGACCCATGCCGCAGCGGCTGAAGAACTTCGTCTGATTTGGGCCCTGGCAGCCCAGGCGGGCCATTTCGCGGATGCGGCCGGCGGTCACTTCCTCGCAGCGGCAGACCAGTGTTTCGTCCGGGCAGTCGATCAGCCACTCGGGCGGTCGATACAAGGCATCGAGGAAGGGGCGGATGGCGGTTTGGGCATCCAGGCGCCGCCGCAGTGCCCGGGCACGACTTTCAGCCTGCGCGGCGCCCAGCTTGCCGAGCGCGACGGCAGCCCCCAAGGCC
Source organism: Xenophilus sp. (assembly GCA_047607325.1). Classification (GTDB taxonomy): domain Bacteria; phylum Pseudomonadota; class Gammaproteobacteria; order Burkholderiales; family Burkholderiaceae_C; genus Xenophilus. The sequence continues at coordinate 8,656 of JASGDG010000239.1, read as the reverse complement.
GCGATGGCGCCGCGCGCCTGGGCCGCAAGGGCGCCGCCGATGCTGCAGCCGTCGCCGGCCAGGCGCAGCCCGGCGAGCGACGCTTGGCCCCAGTGATCGACCACTGGTTGCCAGGCCAGCTGCGTGTCGCTCCACACATGGTTCACCTGAAGCAGGCGGGCGATCTGGGTGTTGGGCACCAAGCCGTGGTGCAGCAGCACGACGTCGGCGCGTAGCCTGTGGCGGCTGCCCTGGCTGGTGAAGCTTACCGTCTCGACACGCTGCTGGTCGTCCGAGGCCTCGAAGTGGACGGACTCGGCGTGCTTGAAATACGGCACGCCGGCTTGCCGCAGTTGCCAAAGCATGCGCAGGCCTTTGGCCAGCATGCCGGGGGCACGCAGGGCGGAGAGCGCATGCGGCCTGGCCCTTGCGCGATTGGACGCGGGCGAGGTGTCAACGATGGCTGCGACCCGCGCACCGGCTTTCAGCAACTGGCAGGCGACCAGCAGCAGCAGTGGCCCATTGCCGACCAGCACCACTGCACCGGTGGGCACCTGGCCGGCGGTCTTCAGTGCGATTTGCGCTGCGCCGGCGTTCATCACGCCGGGCAAAGTCCAGCCGAGGATGGGGGAGGGCCGCTCCATCGCACCGTTGGCCACCAGCAGCTGAGGCGCCCGCACGATGAAGGACCGACCGGCTTTCTGTGCCGTCACCGTCAGGTCGCGTCCGATGTCCCAAACCAGGGTGTCGTGGTGGGTCTCCACGCCGGATGCGAGAAAGCGCTGCACCAGCTTGCCGCCGTGGCGGTAGTCGGAGCCGAGCAGCGCCGCGACCGTAGGTGGCGCCACCGACACATTGCGGTAGATCTGACCGCCCGCGCGAGGCTGCTCGTCGAGCACCACCGTGCGCAGGCCGTGTTCCATGGCGGTCATGGCGGCCGACATGCCGGCCGGCCCGGCGCCGACGATGACCAGGTCATGGGTGAAAGCGTCGCCGCCCGCTGCAACGGCTGCGGCGCCGGGGGTGTTCGCGGTGTTCATGTCATCTCCCCGTTGCCGATGCGGCGCGCACCAGTGGGCAGGCGCACCTGCATGCCGTTCTTCACCTCGACCAGGCACGACTGCACGTTCTGCGCGCCATCCACTTCCACCAGGCAGTCGAAGCAGACACCCATCAGGCAGAGCGGTGCGCGTGGCGCGCCGGACACGGATGTCTTGCGAAACGGCACCACGCCTGCGCCCAGCAGGGCGGTCGCCAAGGTCTGGCCTTCGCGGACCCGGATCTCGCGTTCCTCGACGTGGATCACGATGCTTTTGCGCTGCTCGGCAGCGGGTAGGTCAATTTGCTTGAACATCGAAGCGCTCCGCTTTGAATCCCTGGATCTCTGACGGCTCCTCGCCGCCGCGCATCCAGTTCACGAGTGGGCCGGCGTGCACGGGTGCCAGCGTGATGCCGCTGTGGCAGGTCACCACGAAGGCGCCAGGGCAACGTGTGGACTGCTGATAGATGGGGTAACCGTCTGGGCTCATGACTCGCAGTGCACCCCAGGTGCGGACCACGTTGGCGTCGGCCAGCATGGGAAAGGTACGGGTGGCACGAGCCGCGATGCGGGCTAACTCCCCGTGAGTGGTGCCGTCGTCCAGACCGACCTCTTCCTTTGAGTCGCCGATCTGCACCACACCCTCTCCGGTCTGGCGCACATAGTGTGTCGGGTGGAAGAGAAAGGGTTGCATGCGTTCGGTCACCAAGATCTGCCCGCGCACCGGGCGCACTGGTGCGTTCAGGCCGACCTGGGCGGCCAGCTCCTTATTGGCGAGGCCAGCGCACAGCACCACGCGGCCGGCTGTGTAGGTCTTGTTGCCGGCCTGCACCCGGAACTCGCCTGCGTGGTGCTCGATCGTCTCGACATGCACGCCACCGACCAGGTGTCCACCGCATGCATGGAAACCCTGCACCAGGGCACGCAAGGTGCGCAGCGGGTTGACATGGCCGTCCAGCGGGCAATACACGGCGCCGATCACGTCGGGGCCGATGGCGGGCGTCAGCTTGCGAAGCTGGTCGTGGTCCAGAACCTGGTATGGATAGTCGATGCCCAACTCTCGGCCCAGCGCCTCTAGCTTGCGGGCATGGGCATCCAGCGTCTGCTGGACGAAGCTCATCGTGAGGCCGCCGGGCTGCTGAAGTTCCACGTCCACGCCGGTGAGTGACGTCAGTTCGTCGGCCAGAGTCTGCCAAGTCCTGGCGGAACGCATCGTCCAGCGTGCGTAGCCGGGGCGGCCCAGGCCCTTGTTCTGCACCCACACCAGGCCGAAGTTGCCCCGCGAAGCCCGGAAGGAGCCGTCGCCCCCGTCGAGCACGCAGACCGAATCGCCTGCCCGGACCATGCCGAAGCCGACCGACATTCCGACCACCCCGCCGCCCAATACGAGGGTGTCGAATTCTCTCTCACTGCTCATGCATGTCTCCGCTTTTGGATGGCTCGAACGAGGCCGATCACTCTGGCTTGATGCCGCGATCCTTGATGACCTTGGCAAACTTCTCTGCCTCAGCGTGGACGAACTTGCCGACCTCAGCGGGCGTCTTGCCGCTGTCGGGCTCGATGCCCAGGCCGATGAGCTTGTCGCGGAAATCCGGGGTGGTAATGATCTGGCGGATCGTGGCGTTGAGCTTGTTCACGATCTCGGGCGGTGTGCCGGCTGCGGCCTGGATCGTCTCCCAGGCCACCAGTTCGTAGCCCGGCAGGCCGGACTCGGCGATGGTGGGGATGTCGGGCGCCGCCGATACCCGTTTGGCGCTGCTCACCGCGATGGCCCTGAGTTTGCCTTCCTTGACCAGGGTGTTGGACGCAGCTACGGTTGGCATCATCATCGTCATTTGGTTGCCCATCACGTCGATCAGCCCGGGGCCGGTGCCTTTGTACGGCACGTGGATCATTTCCGCACCGGCCATGGACAGCAGCAGTTCCGAGGCGATGTGCCCGGCACTGCCAGCGCCGTAGCTTGCATATGGCAGCTTGCCGGGCTGGGCCTTGGCGAGTGCCATCAGCTCGGGCACCGATTTCGCCGGAACCTCGTTCGGCGTCACCAGCATCAGCGGAATGATGCCGAGCAGGGCAACCGGCGCGAAGTCGGTATCGATGTTGTAGTTGAGCTTCTGCAGCGCCGGGTTGATGGCGAAGGAGGACGAGACCGACAGAAGGGTGTAGCCGTCGGCCGGCTGGCTGCGCAGGTACTGGGTGGCGATGACGGTGTTGGCTCCGGCCTTGTTTTCCACCACCACCGGTTGGCCCAGCCGGGCGCTGAGCGCGGCGCTGAGCATGCGTGCGGTGACATCCGAGGACCCGCCCGGCGGAAAACCCACGATGAGCTTGATCGGGCGGTTGGGGTAGTTCTGGGCCGCGGTCGTCTGCGCCCGCAGGGCCGGGGCAGCCGCCACAAGACCGAGCACGGCGGCGGCTACTGCACGACGCGCGATGGCAACTGCAGTAGAACTTCTCGACAGATGTACTGTGCTCACGTCATCGATTCCTGATAAGGGTTAGGGGAGGCCTTTTTGGCTTGTCTTCCTGCAGGGATGGCGAATTTTTGGGCGGGGCGTCGGCAATAACAATTCAAAATCAAGGCGCTCCTTATGTTTGAATGTTATGTATGAAGCCCAGCCTAAACCTTCGGCAAGTCGAGTCCTTCTATTCCGTCATGCGCACCGGTACGGTGGTCGGCGCGGCTCGCTTGATGAACGTCAGCCAGCCGGCGGTCAGCCGCTCGATCGGCTTGCTGGAACTGCGCATCGGCTACAAGCTTTTCGAGCGGCGCGGCCGGCGGCTGGTGGCGACGCCAGAAGGCGACGCGCTGTACCGAGAGATCGAGCCCATCTACGGCAGCCTGGACCGCATCGCCCAGGTGGCGCTCGACATCGGCGAGACACGGGCCGGCGCATTGCGCATCGCCTGTCTACCGTCCCTGTCGCAGTCATTGCTGCCGCAGGCGCTGGCCCGCTTCCTGGCGACCCGGCCCAACGTGTCGGTGTATGTGCAGAGCCTGCCGTCGCGCCAGGTGGCCGACCAGGTGGCGACGCGGCAGTTCGACCTGGGCCTGATCGAGCTGCCCTTGTCCCGGCCTGCCATCTCGGTAGAGCCGCTCGAGCCCTCGGCATCGGTGGCGGTCATGCCGGCCACCCATCGGCTCGCGGCCAAGCGACAGGTGTCGGTGAAGGATCTGGACGGCGAGCGCATGGTGCTGCTGTCCCAGCACAGCTTCCTGCGCTACCAGATCGACGATGTGTTCTCGCGTGCCGGCGTCAGCCCCACCGTGGTGCTGGAAACGCCGCATTCGGTGATCGCCTGCGGCATGGTTGCGGCCGGCTTGGGCATCACGCTGGTGTCACGGTGGGCCGCATCGTCATTCGTCGGGCCGAACGTGGTGGTGCGCCCGGTGAAGGAGGAGATGACCTCGCGCTCAGCCCTGATCTTTCCGTTCCCCGGCAGCAGGCTGGGCCTGGCAGAGGCTTTTGCTAAAGGCCTGAAGGAAGAGATCCGCAAGGGCGGATGAGCGCCAAGATGCCGGCTAGGCGCCGGCCGTGGCGGCCGACTGCATCTGCCGGGACAGCATGACCTGGAACTCGTCGGCCAGCACCATGGGAGCCGCACCCTCCGATCGCAGGCATGCGTACTGCGATTGCAAGGGTTCCCGGAAGGGCCGCTGCACCACGCGCCGGTCGCCGTGCGGAGCGGGCGTCCAGGCGGACACCAGCCCAATGCCCGCCCCTTCCGCCACCAGCGCGCACACCAGAGGCGAGGTCGGCGTTTCGGCCACTACCTGGGGCGCGATGCCCTGGCGGTTGAAGGCGTCGTCGATCTGGTAGCGCAGATAGCTTTGCGGCGATGGCAGCACCAGCCGTTCGCCGTCCAGGTCGCGCAGGGCGAGGGCATCGCGGCCCGCCAGGCGATGGCTGGCCGGCAAGACCGCCACGATGGGCGCGGGCGGCAAGGGCTGCACATTTACCCCCGACTTGGACATGGGCAACTCGACCACGCCCAGGTCGAACTGCCGGGTGGCGACCAAGTCGGCGATTTGGGTCGACGGCAGGGCCTGCACAAAGATGCGGACCTGCGGCCGCATCGCCATGAACCGGGCGACGATCCCCGGCACGAGCCAGTGGGCGAGGGCGGGTAAGGAGGCGAGCCGCAGGGCGCCGGCCCGGTGATAGCGGATGTCGTAGGCCACCTGCGTGATGCGGTCGATGCCGACATAGAGCTGCTCGACCTCGCGGTACAGCGCCTCGGCTTCCGAGGTCGGCGTCAGGCGCCGGCCTTTGCGCTGGAACAGGTCGTAGCCCAGGCGCAGTTCCAGCAGCGCGATGGTGCGGCTGACACCGGGCTGCGTCACGTTGAGCAGCTTGGCCGCGCCGACGACGCTGCCGGAAATCATGACCGCTCGGAACGCCTCGATGTGGCGCATGTTCATCTCGATCTTGATACATGCCTCCAGAGCATAAGCAGGAATCGACTTTTCACTGTACAGCCAAAAATGACGAACCTAGCATTTCTCCAATTCAGAAATGCGAGCGAGCAAGGCATATGCCAAAAGGTAATGAATCAGAGATTACAGGGGCGGTGGCGCTGCGGCTGGGCAGTTATGCGGCAGGCCTGGACGCCCGTCGCTGCGGTCCCGAAACGCGTGACGCGGTGTTTCGCTGCGTGCTGGATGCAATTGGCAGCGCGGCGGCCGGGCTTGGGCAAGCCGGCGTGGTGGCGGCGCGGACCGTGGCGCCGCTGCTCCTCGGCCCGGGCGAGGTTCCTGTCTGGTTCGGCGGCGGCACTGTGTCTGCGGGTGCGGCGATGCTGGCCAACAGCACCGCCGTGGCCGCGCTCGACCTGGACGATGGCTATCGGATGGCGAGGGGCCATCCCGGTGCCGCCGTGATACCGGCTGCGCTGGCGTTGGCGTCCGGCTTGCCGCAGGTCTCGGTCGACGACTTCGTCGCAGCTGTGGTCGCGGGCTACGAGGTGGGCGTGCGGCTTGCGGCGGCGCGAACGACCTATGCGCCTTCCGGCGCATGGTCCGGTTTCGCCGTCGTCGCCACGGCAGGACGGCTGTTGGGAGCTGGCCCGGAAGTCATCGCGCACGCCCTGGCCATCGCAGCGCAGACAGCGCCCGCACTGCCGGCATTGGCGGGCATCGCCGGGTCGGATGTGAAGGAAGGCATTCCGGCGGGCGTCGTCTCCGGATGGTCCGCGCTGCGGCTGGCGATGGCCGGGTTCACCGGTCCGCTCGCAGTGCTGGAAGACATCCGCTTGTTCGATACCGAGGCCGTGCTGCGCGGGCTGGGCGGCCCCGCGCTGATCGGCGGTACCTACTTCAAGCCCTTCGGCTGCTGCCGCCACATCCATGCGCCCCTGGAGGCCTTGCTCCATCTCCAGTCCCGGCACGGACTGGCGACGGGCGACATCGCTTCCATCGAGGTGTTCACCTACCGGGCGACCTTCAACCTGGCCAACAAGCCGAACCCCGCGACGCTGGTCGAGGCGCAGTACAGCGTGCCCTACTGCCTGGCGCTGTGCCTGCTGCACGGCGCCGATGCGCTGGTTCCCCTGCGTGGCGAACACCTCACCGACGCGGAAGTGCGCGCATGGGCTGGCCGTATCACGGTCACGCATAGCGCCGCCATCGAGCCACTGTTTCCCCAGCGCTCGCCCGCTCGTGTCGTCGTCCATCTGGCGGGAGGCCAGTTCCTCGAATCCCCGCTGATGGATCCGCGCGGCGATCCCGACCGGCCGATGTCCTGGGCGGATCTCGAGCGCAAGCTCCGCATCGCCACACGCGACACCCTCTCGCCTGCCGCCCGGCAGGCGGTATTGGACGGCGTGGTCGCACTGCGCGTCGGCGAATGGGGCCCGTTTCTTGCCGCCGTGCAATGAGCCGGCCTCATCCGAAAAATAGCCCCACCCCTAGAAGGTCCCGACCATGAGCCTCATGACATTCGAACCCAGGATGCGCCGCCGCGCTCTCATCCTCACCGCCCTGGCCGCGGCGGGAACGCTTGCCTTGCCAGCCCTCGGGGACAGCTTTCCCTCCAAACCGATCCGGCTCGTCGTGCCGGCGCCTCCCGGTGGCGGCACCGACGGGGTGGCGCGTCTCACCGCCCATGCACTGAGCGAATCGGCGGGCTGGTCGTTCGTGCCGGACAACCTGCCCGGGGCTGGCGGAAACATCGGCTTCGACACCACTTTCAAGGCGGCGAAGGACGGCTATACGCTGGCCATGGGTGAGTCCAGCAATATGGTCATCAACCAGTTCCTCTACGGCCGCATTCCCTTCAACATCGAGAAGGACATGCAGCCCGTGGCACTGGTGGCACGGGTGCCGATGGTGCTGGTGGTTTCCACCAACAGTCCGTACAAGACCGTGGACGCGCTGGTGGCCGCAGGCAAAAGGGGGGCGCTGTCCTTCGCATCGTCGGGCAACGGCACGCTGGCCCATCTCTCGGGTGAGCTTTGGAAGCGCAGGGCCGGCCTGGGCATGCAGCATGTCCCGTACCGCGGCGCCGCGCCGGCGATGACCGACCTCGTCGGAGGGCAGGTCGACCTGGCATTCACGTCCATCCCCGTGGCGATGCCCATGATCCAGGGCGGCAAAGTGCGCGCCTTGGCTGTCATGGCAGGCGAGCGCCTGCCGTTGCTGAAAGACGTGCCCACCATGGCCGAGGCCGGCTATCGGGACATGGAAGCCAGCGTCGTCTGGGGAGTGGTCGGGCCGGCGGGAATGCCGCCCGCGGTGGTCAGCCGCATCAACGCGGAAATCAACAAGGCGCTGCAACGGCCGGCGGTGGTGCAGCAACTGATCGCCATGGGAGCAGAACGCACGCCAGGCAGTTTTGGCGGCGACGCCGAATCGTTCGCGAAGGTGCTGCGGGAAGAGCGCGCCAAGTGGGCGCCGGTGGTCAAGGCCTCCGGTGCCACGGTGGACTGAGTAACCGTCTTGGAAGTCAAGCGCTATGAAGCGATTTGTCCCAGGGTTTGCCGGTTCTGACCATGGCGTTGAGCGTGGTCAGCAGCTTGCGCATGCAAGCGACCAGGGCGACCTTGGGCAGCTTGCCCGCAGCCTTCAACCGCTCGTAGAAGGCCCTGATCGCTGGGTTGTAGCGCGTGGCCGTCAACGTGGCCATGTACAGCACGCGCCGTATCTCAAAGCGCCCACCCTGCACCCGTCGTCTGCCCTTGCTGCTGCCCGAGTCGTTGGCCATGGGCGCCACGCCCACCAGCGCGGCGATCTCGCGCCGATTGAGCTTGCCCAACTCGGGCAACTCGGCGATCAGCGTCGCACTGGCCACCGGGCCGACTCCTGCCGCGGACTGCAGCAACTTGTCCAGGTCGCCGAAGTGCTCACGCACGTGCGTGACCATCTGCGCCTCGATCTCATCGAGCTGCGCCTTGATCGCCTTGACGATGGCCTCGATGCTGGCATGCAGCTTCCTGGGCGTGATCTGCAGCCGCTGGCGCTCGGAGTGCATCATGGTCAGTAGCTGGCGCCTGCGCGTGACCAGGGCCGCCAGCCAGCGTGCCGGCGAAGCCGCCGGCCACCAGCGTCCAGCGCAGGGGCGAGACCCGCTCCCTGAGCACCAGGGCCGCCATCACGGTGATGGCCAGCGGCGCGACCATCATGATGGCCGTGAACTCGGC
>JASGDG010000238.1:0-4549 GCA_047607325.1 Xenophilus sp. | reverse complement strand
GTGGATCAGCAGGCCTGCGGTGCGCCGGTGCCGCGGCGCCGCGGCCAGCGCGCACCCGCCAAGGCCGAGACCCGGCAGGAGGCCCCCGCCGCCGATGAGCCGTCGGCGGCGCCCGACGCGAATGAGGAAGGCGACGAGGCAGAGGACGATGAGGACGACGATGAATTCGACCGCGCCCGCCGCGCCGCTGAACGCGAGCAGCGCAGCGCACCGCCGCCGGAGCCGATCGCCTTCGCCGACGTTGTCTCCGGCCGCTTCGACGAGGACGAGCAGCGCCCCGAAGTCGTGCTGCCCAAGCGCGTGCTGCTGCCGCAGGCCGATGCGCCCAAGCTGCACAAGGTGCTGGCGCAGGCCGGGCTGGGCTCGCGGCTGGAGATGGAGCGCCTGATTCTCGAAGGCCGCATTTCGGTCAACAACGAGCCGGCGCACATCGGCCAGCGCATCCAGTACGGCGACCAGGTCAAGTTCAACGGCAGGCCGATCCGCTTCCGCATCGCGCCGCCGCCGCCGCGCGTGATCGCCTACCACAAGCCGGTGGGCGAGGTGGTCACGCACGACGACCCGCAGAACCGCCCCACCGTGTTCCGCAAGCTGCCGCGCCTGCAACAGGGCAAGTGGCAGTCGGTCGGCCGGCTGGACCTGAACACCGAGGGCCTGCTGCTGTTCACCAACTCGGGCGAACTGGCCAACCGGCTGATGCATCCGCGCTTCGGCCTGGAGCGCGAGTACGCCGTGCGGGTGCTGGGTGCCCTGTCGAACGAGGAGAAGCAGCGCCTGCTCGACGGCGTGCCGCTCGCCGACGGGAAGGCCCAGTTCGGCACCATCGAGGACGGCGGCGGCGAGGGCGCCAACTGCTGGTACCGCGTCACCATCTCCGAGGGCCGGCACCGCGAGGTGCGGCGCCTGTTCGAGGCGGTGGGCCGAGCGGTGAGCCGGCTGATCCGCATCCGCTATGGCGCCATGGTGCTGCCGCGCGGACTCAAGCGCGGCGCCTGGCTGGAACTGGACGAGCGCGACATCCGCGCGCTGACCAAGGCGGCCGGCGCCGAAGGGCTGCTGGCCCGCTCCGGCGAAGGGGACGGGCGCAGCGGCGGCAACCGCGGCCAGCGCCACCGGAGCAGTGGCGGCAAGGCGGGCAACGGCCCGCGGCCGACGGCGCCGGGGGGGGGGCGCAACTTCGGCAACGCGGGGGTCAAGGCCGGCGGTCGCAAGAACCGCGGCGGCGGGCGCGGCCCCCAGGGCGGCGCCCAGCCGGACCCGATGCAGACCTCCTTCGGCTACATCGGCGGCGACAGCTTCTCGCGCCAGCGCGGCCCCGGCGGCGGCATGCCGCCGGGTGGCCGGCGCGGCAAGCGCCCGCGCTGATCGGGCCCATTCACAGGGGGCGCCAAGTCGCGGACCGGGCGGCGGTTTTGTGCGCACCCGTGGAGGATTCATCATTCGCCCGGGCTAAAATGAAGGGCTTTGTCGAGGCGCGCCGGCCCAGATTGCGCGCGGCGGCGCCCGCTTGCATTCCGCCTCTCCGATTCACAGAAAGCTCTCCATGGCCACCGAACGTACCCTGTCCATCATCAAGCCCGACGCCGTCGCCAAGAACGTCATCGGCAAGATCGTCTCCCGCTTCGAGGCCGCCGGCCTGAAGATCGTGGCCGCCAGGCTGGTGCACCTGTCGCGTGAGCAGGCCGAGGCCTTCTACGCCGTGCACAAGGAGCGCCCCTTCTTCAAGGACCTGGTCGAGTTCATGATCTCCGGCCCGGTGTTCGTGCAGGCGCTCGAAGGCGAGAACGCCATCGCCAAGAACCGCGACCTGATGGGCGCCACCGACCCCAAGAAGGCTGCGCCGGGCACCATCCGCGCCGACTTCGCCGACAGCATCGACGCCAACGCGGTGCACGGCTCCGACGCGCCCGAGACCGCCAAGGTCGAGATCGCCTTCTTCTTCCCCGAACTGAAGTAAAGCCCGTCCACGGACGCGCCCGCGCACCATGAACACCCCGGTCAACCTGCTCGACTTCGATCTCGAGGGGCTGGCCGCATTCTGCGATCGCCTGGGCGAGAAGCGCTTCCGCGCCACCCAGCTGTTCCGCTGGATCCACCAGCGCGGCGCCAGCGACTTCGGCCAGATGTCCGACCTGGCCAAGTCGCTGCGCGCCAAACTGGCCGATGCGGCGCAGGTGCAGGCCCTGCCCGTCATCTCGCAGCAGCTGTCGGCCGACGGCACCATCAAGTGGCTGTTCGACGTGGGCGACGGCAATGCCGTCGAATCGGTCTTCATCCCGGAGGACGACCGGGGGACCCTGTGCGTGTCCTCGCAGGCCGGCTGCGCGGTGGGCTGCCGCTTCTGCTCCACCGGGCACCAGGGCTTCAGCCGCAACCTCACCACCGGCGAGATCGTGGCCCAGCTGTGGTTCGCCGAGCACTTCCTGCGCCGGCACCTGCAGCGCGACGAACGTGTCATCACCAACGTGGTGATGATGGGCATGGGCGAGCCGCTCCAGAACTATGCTGCGCTGGTGCCGGCGCTGCGCACCATGCTGGACGACAACGCCTACGGCCTTTCGCGCCGGCGGCTCACCGTGTCCACCTCCGGCGTGGTGCCCATGATGGACCGCCTCGGCGCCGACTGCCCGGTGGCGCTGGCTGTGTCGCTGCACGCGCCCAGCGATGCGCTGCGCGACGACTTGGTGCCGCTCAACCGCAAGTACCCGCTGGCCGAACTGCTGGCCGCCTGCAGGCGCTACCTGGCGCATGCGCCGCGGGACTTCATCACCTTCGAGTACTGCATGCTCGACGGCGTGAACGACCAGCCGGAGCATGCGCGCGAACTGGCGGCGCTGGTGCGCGAGCACGGCGTGTCCTGCAAGTTCAACCTCATTCCCTTCAACCCCTTTCCGGCATCCGGCCTGCTGCGCTCGCCGGCGGCACGCGTGCAGGTCTTCGCGCGGCTGCTGGCCGAGGCTGGCATCGTCACCACGGTGCGCAAGACCCGCGGCGACGACATCGACGCCGCCTGCGGCCAACTGGCCGGCGACGTGAGGGACCGTACGCGGGCGGCGCAGCGCATGGCGCAGCGCCGCATTGCGGTTCTGCATCGGCCGCGGACCGGCGCCCCTGCCGCCCTGGCGGCCCATGCCAGCGAGGAGCATTGATCCAATGACATCGCCCTTCCGACCGGCCGCTCGGCCGGGCGTGCGCAGGCTGTGGTGCGCTGCGGTCCTGCTCGCCCTGGCGTCCGGCTGCAAGACCACGACCACCACCACGACCTCGCTGGCCGACGTGAGCCATGCGGGGCCGGCGGCGGGCGGGGCATCCGACGAGGCCAGTGCGCAGCGCCGGGCGGAGTTGCGCCTGCAACTGGCGCTGGGCTACTTCCAGCAGGGCCGGATCGAGGTGGCGCGGGGCGAGGTGAACCAGGCGCTGGCGGCGGATCCGAACTATGCGTCCGCCTACAACCTGCGTGGCCTGATTGACATGCGCCTGGACGAGCCCGGGAAGGCGGAGGACAGCTTCCGCCGGGCCATCGCCCTCAAGCCGCGCGACGCCGACGCGCGCCACAACTACGGCTGGCTGCTGTGCCAGCAGAAGCGCTATGCCGACGCCACGCAGCAGTTCAATGCGGCGCTCGCGGTCCCGACCTACCAGGATGCCTCCAAGACCCTGATGACCCAGGGCGTGTGTCAGATGCAGGCGGGCGACCGTGCGGCCGCCGAGAAGTCGCTGTTGCGGGCCTACGAGCTGGACGCCGGCAACCCGATCACCGGCTACAACCTGGCCCTTCTGCTGTACCAGCGCGGCGATTTCACCCGCGCCCAGTTCTACATCCGGCGCATCAACAATGGTCCGGTGGCCAATGCCGAATCGTTGTGGCTGGGCATCCGCACCGAGAACAGGCTGGGCAACCGCGAGGCCATGGCGCAGCTGGGCACGCAGTTGGAGCGGCGCTTCCCGCAGTCGCGCGAGGCGCTCGCCTTCGAACGTGGCGATTTCAATGATTGAGCGGGCCAGCGAATTCGGCGGGTCCCTCTCGCAGCCCTTGAGTCCGGGCGATGTTTCCCAGCTGAGTGCCGGCGACATGCTGCGCCAGGCGCGGGAGGTGCATGGCCTGCATGTCGAGGCCGTTGCCGCGGCGCTGAAAGTCCCCCCTCAGCGCATCGAGGCCCTGGAGCGCGATGACATCGAGGCGCTGCCCGATCCCGTATTCGCCCGCGCGCTGGCGGCGAGCGTCGCCCGCGCCCTGCGCATCGATCCGGCGCCGGTGCTGGCCAAGCTGCCGGGCGTCCGGAAGGTCGGGCTGGCGGAGGCGGACCGCAGCCTGGGCGGCAGCATCCGCAGCCATGCGCCGGGACAGGGCGGTGGCTGGGCGCCGACACGGCTGCTGATGAGCGGGGTGGCCGCGCTGCTGCTGGCCGCGGCGGCCGTGTTCTGGCTGCCCCAGTCGGTGTTCGACCGGCTGGGGGCCTGGATGCACGGCATCACGGCTCTCGGGGGCGGCGAGGCCGGCGCTGGCGGGCCGGCGGCGGCGCCGGCCTTCCCCGGCGCGGAAAGCGGC
>JASGDG010000237.1:0-5204 GCA_047607325.1 Xenophilus sp. | reverse complement strand
GGCCGGATCGCCGCGCGCCAGGCCGCGGGCCTGGGCGGCTTGAGCGCCGACACCTGGCGCCACCTCGCGCTGGCCGGCGGCGACGACTACGAGCTGGCCTTCACCGCACCCGCCCCGGCACGCGCCGCGGTGGAGCAGACCGGCCGCCGCTGCGGCACGCCCGTCACCCGCATCGGCCGCATCGAGCCGGCGCCCGGCCTGCGCCTCGTCGACGCGCAGGGCGCGCCGCTGGCGCAGCGCTTCGCCTCCTTCGACCACTTCGGCACCCCATGACCGGCCTGCCCGACGCATCCGCGCCCGCCGCGCCCCCCGCCCGGCCCGACGGCCGCTTCACCTGGTCGCACCCCGCCCACGCCATCGCCCTGGCCTTCGGCGCCGGCCTGTCGCGCTGGGCGCCGGGCACCGTCGGCACGCTGTGGGCCTGGGCGGCCTTTCTCCTGCTGGGCCACTGGCTACCCGCCGGCGCCATGGGCTGGGTGATCGCCGCGTCGCTGCCCGTCGGCTGGTGGGCCTGCACCCTGACCGCGCGGCACATGAACGTGGCCGACCCCTCCAGCGTGGTATGGGACGAGGTGGTCGCCTTCTGGATCGTGCTGTGGCTGGTGCTGCCGGCCGGCTTCTGGACCCAGGCCGCCGCCTTCGGCCTGTTCCGCTTCTTCGACGCCGCCAAGCCCGGCCCGGTGGGCTGGGCCGACCGGCTGTGCAAGCGCCCGGCCGGCGCCGCGCCGCACGAGGGCTGGGGCTGGGCCGGCGTCGGCATCCTGTTCGACGACCTGGTGGCGGCCTTCTGCACGCTGCTGGCGATCGCGCTGTGGCGCTTCTTCTTTTAGATGAGGAACCGGCGATGCGCCTGGACGACCTGGACACCCCCGCGCTGGTGGCGCACCTGGCCGGCCTGCTGCAGGCGCAGGGCCGCGTGATGGCCACCGCCGAGAGCTGCACCGGCGGCCTGATCGCCGCCGCCTGCACCGCGCTGGCCGGCTCCAGCCACTGGTTCGAATGCGGCTTCGTCACCTACTCCAACGCCGCCAAGACCGGGATGCTGGGCGTGGACGCGGCCCTCATCGCCGCGCACGGCGCGGTGAGCGAGCCGGTGGCCCGCGCCATGGCCGAAGGCGCCGTGGCGCACTCGGCCGCCCAGGTGGCGGTGGCCGTCACCGGCATCGCCGGGCCGGCCGGCGGCTCGCCCGGCAAGCCCGTGGGCACCGTGTGGTTCGGCTGGAGCGTGGACGGCGCCGTGCGCGCCGAGCGCCGGCGCTTCGAGGGCGACCGCGCCGCCGTGCGCGCCGCCACCGTGCAGCATGCGCTGCGCACGCTGGCCGGGCTGCTGGCCCATTGACGCCATCCATCTGGCCTGCCCTGGGCCCGAAGCCGTGTCACACCACCGTCGGCACGGCCGCGCCGTCCATCGACAGCACCGCACCGGTGACGTAGCTGGCGCGCGCCGAGGCGAGGAAGAGCACCGCGTCGGCGACCTCCTCCGGCTCGGCGACGCGGCCCAGCGGCAGACGCTCGGCGGCGCGGGCCAGCGCCTCCCCGGCCGTGCCGCCATGCTGGCGCGCCTCGGCCGCCAGCCCTTCGTGCAGCCGCTCGGTGGCGGTCAGGCCGGGGTTGACCACGTTCACCCGCACGCCGCGGCGCGCGTAGGCGTTGGCCAGGCCGACGCTGGCCAGCATCAGCGCCGCGTTGGCGGCGCCGCCGGCCAGGTGGATCGGGCTGGCGACCTTGCCGCCGGCGCCCACCACGTTGACGACGGCGCCGCCCCCGCGCGCCGCCATGCGCTTGACCAGCGGGTCCATCATGTGGATGTAGGTGAAGTACTTGGCCTGCATGGCGGCGTGCCAGCGGGCGGCATCCAGCTCGTCGGCCGGCGTGCGGCGCGCCGCGCCGGCGGCATTGACCAGGATGTCCACCGGGCCGTCGGCCTGCTCGATGCGGTCGAGCACGGCGAGAGCGGCCTGCGGGTCGCCCAGGTCGGCCGCGAAGGCGCCCACGCGCAGCGAGGCGTCGGGCCGCGCATCGGCCAGCGACAGCGCGGCCCCGGCCAGCGTCGCCTCGTTGCGCGCGACGAGGCTGACGCGCGCGCCTTCGCGCAGGAAGCCGCGCGCGCAGGCCAGGCCGATGCCCTTGCTGCCGCCGGTGACGAGGGCGTGCTTGCCCGCGAGTTCGAGATCCATGCGCGCATTGGGGCGCAGCGGCGGCGGGCTGTCAAACGCCGATCGGCAAGGCCCCACGCTGCCGGTCGGAAGGCCTCGGGGCAGGCCATGCGGGAACATCCGCGGGACGGGCTTGGTCAGACCGCGGGATGTGCCCCCTTGAGGGGGTTGGCCAAGCGGAACGAAGTCCGCGAAGACCGGGGGTGGGCTTCATCCCCCGTGGCAGCGCTTGTATTTCTTGCCGCTGCCGCACGGGCAGGGGTCGTTGCGGCCCGGCTCGTCGGTCCGGCGCACGGCCTGCATGCGCGGACCCAGGCTCTTCCAGAGCTGGCGCAGGTCGTACACCGCCCAGACCGCCTCGCCGTAGTCCTCCAGCCGCTGCTCGCTCACGGTGGGCGGGCCGTCCTCGGCATACATGGAGACGGCCGGCGGCGCGGTGTCGTCGCCGGCCAGCACCTCGATGGCGGCCAGGGCGTCGTCCAGCATCGCCGCCGCCTCCTTGTCGCGCGGCGGCGCCCAGTCGTCCACCCACTGCGCCACGGCCGCCAGGAAGCCCAGCGCCCAGACCTGGCCGAAGGCGGGGATGTCGCCGCCGGCCGGCGCTTCGGCGCGATCGTCCTCGGGCAGGGCGGCGATGGCGCCACGCAGGTCCAGGCAGGCGGGCTCCAGGCAGCGCGCGTCCTCCAGCGTGTCCAGGTCCGGCGCGTCCAGCGCCGCCTCGATCTCCCGCCAGCGGCGGCGCCAGCGCCAGACGAACTCCATGTGCTGCGCCGGCGAGAAGCCCTCGCCGAAGAGCACCGGCCAGTACTCCTGCGGCGCGATCGGCCGGCGCGTGCAGACCATCGCGGTCATGAAGCCGTCGCAGAACTCCCACTGCGGCACCTCGGCGTCCTGCTCGCGCATGGCGTCGAGCTCGTCGTCGAGGAAGTCGAAATCGTCGGCGGAAAGGGGGGCCGGGGCGTCGGCGGCGGAGGGGGCGGCTGTCATGGAAGGGCTCGAAGATGAGCGCCCTATCATGCAGCACGCCGCCGCGCCCCGAAAGAAGATGGCCCCGATGATCCCCCTGCCCCCCCTCCGGTACCTGGGCTTCGCCCTGTGCGTGGCCGGCCTGGCGGCCAGCCTGGCCGCGGCGCTGCTGGCTGCGCACCTGTGGGTCGCCTGGATCGCGCTGGCGGCATTCGCGGTGCTCGCCGGCGCCGGCGTGCACGACCTGCGGCAGACGCGCCACGCCATCCTGCGCAACTACCCGGTGATCGGGCACCTGCGCTTCCTGCTGGAGTTCATCCGCCCGGAGATGCGGCAGTACTTCATCGAGAGCGACACCGAGGCCGCCCCCTTCTCGCGCGCGCAGCGCTCGCTGGTCTACCAGCGCGCCAAGGGCGAGCCGGACAACCGGCCCTTCGGCACGCAGCTGGACGTGGGCCGCCACGGCTACGAGTGGATCAACCACTCGCTGCAGCCAACGACGCTGGCGGACCACGACTTCCGCATCACCATCGGCGAGCACTGCGCCCAGCCCTACAGCGCCAGCGTGTTCAACATCTCGGCCATGAGCTTCGGCGCGCTGTCGGCCAGCGCCGTCATGGCGCTGAACCGGGGCGCCAGGATGGGCGGCTTCGCGCACGACACGGGCGAGGGCTCGATCAGCCAGCACCACCGGGTGCACGGCGGCGACCTGATCTGGCAGGTGGCCTCCGGCTACTTCGGCTGCCGCGACGAGGCCGGCCGCTTCAGCGAGACGCGCTTCATGGAGAACGCGCGCGACCCGCAGGTGAAGATGATCGAACTCAAGCTCAGCCAGGGCGCCAAGCCGGGCCACGGCGGCGTGCTGCCGGCGGCCAAGGTGACGGCGGAGATCTCGTCCGCGCGCGGCGTGCCGATGGGCAGGGACTGCATCTCGCCCGCCGCGCACAGCGCCTTCGGGACGCCCGCCGAGATGATGGCGTTCGTCGCCCGCCTGCGCGATCTGTCGGGCGGCAAGCCCGTCGGCCTCAAGCTGTGCATCGGCCACCCATGGGAATGGTTCGCCATCGTCAAGGCGATGCTGGCCACCGGCATCACGCCCGACTTCATCGTCGTCGACGGCGCCGAGGGCGGCACCGGCGCGGCGCCGGTGGAGTTCAGCGACCACATGGGCACGCCGCTGCAGGAGGGCCTCTCGCTGGTCCACAACACGCTGATCGGCGCGAACCTGCGGCAGCGCATCCGGCTCGGCTGCGCCGGCAAGGTGATCACCGCCTTCGACCTGGCGCGCATGATGGCGCTGGGCGCCGACTGGTGCAACGCGGCGCGCGGCTTCATGATGGCGCTGGGCTGCATCCAGGCGCAGAGCTGCCATACCGGCAAGTGCCCCACCGGCGTGACCACGCAGGACCCGCAGCGCCAGAAAGCGCTGGTGGTGCCCGACAAGGCCGAGCGGGTACGCCACTTCCACCACAGCACGCTGCACGCGCTGCGGGAGCTGGTGCAGGCCGCCGGCCTGTCGCACCCGCGCGAGATCACCGCGCACCACATCGTGCGGCGCATCTCCGACACCGAGGTGCGCCTCCTGTCCAACCTGGTCATGCAGGTGCGGCCCGGCGCGCTGCTGGGCCCGCTGGACGGGCAGTACACCGTGTTCCGCACCTACTGGCCTGTGGCCAGCGCGCACAGCTTCCAGCCCGCCGCAGCAGGATGACCCTCCCAGAAAACGCCGAGCCGCCCCAGGTTGTCCCGCCCTCCCCGGGGAGCGCGCCGGACGCCGCCAGCCCCCGGGGGCGCCCGGAAGGCCACGCCGACTTCCTCGCCGCCACGCTGCCGCGGCAGACGCGCGGCATCGCCGCCCATCGCCTGGGCGAGGAGCGGGTGTGGCTCAAGAAGGCCGGGCCGCGCCACAGCCCGATGCGCTACCGGCTGCTGGCGCTGATGGCGCGCGTGTTCCGGCTCGACGTGCTGACGCCCGTGCCCAACCTGGGCGGCGAGGCGGCCATCGCCACCGAGGCGCGGCGCCTGCGCCAGCTGGCCCGCGCCGGCGTGCGCGTGCCGCGCGTGCTGGCCGAGCAGCCGGGC
>JASGDG010000236.1:0-10682 GCA_047607325.1 Xenophilus sp. | reverse complement strand
GCGCGCGGCAGATGGGCGCGCCCAGGCCGCCGGCGCCGCCGGTGACCAGGGCCGCGCGGCCCGCCAGGGGCAGGGCGGCCGTCATGCCGCCGCCGACAGGCGCCGCACGCGGATGTCGGCCTGCTCCTTGTGGCCGGCCAGGTGCTCCAGCGCGCACAGGCGCGAGCACACCTCGCCGACGGCCACCGAGGCCTCGTCCGTCAGCACCCGCTGGTAGGTGTGGGTCTTGATGAACTTGCCCACCCACAGGCCGCCGGTGTAGCGGCCGGCGCCGCGCGTGGGCAGCGTGTGGTTGGTGCCGATCACCTTGTCGCCGTACGAGACGTTGGTGCGCGGGCCGAGGAACAGGGCGCCGTAGCGGGTCATGCGCTTGAGGTACCAGTCGGGGTCGCGCGTCATCACCTGCACGTGCTCGGAGCACAGGCGCTCGGCCTCGGCCAGCGCCTCCTCGTCGCTGTCGCACAGGATGATCTCGCCCCAGTCGCGCCAGGCGGCGCCGGCCACCGGCGCGGTGTCCAGCCGCGCCAGCACGCGCTCGATGGCGGCGGGCAGCTCCTGGGCGATGCGGCGGCTGGTGGTCACGCACCAGGCGGGCGAGGTGGGGCCGTGCTCGGCCTGGCCCAGCAGGTCCACCGCCACCAGCTCGGCGTCCACCGTGTCGTCGCAGATCACCAGCGTCTCGGTGGGGCCGGCGAACAGGTCGATGCCCACGCGCCCGAACAGCTGGCGCTTGGCCTCGGCCACGTAGGCGTTGCCGGGGCCGACGATCATGTCCACCGGCGCGATGCTGCCGGTGCCCAGCGCCATGGCGGCCACCGCCTGCACGCCGCCCAGGCAGTAGATCTCGTCGGCGCCGGCCAGGTGCATGGCGGCCACGATCTCGTTGCAGGGCTGGCCCTCGAAGGGCGGCGCGCAGGCGATCACGCGCGGCACGCCGGCCACCTTGGCGGTCAGCACGCTCATGTGGGCGGAGGCGATCAGCGGGTACTTGCCGCCGGGGATGTAGCAGCCCACCGAGTTGACCGGGATGTTGCGGTGGCCCAGCACCACGCCGGGCAGGGTCTCGATCTCCACGTCGTGCAGGGTGCTTTTCTGGATCTGCGCGAAGCGGCGGATCTGCGCCTGGGCGAACTTGATGTCGGCCAGCGCCTGCGCCGGCAGCGCGGCGACGCAGGCCTCGATCTGCTCGGGGCTCAGGCGAAAGGCCTCGGGGCTCCAGCGGTCGAACTTGGCGGAGTACTCGCGCACCGCCTCGTCGCCGCGGCGCTCGATGTCGGTCAGAAGGGTCTCGACGGTCTGCCGGACCTGGGCGTCCTGGCCGTCGCGCGTGCTGCGCGTGGCCTGTGCGGTCTTGATGTGCTGGATCATGGCGTTTGGCGTTGGCTAGGGGGTGGAGGAAAGCGGAAGGGGCGTGGCGCCGCCGGGGGGCTCAGTGCGCCAGCAGCGCCGCCGTGTCGGGGGGAGTCTTCAGCATGCCCTGCGCGCGCATGGCGTCGGTCCAGAAGCGCAGCTGCGCCTCGGTGGCGGCGGTGGTCAGCCGGGGCACGGGCAGGGTGGCCAGCACGTCGGGCGGCAGGCGCAGGTACTTGCCCATGTCGGCGCGGGCGGCCGCGGGGTTCCCGGCCTGGAAGGCGATCGCCTCGTCCAGCGCCTCGCGGAAGGCCTTGGCCGTGGCGGCGTTCTTCTCCAGCCAGGACTGGGTGACGCCGTAGACGATGGGCAGCACGCCCTCGGCCGGGAAGTCGTCGCTGATGTAGGCATGGACGGTGCCCGCGCCGGCCTTGAGGATGCGGGCGGCGAAGGGCTCGGCCGGCACCACCGCGTCGATGTTGCCGCCGCGCAGCACGTCCAGCATCTGCGGCAGCGCCACCTCGACGAAGCTGACCTGCTTCGGGTCCACGCCGTGGTCCATCAGCCATTTGCGCAGCAGCACGTGCAGCGTGGCGCCGAAGCCGGGCACGCCGATGCGCTTGCCGATGAAGTCCTTGGGCGCGTGGATCTCGACGCCCTTGCGCACCAGGATCGCCGGCGTCCGGCCTTCCCTGGTCAGCACCGCGCCGCCGGCCAGCACCCGCAGCGCCAGCCCGCCGTCGGCGGCCTGCATCAGCACCGAGGGGGTGACGGTGCCGATCTGGATCGAGTCGGACTGCAGCGCAGGCGGGATGCTGGGGTTGATCGGGATGGTGGTCAGCTTGACCGCCAGGCCGCGCTTGTCGAAGTAGCCCTGCTCCTTGGCCACGTACAGCGGCGTCAGGTCGGGGATGGCCACGTAGCCGACGCTGATCTTGGTCTGGGCGAAGGCCAGGCCGCCGGCCAGCGCGAGGGTGAAGGCCGCCAGGGCGCGGCGGGCGAGGGGGTTTGGTCGCATGGTTTGTCTCCTTGTGTTCTGGATGCGGATGTCAGTTGCCGTCACTGATGGTGGTGCCGCCGTCGCTGACCAGCGTGTGGCCGGTGACGAAGCCGCTGGCGCGCGTGGCCAGGAACAGGGCGCAGCCGGCGATCTCCTCCGGCTCGGCGATGCGGCGCAGCGGCGTGAGGGCGATGCGCCGCGTCATCACCTCGGCCTGGCCGGTCAGCGGGCGGGCGAACGCGGTGCGGGTGACGCCGGGCGCGACGGCGTTCACGCGCACGCCGCGCGGGCCCCACTCCACGGCCAGGCTGCGGGCCAGCTCCATCAGCGCCGCCTTCGACAGGCCGTACAGCCCCAGTCCCTTGTTGCCGCGCAGGCCGGCGATGCTGGCCATCAGCACCACGCTGCCGCTGCCGCGCTCGGCCATGTGCGCGATCACCGGGGCGGTGAGCCACAGCACGCTGC
The DNA here is from genome assembly GCA_047607325.1 of Xenophilus sp. Classification (GTDB taxonomy): domain Bacteria; phylum Pseudomonadota; class Gammaproteobacteria; order Burkholderiales; family Burkholderiaceae_C; genus Xenophilus. Next base: position 7,867 of record JASGDG010000236.1, on the reverse strand, counting down.
GCAGGTTGACCGTCATGGTCAGCTCGTAGTCGCCGGCGCCGGCGCTGGCGATCGGCCCCATGTGCGGCGCCACGCCGGCGTTGCACACCAGCACGTCGATGCGGCCGAGCGCGGCCAGCGCCTCGCGCGCCAGCGCCTGCACCTCGGGCTCGCGCGCGACGTCGCAGCCGATGGCGAAGGCGGTGTGGCCCGCTGCGCGCAGGCGCGCCGCCTCGGCCTCGCAGGCCCCGGGCTCGTTGCTGGACAGCACCACGCGGGCGCCGGCCTCGGCCAGCAGCCGGGCCGTGGCCAGGCCGATGCCGCGGCTGGCGCCTGTCACCAGGGCGCCCTGGCCGTCCAGCCGGGTGAGCGAGCGCAGCAGGTCGTCCACCGGGCTCACCAGTGGATCAGCGGCAGGCCCGCCACCGGCGCGCGGAAGTACGGCAGCGTGGTGCCGCGCAGGCTGCCCAGGTAGACCGTCCTCAGGTCCGGCCCGCCGAAGGTCAGGCTGGCCATCCAGGGCGCCAGCGTGCCGTGCGTGGCGGCCATGATCTCGGGTGTCAGGGTGCGGGCCTGGTAGTGGCGGTTCAGCGTCGCCGTGGCCTCGGGGTTGGAGTCGTCCAGCAGCGTGAGCAGCTCGCCGTCGGGCGTGATGGCGACCAGGATGTCGCTCATGATCAGCGTCACCCACAGGTTGCCGTAGCTGTCGAAGGCGAAGCCGTCCGGGAAGCCCGGCAGGTGGTAGGGGCCGTACACCTCGCGCTGGCCCAGCGAGCCGTCGTCGCGGATGCGCAGGCGCGAGATGCGGCGGGCGTTGCTTTCCACCACGTACAGCCACTCTTCCTTCGCGTCCAGCCGCACTTCGTTGGTGCCGCCGAAGCCGTCGGCCACGATGCGGATGCCGCGCTCGTCGATCAGGGCCACGTAGCCGTCCAGCGCGCCGGCGTTGATCGATTCCGTCCACGGCTGCATGCAGGTGGTGACGGTGAGCCAGATGCGCCCCTTGCTGTCGCGCGCCACGAAGTTGGTCTTGCCCAGCGGGCGGCCGTCGATCTCGGTGTAGAGGGTGCGCAGTTCGCCCTCGCGGGTCATCACCTCCACGTGGTCGGTGCCCCAGTTGGCGATCAGGATGTCGCCGTTGGCCAGGAAGCACATGCCGTTGGGCAGCGAGCCCTGGGCCTGCACGTAGCGGTCGTCGAAGGAGCTTTCGCCCGCCGGCGCGGCCTGCGCCACGCGCGGGGTGATCAGGGTCTGCGTGCCGTCCGGCGCGATGCGCATGGCGCCGCCGCGCGCGTCGGCGGCCCACAGGGTGCCGTCGCGCTCGGCCAGCACGCATTCGGGGCGCTGCAGGCCGTGGCCGATGGTGCGGATGGCGGCACGGTCCACCTGCCAGCCGCGAAGGGGATTGGTCTTGTCGGTCATGGATGGGTCTCTCGGGAAAATGCGGGGCCGGGGCGTTCGGCATGCGGGGCGGCCAGCCCCAGCAGTTCGGCCGCGTTGCGGCCCAGGATGCGTTCGGCGTCCTCGCGGCTGAGGCCGGGCACGGCCGCCAGCAGGCCATGCGGGTCGTAGTGGCCCATGTCGAAGGGGTAGTCGGTGCCGATCACCAGCTGCGACGCGCCGACCACCTCGATCAGGTGGCGCAGCACCTCGGGCTCGTACACCAGCGTGTCGAACCAGAGGCGGCGCAGGTAGTCGCGCGGCGCGGCGCGCATGCCGCGCGCCTCGGGCCGCACGCGGTGCGCATGCTGGCTGCGGCCGAAGTAGGCCGGCAGGTAGCCGCCGCCGTGCGCGGCCACGATGCGCAGGCCGGGGTGCCGATCCAGCACGCCGCCGAAGATCAGCTCCGACAGCGCGACCGTGGTCTCCAGCGGCTGGCCGATGGTGTTGGCCAGGTAGTGCCGGTTCACCCGCTCGCCCAGCGAGGTGCCCAGCGGGTGGATGAAGACCAGCGCGCCCAGCTCGGCGGCGCAGCGCCAGAAGGGCGCCAGCGAGGCGTGGGAGAGTTCGCGCCCGTTCACGCTGGCCGAGATCTCCACCCCCTTCAGGCCCAGCGTGCGCACCGCGTGGGTCAGCTGGCGCGCCGCCAGCCCGGGGTGCTGCAGCGCCACCGTGCCCAGGCCCGCCAGGCGCTCGGGGTGGCGGGCGCAGGCCTCGGCGATGTGTTCGTTCTGCAGGCGCACCACCTGCTCGGCCAGGCCGGGCTCGGCCCAGTAGCAGTACTGGGCCGGCGAGGGGCTGAGCACCTGCACGTCCACGCCCATCGCGTCCATGTCCGCGAGCCGCTCGTCCAGCTGCGTCATGCGGCGCATCGCCGGGGGCAGCATGTGCGCCAGGTTGTGGGCGAAGGAGGCCTCGCCCTGGGTGCGCCGCATCAGCCCGGGTTCGGCCTGCTTCTGGGGCTGGTCGGCCACCAGGGCCTCGACCGCCGGCGTCACCGCATGGGCATGCAGGTCCACCGTGAAAGGCCGGCGGCCGCGCGGGCTGCCTGGCGTGCGCGGGACCGCCGCCTCGGCGCAGCCGGGCAGGCAGTCGGCGATGCAGCGGTGCAGCAGCATGGGTCGTTCTTGTCTCCGGGGCGGACTGTAGGGAGGCGGTCCGCATCCGTAAAATCGATTTAGAAGATTTGAGGCATCGATTCGCCGGATACCTCCATGCGCCTGAACCGACTCGATCTGAACCTGCTGGTGGCGCTGGACGTGCTGCTGGCCGAGAAGAACATCACCCATGCGGCGCGCAAGCTCAACCTGAGCCAGTCGGCCACCAGCGGCGTGCTGGCGCGCCTGCGCGACTACTTCGGCGACCCGCTGCTGATGCAGGTGGGCCGCGGCATGCGGCTGACGCCCAAGGCCGAGGAGCTGAAGACGCCGGTGCGCGACGTGCTGCTGACCATCCAGTCCACCATCGCCGTGCCGCCGGGCTTCGACGCGGCCACCAGCCGGCGCCACTTCCGCGTCATCGCCTCCGACTACCCCATCAGCGTGCTGCTGGCCGAGGCGGCCCGGCGCATGGGCGAGGAGGCGCCCGGCGTGACGCTGGAGGTGGTGATGCCGGCCGACGAGGTGCAGGACGCCGTGCTGCGCGGCGACGTCGACATGCTCATCATGCCCCGCCAGTACCTGGCGCCGGGCCACCCCAGCGAGGCGCTCTACACCGAGAGCTACAGCTGCGTCGTGTGGGCCGGCAACACGCAGGTGGGGGAGCGCCTGACGCTGGAGCAGTACATGTCGCTCGGCCACGTGACCACGCTGTTCGGTAGCCGCCGCCAGCCCAGCCTGGAGGAGTGGTTCCTCAAGAGCAGCGCGCTGGCGCGGCGCATCGAGGTGACGACCAACAACTTCAACACGCTGCCGCTGTTCGTGCTGGGCACGCAGCGCGTGGCCACCATGCACACGCGGCTGGCGCAGCTGTTCGCGCGCGTGCTGCCGCTGCGCATCGTGCCGCTGCCGGTGGACGTGCCGACCATGGTGTGGTCCATGCAGTGGCCGCTGCACCTGGGCGCCGACCCGGCGCACCAGTGGTTCCGCGGCGTGGTGCGCGCCGCCGCCGGCGCCGCCGATGCCGGGGCCAGCGTGCCCGACCGGCTGTGGGGCGAGCTGGCGGCGGACAAAGCATGAGCCCCCTGCGGCACGGCCATCGTGGCGCCGCGGGGCGGCACTGGGAAGGTCCCTACGGTGCACCGGCATCGGCCCCGCTAGGATCGTCGCCGCGACATCCGACACCCGCCATGCCTCCCTACGTCCCCCAGATCCGCCTCTACCAGAACTGGCTGCGCGAGACGCGCGGCCTCGCCTTCGATGGCTACGACGCCCTGTGGCAGTGGTCCGTGACGGACCTGGCCGCCTTCTGGCAGAGCCTGTGGGGCTACGCGGGCCTGCAGTCGCCCACGCCGCACACCGCGGTGCTGGCCGAGCGCCGCATGCCCGGCGCCGTGTGGTTTCCCGGCGCGCAGGTCAACTACGCGCGCGAGGTGTTCAAGCACGTGGACCGGGCCCATGCGGCCGGCCTGCCGGCCGTCATCAGCGACAACGAGCGCGGCGAGGTGCGCGAGCTGTCGTGGCCCGGGCTGAGGCGCCAGGTCGCCTCCGTCGCGCTCACGCTCAAGAGCATGGGCGTGCGGCGCGGCGACCGTGTGGCGGCCTACCTGCCCAACATCCCGGAGGCGATGGTCGCCTGCCTGGCCTGCTCCAGCATCGGCGCGGTGTGGAGCGTGTGCGCGCCCGACATGGGCACCGCCGCCGTGGCCGACCGCTTCCGGCAGATCGGCCCCCGGGTGCTGATTGCGGTGGACGGCGTGTTCTACGGCCAGAAAGCGATCGACCGCAGCGCCGTGGTGCGGGAGCTGGGCGCGCAGCTGCCCACGGTGGAGAAGCTGCTGCTGATCAGGACCCCCTACGCCGCCGCTGCGCTGCCGCACGACGTGGACTGGGACGGCGCCATCGCGCGCAGCGATGCCGAAACCGCGGCCTTCGAGCCCGAGTGGCTGCCCTTCGACCACCCGGTGTGGATCGTCTACTCCAGCGGCACCACCGGACTGCCCAAGCCCATCGTGCACGGCCAGGGCGGCATCCTGCTGGCGATGGCGGTGGCGCAGCTCCACTACGACACCGGCCCCAGCTACGCGCCCAACAGCTTCGGCGAGCGCTTCCACTGGTACAGCTCCACCGGCTGGGTGATGTGGAACGCGCAGCTCGCGGGCCTGACCTTCGGCACCACCTGCGTCCTCTACGACGGCCACCCGGCGCGCAGCAGGGAGCAGCCCGACTGGTCGGTGCTGTGGCGCTTCGTCGCGCGGCACCGCGTCACCTTCTTCGGCGCCGGCGCCGCCTACTTCGCCAACTGCATGAAGGCCGGCGTGCAGGCGCGCGACTGCGGCGAGCTGTCGCAGGTGCGCGCGCTCGGCAGCACCGGCTCGCCGCTGGCCGAGGACGTGCAGCGCTGGGGCAGCGAGCAGCTTCGCCAGGCCGGCTCGCCCCACCCCTGGTGGTGCAACATCTCCGGCGGCACCGACTTCTGCGGCGCCTTCGTCGGCGGCAACCGCGAGCTGCCCGAGGTGCCCGGCCAGATGCAGTGCCGCTTCCTCGGCTCGGCCGTGTACGCGTGGAACGGGAACGGCCAGCCGGTCGTCGACGAGGTGGGCGAGCTGGTGTGCACCGAGCCCATCCCCTCGATGCCGCTGTACTTCTGGAACGACGAGGGCAACGCGCGCTACCTGTCCAGCTACTTCGACACCTACCCCGGCGTCTGGCGGCACGGCGACTGGCTCAAGGTCGGCAACGACGGCGGCTGCATCATCTACGGCCGCAGCGACGCCACCATCAACCGCCAGGGCCTGCGCATGGGCACCAGCGAGATCTACAACGCGGTCGAGGCGCTGCCCGAGGTGCTCGACTCGATGGTGGTGGACCTGGAGTACCTGGGCCGCGACAGCTACATGCCGCTGTTCGTCGTGCTGCGCCCCGGCGCGGCGCTGGACGACGCGATGCGGAAGAAGCTGGGCGACGCCATCCGCGCCAGCCTGTCGCCGCGCTTCCTGCCCGACGAGATCTTCCAGGTGGACGAGATCCCGCGCACCCTTTCGGGCAAGAAGCAGGAGCTGCCGATCAAGAAGCTGCTGCTCGGCCAGCCGGTCGAGAAGGTGGTCAACAAGGAGGCCATGGCCAACCCGGGCTGCCTGGACTGGTACGTGGCGCTGGCGGCGCGGCGCCAGGCGAAGGCGGCGGCGGGCGCGCCGTAGCCATGGCGGGCCTGGCGTCGGGCGCCACGCGTCGACGAGGCTCTTTTCAGCGACCGGCGCCCGGGCGAGCGCTCAATCCAGGCGGAAGATCTTCCCCGGGTTCATGATGTTCCCCGGGTCCAGCGCGCGCTTGATGGTGCGCATCATGTCCACCGCGCCGGCGCCGGCCTCGTCCAGCAGGAAGCCCATCTTGTGCAGCCCCACGCCGTGCTCGCCGGTGCAGGTGCCCTGCATGGCGATGGCGCGCGCCACCAGCGTGTGGTTCAGCGCCTCCGCCTTGGCGCGCTCGGCCGCGTTGTCGGGGTCGATCAGGTAGCCGAAGTGGAAGTTGCCGTCGCCCACGTGGCCGACGAGGAAGTAGGGGATGCCGCTGGCGTCCGCCTCGGCCACCGAGTCGAGCAGGCAGTCGGCCAGGCGCGAGATCGGCACGCAGGTGTCGGTGCTGATGGCGCGGCAGCCGGGCCGGCTCTGGATGGCGGCGAAGTAGGCGTTGTGCCGCGCCGTCCACAGGCGCGTGCGCTCCTCGGGCGTGGTGGCCCACTCGAAGGCGTTGCCGCCGAACTCGGCGGCGATCTCCTGCACCGTCTCGGCCTGCTCCTTCACGCCGGCCGGCGAGCCGTGGAACTCCATCAGCAGCATCGGCTCCTCGCGCAGCCCCAGCTTGCTGTGCGCGTTGACCATGCGCACCGTGTTGGCGTCGATCAGCTCCACCCGCGCGATCGGCACGCCCAGCTGGATGGTCTGGATCACCGTGCGCACGGCCGCCTCGATGCTGGGGAAGGAGCAGATCGCGGCCGACACCGCCTCGGGCAGCGGGTACAGGCGCAGCGTGACCTCGGTCACCACGCCCAGCGTGCCCTCGCTGCCGACGATCAGGCGCGTGAGGTCGTAGCCGGCGCTGGACTTCTTGGCCCGCGTGCCGGTGCGGATCGCCTCGCCGGCGGCCGTCACCACCTCCAGCGCCAGCACGTTCTCGCGCATCGTGCCGTAGCGCACGGCGTTGGTGCCGCTGGCGCGCGTGGCGGTCATGCCGCCGATGGAAGCGTCGGCGCCCGGGTCGATGGGAAAGAACAGGCCGGTGGACTTGATCTCGTCGTTGAGCTGCCTGCGCGTGACGCCCGGCTGCACGGTGACCGTGAGGTCGTCCGCGTCGACCGACAGCACCCGGTTCATGCGCGAGACGTCGATGCTGATGCCGCCCTGCACCGCCAGCAGGTGCCCTTCGAGCGAGGAGCCGACGCCGTAGGGGATCACCGGCACCGCGTGCCCGGCCGCCAGCTTCACCGCGTCGGCCACGTCCTGCGTGCCCTCGGCGAAGACCACCGCGGCGGGCGGCGGCACCTCGGTGAAGGCGGACTCGTCGCGCCCGTGCTGCGTGCGCACCGCCAGCGCGGTGGAGCACCGGGCCCCGAAGCGGGCGCGCAGCGCCTCCAGCAGCGCCTCGGGCACGGGGCGGGGCGCGATCTCGGGGGCCACGTGGGCCAGGGCGGCGGGCGCGTTCATGGGGATCTCCTGGGGCTGCGCCGCCGGCGGCGGCGTGCGGTCTACCATTCTAGGAACCCCACTCCCCGAGCGACCTCATGGGCAACCGACTCACCCAGATCGCCACCCGCACCGGCGACGACGGCACCTCCGGCCTGGCCGACAACACGCGCCTGCCCAAGCACCATCTGCGCTTCGCGGCGATGGGCGACGTGGACGAGCTGAACGCGCACATCGGCCTGCTGCTGTGCGAGCCGCTCCCCGGCGGCGTGCGCGAGCTGCTGGTGGACGTGCAGCACCAGCTCTTCAATCTGGGCGGCGAGCTGTCGATGCCGGGCCACGCGCTGCTCAGGGACGAGGCGGTGCTGCAGCTGGACAACGCGCTGGCCGGGCACAACGCCGAGCTGCCGCGGCTGATGGAATTCATCCTGCCGGCCGGCACCCGCGCCGCCTCGCAGGCGCACGTCTGCCGCACCGTGGCGCGCCGCGCCGAGCGCGCCGTCGTCGCGCTGGCGGCGCAGGAAGGCCAGGCCGTCAACGCCGCGCCGCGCCACTACCTGAACCGCCTGTCGGACCTGATGTTCGTGCTGGCGCGCGTGCTCAACCGGGTGGACGGCGGCGGCGACGTGTACTGGAAGAGCGAGCGCCTGGCCCGCGCGCAGCGCGAGG
>JASGDG010000235.1:0-5101 GCA_047607325.1 Xenophilus sp. | reverse complement strand
GGTCGGCCTGGCATGACCGGCGCCCCGCTCGCCCAGGCCATGCTGCTGGCCGCCGGCCGCGGCGAGCGCATGCGCCCGCTGACCGACGCCACCCCCAAGCCGCTGCTGCCCGTGCGCGGCAAGCCGCTGATGCAGTGGCCGATGGAGGCGCTGGCGGCGGGCGGCTTCACGCGGCTGGTGGTCAACACCGCCTGGCTGGGCGCGCAGATCACCGCCCGCTTCGGGGCGCGGCACGGCGCGGCGGCGATCGCGTATTCCGACGAGGGACGCGACGCCGGCGGCGCGCTGGAGACGGCCGGCGGCATCGTGCGCGCCCTGCCGCTGCTGGGCGAGGTCTTCTGGGTGGCGGCGGGCGACGTGTTCACGCCGGACTTCCGCTTCACGCAGGCGGCGGCGGCGCGCTTCGCCGCCGGCACCGCCCTCGCCCACCTGTGGCTGGTGCCCAACCCGCCGCACAACCCGAAGGGCGACTTCGGCCTCGGCGCCGACGGGCGGGCCCTCGACGTGCCGGCCGGTGCGGACGTGGCGCGCTTCACCTTCTCCACCATCGGCCTGTACCGCCGGGCACTCTTCGCGCCGCCGTACTGCGACATCCCGTCCGGCAACCCGCAGGGCATCAAAGCCCCGCTGGCGCCGCTGTTGCGCCGCGCGATGGACAATGGCCGCGTCAGTGCCGAGCTGTACACCGGCCCCTGGACCGACGTCGGCACCCCGGAACGCCTTGCGCAGTTGAACACCGCCCCATGAGCAGCGACACCCTCCTCCCCTACGCCGCCCGCCGCGACCGGCTGGCGGCCCGCCTCGGCGCCGGCGGCATCGCCATCGTGCCCACCGCGCCGGAGCGCCAGCGCAACCGCGACAACGACTTCCCGTTCCGCCACGACAGCTACTTCTACTACCTGACCGGCTTCACCGAGCCGAATGCCTGGCTGGTGCTGGACGGCAGCGGCCGCACCACCCTCTTCTGTGCGCCCAAGGACCTGGAGCGCGAGATCTGGGACGGCTACCGCCTCGGGCCCGAAGCGGCGCCGCGCGCGCTGGGCGTGGACGAGGCCTTCTCGGTCGACGAGCTGGACGCGCGCCTGCCCCGGCTGCTGGAGAACCGCGAGACGGTGTGGTTCCCCTTCGCCACGCATGCCGGCCTGGAGGGCCGCGTCGACGGCTGGCTGCAGAAGGTGCGTGCCCGCGTGCGCTTCGGCGCCCTCTGCCCCGAGCAGCAGCGCGACCTGTGCGGCCCGCTGGACGAGATGCGCCTGGTCAAGGACGCGCACGAGCTGGACCTCATGCGCCGCGCCGCCGACATCAGCGCCCGCGCCCACGTGCGCGCCATGCAGGCCAGCGCCCGCATGCTGCGCGCCGGCCAGGACGTGCGCGAGTACCACCTCGACGCCGAGCTGCTGCACGCGTTCCGCCTCGGCGGCTCGCAGTTCCCGGCCTACGGCTCCATCGTCGCCGCCGGCGCCAACGCCTGCGTGCTGCACTACCGCGCCGACGCCGCGCCGGTGCGCGCCGGCGAATTGGTGCTGATCGACGCCGGCTGCGAGCTCGACAGCTACGCCAGCGACATCACCCGCACCTTCCCGGCCGACGGCCGCTTCAGCGGCCCGCAGCGCGCGCTGTACGACCTGGTGCTGGCCAGCCAGGAGGCGGCGGTGGCGGCGACCAAGGCCGGCAACCGCTTCAACGACCCGCACGAGGCGACGGTGAAGGTGCTGGCGCAGGGCATGCTCGACCTGGGCCTGCTGGACGCCGACAAAGTCGGCGGCGTGGACGACGTGATCGAGCAGCGCGCCTACTTCCGCTTCTACATGCACCGCACCGGCCACTGGCTGGGCATGGACGTGCACGACTGCGGCAGCTACGTGGAGCCCACGCAGGTCGGCGAGGTCAGCGAGCGCAGGGACCCGCTCTCGGGCGAAGCCATCCAAAACCGGCCCAGCCGCATCCTGCAGCCCGGCATGGTGCTCACCATCGAGCCCGGCCTCTACGTGCGCGCGGCCGACGACGTGCCGAAGGAATTCCACGACATCGGCATCCGCATCGAGGACGACGCCGTCGTCACCGAAGCCGGCTGCGAACTGATCACCCGGGGCGTGCCGGTCGACGGCGACGAGATCGAGGCGCTGATGCGCGGCTGACGGCCGGCGCTGCCTTCGCGTTTTCTTCACCCCCGACGAACCGGGGATCCGCGACTTCCCGCCGCCGGCCTGCGGTCGGCGGCGGGCGCGGCCTCACCGCTCGAAGCGCTGCGCCGCGTAGGGCGCCGGGTCCACCACCGGCGCCTCGCCATCGATGAGTTCGGCCAGCAGCCGCCCGCTCACCGGGCCGAGCGTGAAGCCCTGGTGCGCGTGGCCGAAGTTGAACCACAGGCCCTTGTGCCGCGGCGCCGGGCCGATCACCGGCTTCATGTCGGCGGTGCAGGGGCGCGCGCCCAGCCAGGGCTGGGCTTCCACCGGCTCGGGCAGGTCGAGCAGCTCGCGCGCATGGGCCTCGGCGCGGCCCAGCTGCCGGGGCGTGGCGGGCGCGTCGCGCCGGGCGAACTCGGCCCCGGTGGTCAGCCGCACGCCGCGGCGCATCGGCGCCAGCACGAAACCCCGGTCCCCGTCGTACAGCGGCAGCCTCGGGCCGACGGCCCCGGCGTAGTGGCGGTGGTAGCCGCGCTTGACGAACAGCGGCAGCCGGTAGCCGAGCGGGCGCAGCAGCAGGTCCGCCCACGGGCCCAGGGCGATGACGGCGTGCTCGGCCTGCAGCGGCCCGTCGGCGGTGCGGACTTCCCAGCCGGCGGCCGTCTGCCGCAGGGTGGCCGCATCGCCCTGCGCCAGCGTGCCGCCCAGCCGCTGGAAGTGCGCGGCGTAGCGCGCCACCAGTTCGCCGGGGTCGCTCACGCTCCAGGGGTCCCGCCAGTGGATGGCGCCTGGCAGGCGCTGGCGCAGCGCGGGTTCGGCGGCGGCCAGCGCGTCGCCGTCGAGCGCGGCATGGTTCAGGCCGTGGCTTTGCGCCAGCGCGCGGGCCTCGGCGAGCGCGGCATCCAGGCCGGCGGCCTCGCGGAAGAGGTGCAGGTAGCCCTCGCGGCGCACCAAGTCGTCGGCGCCGGCGGCGGCGATCAGCGGCGCATGCTCGGCGGTGGCGTGCTCGATCAGCCGCGCGTAGGCGGCCGCGATGGCCGGGTAGCGCGCGCCGCCGGAATTGCGCCAGTAGCGCGCCAGCCCGCCGGCCACGCCCGGCAGCGCGCCCGCGTGGTAGTTGACGTCGGCGCCGCGCTTGAGCGCCACGCCCAGCAGCTTCGGGATGTTGCGCGGGAAGGCGTAGGGCGCCACCGCCTCGCGCTGGATGAGGCCGGCGTTGCCGTAGGAGGTCTCGCGCCCAGGCTCGCGGCGGTCGACCAGTGTCACGGCATGGCCGCGCAGGGCCAGGTGCAGCGCGGTGCAGGTGCCGACCATGCCGGCGCCGAGCACGATGACCGGGCGGCTCACTGCGGCCGGCCCGCGACGACGGTGAGCTCCAGCAGCGCGCCCGGCCGCATCAGGTCGGCGCGCACGGTGGTGCGCACCGGGCGCGGCTCGGCGAAGACGCCGGCATAGACGCGGTTGAAGGCCGCGAAGTCGGCCGGGCTGACCAGGTAGGCGGTGACGGACACCACGTCGGCCAGCGTCAGCCCCTCGGACTTCAGCGTCGCCTCGATGCGCCGCAGCGTGAGCGCGGTCTGCGCCTCGATGCCCTCGGGCACGGCGCCGTCGGGCCCGAGCGGCAGCTCGCCCGAGAGGAACACCAGGCCGCCGAGGGTGCGGGTCTTGGAGAAGGGGAGCGCGGGAGGCTGGGTCATGGTGGTGGATGAGGAAGGGAGCGAGGCATTATTCCGCTGAGAGCCCCTTGCACCAATCGAGGGAGTCGAAAGACGCATTGCCCGGAACGCAACGCATGCGGGCCGGCGGCTCAGCCCTCGCGCGCCAGCGTCTCGCGCAGGTGGTCGATGAAGGCGCGCGCCGCCTCGGGCAGGTGGCGGCCCGCCATGGTCTGGACCTCGAAGTGGCGCTCGTTCATCTCGCGGTCGCGCAGCGCGATGGCGGCGATGCTGCGGTTGTGCAGCTGCTGGCGCAGCGCCAGTTCGCCGCAGAAGGTCACGGCGCGGCTGTGGGCCACGTAGTGGATGAGCGGGTACAGGTGGTCGCTGGTGATCACCGGCTCCAGCGGCAGGCCCTGCCGGCTGCAGCTGATGTCCAGCAGCTGGCGCAGCGTGGACGCCGCGGCCGGCAGCGCCAGCGGATGCGCCACCACCTGCGCCAGCGCGACCTGGCGCCGCGCGGCCAGCGGGTGGCCGGGCGCGACCACCGCCAGCACCGGCGCCGGATGGCGCAGCTCCACGTTGAGGCCGCGCTCCGAACTCAGGCTCACCGTCACGCCCAGGTCGGCGATGCCCTCGCGCACGCGGCGCGCCACCTCGCGCTGCACGCACATGTCCAGCGTGAAGTGGATGCCGGGGCAGCGCGCCTGGAACTCGGCCACCAGCGTCGGCAGGAATTCGTAGGCGAAGCCCTCGGTGGCGACCACCCGCACCTCGCCCTGGCGCAGGCCGCGCAGGGCGAGGATGTCGTCGCTCACGCGCTCGATGTCCAGCCAGGCCCGGCGCGCATGCGCGGCCAGCAGTTCGCCGGCGGAGTTGAGCGCCATGCCGCGGGCGCGGCGTTCGAAGAGCAGCGTGTCCAGCTCGCGCTCCAGCCGGCCGATCTGGCGGCTGACGGCCGAGGGCGCCACGTCCAGCCGCGCCGCGGCCTCGGTGACGGAGCCGGCGTGCGCCACCTCCAGGAAGTAGCGCAGCGCCACCTCCTGCAGCACACGCTGGTTGAGCGGGCGGCGGGCGGCGGTGCGTGACGTGGCGCGGGAAGTCGGCATGGGGGAAGGCCTGATTTCGATTGCGCTCCCGGCAACGAAGCTTGAAGAACATTGTGCTTGCTGCACGGCTGCGGCGTTTCTAGCATGGGCCCGCATCGTCACACCCGAGGCCACTCCATGAAACCCATCGCGCACCCGCCCCGTCCGTCGCGCCACCCGCGCCGCGCGCTCCTGCTCCTCGCCGCCGCGGCGCTGGCCGGCCCGCTGCCGG
>JASGDG010000234.1:0-4181 GCA_047607325.1 Xenophilus sp. | reverse complement strand
CTCCCGGCTCAGGCGCCGGCGGGGGGCGCGACGGAGGCGCCCTGCACGCCGTGCCGCGCCAGCGCCTCGGCCACGAAGCCGCTGCGCTTGGCCTCCTCGACGAAGTCCGCCAGCGCGGCCGCCGCCAAGGCGCCGCGGCCTTCGGGCAGGCCCATCGCCTGCTGGATCACCATGAAGCGGCCGGGCAGCAGGCGCAGCGCGGCGTCCTCGCGTGCCCAGCCTTCCAGCAGCTGGCGGATGCCGGCGGCCACCTCGACCCGGCCGGCCTTCAGCGCCTCGCGCACCGCATCGGCGTTGGCGACACGCTCGATCTGCGCGGCCTTCAGCTCGCGCGTGAGGAAGAGGTCGTAGGCGCTGCCCCGGCCGACGGCGACGCGCGTGCCGGGGCGGTCGACCTCGGCGTTGTCCGCCAGCGCGGCGCCGGCGGGCACCAGGTAGCTGCCCTCGATCAGCACGTAGGGCGCGGTGAAGCGCAGGCCCTGGCTGCGCGCCGGATCGACGGCGAAGAAGCCGACGTCGGCCGCCTCGGCGCGCACCGCGTCCACCGACTGCGCGGCTTTCTCGAAGACCACCAGCTCGGCCTCCACGCCCAGCGCCTGCGCCAGGGCGCGCGCCAGGTCGACCGACACGCCGGCCGGCCGGCCCTGCGCGTCGCGGTGCGCCAGGATGGGGTTGCCCAGGTTGATGGAGGCGCGCAGCCGGCCGGCGGGCGCGAAGGCTGGGACGAGAGCGGCGTCGATGGGCTTCATGCGGGCGAGTTTAGGCTGCGCCCCTTCCGGTACAGCGCCAGCGTCGCCACCAGGCTGCACGCCGCCGCGATCGACAGCCACCAGCCCGGCGCCGCCTGGTCGCCCAGCGCCTCGATCATCCAGGTCGAGATGGCCGGCGTGAAGCCGCCGAACACCGCCGTGGCCAGGCTGTAGGCCAGCGAGAAGCCGACCACCCGCACCTGCGCCGGCATCACCTCGGTGAGCGCCGCGACCATCGCGCCGTTGTACATGCCGAAGAGGAAGGAGAACCACAGCAGCACGTCGAGCAGCCGCCCGAAGCTGTGCGCCGAGGCCAGCCACGACAGGGCCGGGTGCGCGGTGCAGATCGCCAGCACGGTGGTGGCGACGAGCAGCGGCTTGCGGCCGATGCAGTCGGACAGCGCGCCGCCCACCGGCAGCCAGAAGAAGTTCGACACCGCCACCAGCAGCGTCACCACCAGGCTGTCGCGCGCGCTCAGGTGCAGCACCGTGCGGCCGAAGGTCGGCGTGTAGACGGTGATCAGGTAGAAGGTGGTGGTCGTCAGCGCCACCAGCAGCATGCCGGCCAGCACCGTGCTGGCGTGCGCCGCCATCGACGCGAACACCTCGCGCGTGCCGGGGTGGTGGGCGCGGCGGGCGAACTCCTCCGTCTCCTGCAGCGAGCGGCGCAGCACGAAGATGCAGGGGATGATGAAGCAGCCGACGAAGAAGGGGAGGCGCCAGCCCCAGGCGGCCAGCGCCTCGGGCGCCATCGCCTCGTTGAGGGCGAAGCCCAGTGCGGCCGCCAGCACGATGGCTACCTGCTGGCTGGCCGACTGCCAGGCCACGTAGAAGCCCTTGCGGCCGGGCGGTGCCATCTCGGACAGGTAGACCGACACGCCGCCCAGCTCCGCCCCGGCCGAGAAGCCCTGCAGCAGCCGCCCCAGCAGCACCAGCGCCGGCGCCAGCAGGCCGATGCTGGCGTAGCCCGGCACGAAGGCGATCAGCACCGTGCCGCTGGCCATGATCGCCAGCGTGACGATCAGGCCCTTGCGCCGGCCCACGCGGTCGATGTAGGCGCCCAGCACGATGGCGCCCAGCGGCCGCATCAGGAAGCCGGCGCCGAAGGCGGAGAAGGTCAGCATCAGCGAGGCGAACTCGCTGCCGGCCGGAAAGAAGGCCTTGGCGATGGCCGTGGCATAGAAGCCGAACAGGAAGAAGTCGAACTGTTCGAGGAAGTTGCCGCTGGTCACGCGCAGCACGGCGCCCAGGCGCGAGCCGAAGGCGGCATGACCTGCGCCGGCGGCGTTGCCGGGGACTGCAGAGTGGAGGGACGACATGAATGTTCCTTCTCGCCGGCGGGCCCGGCGCTCGCCGTTCATGCTACGCAGCGAAGCTGTCTTCCAGCCGTCAGCGGCGTCGGGGAATGTCCGGGGCCGCGGCGTCAGGCCTCGATCAGGTGCGGGAGGGCAGGAAAAAAGCCGTCGCGGACGACGGCTTGTGTTCCGTGCGGGCCAGGCGGCCCGGCAATGCGGCGGCGGTCAGGCGCTCACGGCCGCCAGGGCGTCGTTGAAGGTCTTGCTGGGGCGCATCACGGCCTCGGTCTTCTTCTCGTCGGTCTTGTAGTAGCCGCCGATGTCGGCCGGCTTGCCCTGCACGGCCTCGAGCTCGCCGACGATCTTTTTCTCGTTGGCGGCCAGCGACGCGGCCAGTGGCGTGAACGTGGCGGCCAGCTCCTTGTCCTCGGTCTGCTCGGCCAGGGCCTGGGCCCAGTACAGCGCCAGGTAGAAGTGGCTGCCGCGGTTGTCGAGCTGGCCGGTCTTGGGGCTGGGGCCCTTGTTGTTGTCCAGCAGCCTGCCGGTGGCGGCGTCCAGCGCCTTGGCCAGCACCTTGGCCTTCTCGTTGCTGTTCTTGAGGCCCAGTTCCTCCAGGCTCACCGCCAGCGCCAGGAACTCGCCCAGCGAATCCCAGCGCAGGTGGTTCTCCTCCACCAGCTGCTGCACGTGCTTGGGCGCGGAGCCGCCGGCGCCCGTCTCGTACATGCCGCCGCCGGCCATCAGCGGCACGATCGACAGCATCTTGGCCGAGGTGCCCAGTTCCATGATCGGGAACAGGTCCGTGAGGTAGTCGCGCAGGATGTTGCCGGTGGCGCTGATGGTGTCCAGCCCGCGGATCACGCGCTCCAGCGTGTAGCGCATGGCGCGCACCTGGCTCATGATCTGGATGTCCAGGCCGGTGGTGTCGTGCTCGTGCAGGTACATGCGCACCTTGGTGATGAGTTCCTTCTCGTGCGGGCGGTAGGCGTCGAGCCAGAAGACCACCGGCATGCCCGAGTTGCGCGCGCGCGTGACGGCCAGCTTGACCCAGTCGCGGATGGCGGCGTCCTTGCACTGGCACATGCGCCAGATGTCGCCCTGCTCGACGCTCTGGCTCATCAGCACCTCGCCGGTGTTGATGTCGGTGATGTTGGCCACGCCGTCCTCCGGGATCTCGAAGGTCTTGTCGTGCGAGCCGTATTCCTCGGCCTGCTGCGCCATCAGGCCGACGTTGGGCACGGTGCCCATGGTCTTCGGGTCGAAGGCGCCGTGCCACTTGCAGAAGTTGATGATCTCCTGGTAGATGCGGGCGAAGGTGGATTCGGGCATCACGGCCTTGACGTCCTTCAGGCGGCCGTCGGCGCCGTACATCTTGCCGCCGTTGCGGATCATCGCGGGCATGGACGCATCCACGATGATGTCGTTGGGCGAGTGGAAGTTGGTGATGCCCTTGGCCGAGTCGACCATGGCCAGCTCGGGGCGGTGCTCGTGGCAGGCGTGCAGGTCGCGCTTGATCTCGTCCTGCTGGCTCTGCGGCAGGGCGGCGATCTTGTTGTACAGGTCCACCATGCCGTTGTTGACGTTCACGCCCAGTTCCTCGAACACCTTGGCGTGCTTCTCGAAGGCCTCGCGGTAGAAGATCTTGACGCAGTGGCCGAACACGATGGGGTGCGAGACCTTCATCATGGTGGCCTTCACGTGCAGCGAGAACATCACGCCGGTCTTGCGCGCGTCCTCGATCTGCGCCTCGTAGAAGTCGAGCAGCGCCTTCTTGCTCATGAACATCGAGTCGATCACCTCGCGGTCCAGCAGCGAAACCTTGGGCTTGAGGACGATGGTCTTGCCGCTTCGGGTGATGAGTTCCATCTTCACGTCGCGGGCACGGTCCAGCGTCATGGACTTCTCGCCGTGGTAGAAGTCGCCGGCATGCATGTGCGAGACGTGCGAGCGCGAGGCCTGGCTCCACTCGGCCATGCTGTGCGGGTTCTTGCGGGCGTATTCCTTGACGGCCTTGGGCGCGCGGCGGTCGGAGTTGCCCTCGCGCAGCACCGGGTTCACGGCGCTGCCGATGCACTTGTTGTAGCGCGCGCGGATGTCCTTTTCCTCGTCGGTCTTCGGGTTCTCGGGGAAGTCGGGG
>JASGDG010000233.1:0-9146 GCA_047607325.1 Xenophilus sp. | reverse complement strand
GGCCAGTCAGCGGCGCCCGGCTGCAGCGTCACGCGGTCGATGCTGCGCACCGCCGTCAGCCGCTGGCGCAGCTGCGCCAGCTCGGGCGCGTGGGCGGCCAGCGCGGACTCCAGCGTCGCGCCGGCTTCGCGCACCGGCAGCCGGCCGCCGTCCAGGCCGCGCGAGCGCAGGGCCTGCGCGATGGGCTGCTCGCACACCAGCGTCTCGCCCCAGCGGCCTTGCGCGTCGAAGTGCACCAGCGCGGCCATGCGACCTGCCCCGTGCCGGCCTATTGCAGGAAGGAGGGCCGCGCGTAGCCCGGGAAGTGCTTGTCCAGCACCTCTTTGAAGAACGGCGACTTGAAGGCGGCCTGCAGGTCGGCCACCCAGGGTGCGCTGCGGTCCGGCGTGCGCACGGCGGCGACCAGCAGGTAATAGTCGGGCGTCTTCTCCAGAGCCACGGCCTCGGTGAGCTTCAGGCCCGAGGAGATGGCGAAGTTGCCGTTGATGACGGAGAAATCGGTGTCTTCCAGCGCGCGCGGCAGCTGCGCGGCCTCCAGCGGCACGAACTTCAGCTTCTTCGGGTTGTCCGCGATGTCCTTCTCGGTCACCTTCAGCGGATCGACGCCGGGCCGGGTCTTGACCAGGCCGTACTGCTCCAGGAAGACGAAGGTGCGCGCCAGGTTGGTCGGGTCGTTCGGCACGGCGATGCGCGCGCCCTCCTTCACCTCGGCCACGGCCTTGAACTTCTTCGAGTACAGGCCCAGCGGCGCGATCGGGCCCTGCACCACGTCCACCAGGTCGAGCTTGTTCTTCTCGGCGAAGTTCTTCAGGTAGATGATGTGCTGGAAGTAGTTGGCGTCCAGCGAGCCCTGCGCCAGCGCGTGGTTGGGCTGCACGTAGTCGCTGAACTCCACCAGCTTGACCTTGTAGCCCTTCTGCTCCAGCTGCGGCTGGATGCCGCGCCGCAGCACGTCGATGTTCGAGCCGGCGGTGGTGCCGATGACAAGCTCCTTCTTGGCCTGCGCGAAGGCGGACGCGCCGGCGAGGACGAACGAAGCGGCGACAGTGCCGAGCACGAGATGGCGGCGGACGAACGACATGACGATCAAAGCTGGGGTTCTCTTGGGTGTGTGAAACGGGTGTCGCGAGGCTCAGCGCTTGTCGAGACGATGCGCAAGCGCGTTGCCGCCGAACTGGATGATCTGCACCAGCACCACCAGCAGCGCCACCGTGACCAGCATCACGTCGGTCTGGAAGCGGTAGTAGCCGTAGCGGATGGCCAGGTCGCCGATGCCGCCGCCGCCCACCACGCCGGCGATGGCGGAGTACGACAGGAAGCTCACGGCCAGCACGGTGAGGGCCAGCACCAGGCCCGAGCGGGCCTCGCGCACCAGCACGCGCCAGACGATCTGCAGCTCCGAGGCGCCCATGGCGTGCGCCGCCTCGATCACGCCGCGCGGCACCTCGCGGATGCTCTGCTCCACCAGCCGCGCGAAATACGGGATGGCCGCCACCGACAGCGGCACCGCCGCGGCCAGCGGCCCGATGGAGGTGCCGGCGATCACGCGCGTGACGGGCACCAGCGCCACCAGCAGGATGATGAAGGGGAAGGAGCGCACCGTGTTCACGATCCAGCTCAGCACCAGGTACAGCGGCCGGTGGTCCAGCGACTGGCCGGGCCCAAGCAGGAACAGCAGCACACCCAGCGGCCCGCCGAGCACGATGGCCGAGCCCAGCCCGATGGCGAGCATGAGGAAGGTCTGCCCGATGGCGGTCCACAGCTCGGGCAGGAGGGCGACGATGTTCTCAGACATAGGCGAGGCGTGCGGCGGGGCCGGCGGAGGACGAAGGCGCGTCCACCGGGGCGGATGAAGCGGGAGGGACGGCCACGCCCTCGCCGGCGGGGCGCGGCCAGGGGCGCTGCGCGAGCAGTTCGGCCAGCTCGCGGCCCAGGGCGCTGGCGCGCGGCTGCGCCGCCGCCTCGTCGAGCGCGAACTGCTCCACCAGCGCGCCCTGCTCCAGCACGGCCACGCGGCGGCACAGCTGCTGCACCACCGGCAGCTCGTGGGTGACGATGACGATGGTCACGCCCAGGCGCTCGTTGATCTCGCGCAGGGTCTGCAGCAGCGAACGGGTGGTTTCGGCGTCGAGCGCGGAGGTGGGCTCGTCGCACAGCAGCACCTGCGGCCTGGGCGCCAGCGCGCGGGCGATGGCCACGCGCTGCTTCTGGCCGCCCGAGAGCTGGGCCGGGTAGGCGTCGGTCTTCTCGGCCAGGCCCACCAGGGCCAGGCACTCGCGCACGCGGGCGTCGACCTCGGCGCGGACAGGATGCCCGTGGATCTTCAGCGGGAAGGCCACGTTCTCGGCCACCGTGGCGTTCTGCAGCAGATTGAACTGCTGGAAGATCATGCCGATGTCCTGCCGCGTCTCGCGCAGCTCGCGGCGCGACAGCTGCGTCAGGTCGCGCCCGGCCACGAAAACGCGGCCTCCGTCGGGCCGCTCCAGCAGGTTGATCAGGCGCAGCAGGGTGGACTTGCCCGCCCCGCTCTTGCCGATCAGGCCGAACACGTCGCCGCGCGCGATGTCCAGGCTCAGCGGACGCACGGCGTCGAAGCGGTGCCCGCCCGGCAGGGTGAAGCTCTTCTTGACGGCTTCGAGCCGGATCAATGCCTCGGCCGGCGGCGTCTCGGGAGGAAAGGAACTCATCGGGCAGGACAGGGCGGACAGCGGCGCCAGGACAGGAACCGTCAGCCCAGGGAAACCAGGGTGGGCCCCGAGTATGGGCACGCCGGAGCCGGAAGCGAACGAATCAATTCGGCGTTGCTTATTACTTATGTATCTGAGGCAGCCCGCCGCGGTGACGCGCCCTTATGCGCAACCCGGCTATGCATGGACGCAAAGCTTCGTTCGCCGCCGGCGCGGACTGCCCCACAGTCGGCTGCTTCTTCCGTTGCGCATGTCCATCATGTCCGTTCTCCCGCGACGCGGCGCCGCCCTGGCGGCGGCCTTCTTGCTCGCCTTTTCCGCCCACGCCGCCGAGCTGAGCGTGGGCTTCATGCCCGGCCCCTACCGCGACGCCTTCGCCAAGGGCATCGAGCCGCTGCTCAGGCAGAAGGACTATTCCGTCAAGTACGTGGAGTTCAGCCAGGGCATCCAGCCCAACGAGGCGGTGCACAACGCGAAGCTGGATGCCAACATCTTTCAGCACACGCTGTACCTGAACTCCATCAACCGCAAGGAAGGCTTCGACCTGGTGCCCATCGTGCACGTGCCCACGCCGCCGATGGGCCTGTACTCGCAGCGCTACAAGCGACTGGACAGCGTGCCCGACGGCGCCACCGTGACCCTGCCGGCCGACCCGGTGAACGCGGCGCGCGCGCTCAACATCCTGGCCGCCATCGGCTGGGTGAAGGTCAAGCCGGGCGTGGACCCGGTCACGGTGTCGGAGCACGACATCACCGACAACCCCAAGAAGCTCAGGCTGGTGCCGCTGGACGCGGCCCAGGCGCCGCGCTCGCTGGCCGACGCCGACCTGGCCGCGGTGCAGGGCAACTTCGCCGTCGCCTCGGGGCTGAAGCTGACCGAGGCGCTGAAGCTGGAGGACATGACGCTGCCCTACGTGAACGTGGTGGCCGTCAAGCGCAGCAACGAGAACGCGCAGTTCGCCAAGGACATCGTCGCCGCCTACCAGTCGAAGGAATTCCAGCAGTTCTTCCGCGCCAACCCGGTCTGGGCGGGCTACCGGCTGCCGGACTACTTCGACGCCGCGAAGTAAAGCCAAGAGGAACCGACGCGCGCATGGCCTCCTTCGACCCCACTCCCCCCGCAGACCCCTGGCTGGACAAGGCCGCCGCGCTGCGCCCGGTCTTCCACGCCGACGCCGTGGCGCGCGACCAGGCCGGCGGCCGGCCCACCGGGCAGGTGCGGCTGCTCAAGGAACAGAACCTGCCGGCCGCCATCATCCCGGCCGCACTGGGCGGCGGCGGCGCCTCCTGGGCCTCCGTGCTGCGGGTGGTGCGCGAGTTCGCCCGCACCGACGGCTCGCTGGCGCACCTGTACGGCTACCACTTCCTGCCGCTGCACGCCGTCGACGCGCGGGCCGAGCCGGCGCAGCGCGAGCGGCTGCTGCGCGCCTCCGCCGCCGGCCAGTGGCTGTGGGGCAACTCGGGCAACGTCATGTCCAGGACCTCCAGCGCGCGGCGCGACGGCGGCGGCTGGGTGGTGGACGGCTTCCGGCCCTTCTCCTCCGGCTCGCACGTGGCCGACTGGCTGCAGATCGCCTGGGACGACGAGGCCGGCCGGCGCTTCGTCGCCGCCGTGCCGGCCGACCGCGAGGGCATCGTGATCGCCGACGACTGGGACGGCATCGGCCAGCGCCAGACGGGCAGCGGCACGGTGCGCTTCGAGGGCCTGCGCGTGGCCGACGACGAGCTGCTGGGCCGGCCCGACGACCCGCTCACGCCTTACGCCTCCCTGGTCACGCTGCTGCAGCAGAGCGTGCTGCTGAACGTCTTCATCGGCAGCGCCCAGGGCGCGCTGGACGAAGGCCGCGAGTACACCACGACGAAGTCGCGCCCGTGGATTCATTCGGGCGTGGAGCGCCACGTGGACGACCCGTGGATCCAGCGCCGCTACGGCGAGCTGGCGATCCGCGTGCAGGCGGCCGTGGAACTGGCGGAACTGGCCGCGCGCAGCCTGGACGCGGCCTACGCGCGCGGCCCGGCCCTCACGCACGAGGAGCGCGGCCGCGCCGCCATCGACATCGCCGCCGCCAACCTCTACGCCGGCGAGACGGGCCTGGCCGCATCCAGCGGCATCTTCGAGTTGATGGGCGCGCGCTCGGCCACCACCGCCAACGGCTTCGACCGCTTCTGGCGCAACGTGCGCACCCACACGCTGCACAACCCGGCCGAATACAAGAAGCGCACGGTGGGCCACTGGCTGCTCACCGGCGCCTACCCCGAACCCGCCCCCTACCGCTGAAAGCGCCCCCATGAGCCGCGACCGCCTCTTCCTCCTCGAACCCGGTTTCGCCGACCCGTCCCACCCCGGCGAGCAGTACGTCTGCCCCGACGGCCTGCCCGTCGAGGGCCTGCTGGCCTCCGCCCCCGCGCTGGCCGCGCGCCTGGACGTGCAGCGCCTGCCCTACCCCCGCCCGCGCCGGGCGGTGGTGGAGGCGCTGGACGAAGCGCACCAGAGTCTGCCCGTGCTGATCCTCGGCGACGAGCAGCCCGCGCCCGAGGACGCGCAGCGCCTGGGCGAGCTGCGCTTCGTCACCGACACGCGCCGCATCCTGCAGCTGCTGGCCGAACGGCACGGCTTCCCCAAGGTGCATTGAGCCATGAGCGCGTTGCCGAAGGATCTGCACGCCGCGCGGGAAAAAGAAAGGCCGCCCGACTTGTTCGAGCCGGACGCGGACAACCCCTTCGTCGCCAGGGCCGCCGAGCTGCGCGACCGCTTCAAGCGCGACGCCATCGAACGCGACCAGGCCGGCGGCCAGCCCACCGAGCAGATCCGCCTGCTGAAGGAACACCGCCTGCTGGCCCTGCTGCTGCCGCGCGAGCACGGCGGCGAGGGCGAGCCCTGGTCCACCGTGCTGCGCATCGCGCGGCTGTTCGCGCAGGTGGACGGCTCGCTGGGCCACCTGTTCGGCTACCACCACAGCGCCCTGCTGGGCCTGCGGCTGCGCAACGCGCCGGACAAGACCGAACCGATCTGGCGCCGCTCGGCGCAGGAGCAATGGTTCTGGGGCAACACCGCCAACAGCTTCTCCAAGAGCCTGTTCGGCCGCCAGGAGGGCGAGTGGTTCGTGCTCGACGGCTTCCGCCCCTTCACCTCCGGCTCGCACGTGGCCGACTGGCTGTCCTCGGCCTGGGAAGACCCGCAGACCGGCGAGCGCCGCTTCGCCGCCATCCCGGCCGACCGCGAGGGCATCGTGATCGAGCACGACTGGGACGGCATCGGCCAGCGACAGACCGGCAGCGGCCGCGTGAGCTTCCACGGCGTGCGCATCCACCAGGACGAGGTGCTGGGCACGGCCGCGCCGCTGGACCCGACGCGCGCCCCGGCCGAGCCCTGGCGCTCGCTCACGCCCTTCCAGCAGCAGAGCGTGCTGCTCAACGTCTTCGTCGGCAGCGCGCAAGGCACACTGCGCGCCGCCCGCGCCTACACGCGCGAGCGCTCGCGCCCGTGGCTCCACTCCGGCGTCGAGCGCCACATCGACGACCCGTGGGTGCAGCGCCAGTACGGCGAGCTGTACGTCAAGACCCAGGCCGCCACGCTGCTGGCCGACCGCGCCGCGCGCGCGCTGGACTTCGCGAGCGCGCGCGGGCCGGCGCTCACCGCCGGGGAGCGCGGCGAGGTGGCGGTCGCCATCGCCGCCGCCAACGCACTGGCCGGCGAGGTGGCGCTGGAAGTGACCAGCGAGATCTTCGAGGTGATGGGCGCCCGCTCGGCGGTGCGGCCCCTCGGCTTCGACCGCTTCTGGCGCAACGTGCGCATCCACACCCTGCACAACCCGGCCGAATACAAGGTCCGCAACGTCGGCCGCCACTTCCTGCTGGGCGAGCCCCCTGCGCCCGGCACCTTCCAGTAAATGACCGCCTCCCTCCCCCGCGGCGCGGCGCGGCGCCAGCTTCACCTGAACATCAACGCGCTGCACTCCGGCTTCGTGCCCTCGGCCTGGCGCCTGCCCGAGAGCGACCCGCGCGCCTTCATCGACGTCCAGCACTACGTCAAGGTGGCGCGCATCGCCGAGGCCGGCAGGCTGGACGCCATCTTCCTGGCCGACAACGCGGCCATCGTGGACCAGATCAACTTCCGCTCCATCACGGCGCTGGAACCCACCGTGCTGCTGACCGCCGTGGCGGCCGCCACCACGCACCTGGGCGTGATCGGCACCGCCTCCACCAGCTACAACGAGCCCTACAACATCGCCCGGCGCTTCGCCACGCTGGACCTGGTGAGCGGCGGGCGCGCGGGCTGGAACGTGGTGACCACCGCCGACCTGCCCTCGGCGCGCAACTTCGGCCTGGACGCCGTGCCCGACCACGCCACCCGCTACCGCCGCGCCGACGAGTTCACCAGCGTCGTCAAGGCGCTGTGGGACAGCTGGGAGGACGATGCCTTCATCGGCGACAAGGCCGGCGGCCGCTTCGTCGATACCGCCAAGGTCCACCCCATCGCCCACCGGGGCGAGTTCTTCTCGGTGCAGGGTCCGCTGAACCTGCCGCGCTCGCCCCAGGGCCGGCCGGTGCTGGTGCAGGCCGGCGGCTCGGCCGACGGGCGCGAGCTGGCCGCGCGCCATGCCGAAGCCGTGTTCTCCGCATCGCAGTCCTTCGAGGAGGCGAGGGACTACGCCCAGGGCCTCAAGCGCCGCGCCGAGGCGCTGGGCCGCGGGCCCGACGCGGTCAAGGTGTTCCCCGGCCTGACCACCATCGTCGGCGCCACCGAGGCCGAGGCGATCCGCCGGCGCGACGAGCTGGTG
Organism: Xenophilus sp.; assembly: GCA_047607325.1. GTDB lineage: Bacteria > Pseudomonadota > Gammaproteobacteria > Burkholderiales > Burkholderiaceae_C > Xenophilus. The sequence continues at coordinate 1,679 of JASGDG010000233.1, read as the reverse complement.
GACCTGATCCCCTGGGACTACAGCCTCACCCGCCTGGCCGGCACGCTGGGCATCACGCCCGACCGCCTGAAGCTGGACGAGCGCCTGCCCGAGACCCTGCCGCTGCCGGGCCACGGCAACGGCAACCACACCTTCTTCAACGCCGTGCTGGCGCATGGCCGCACGCACGGCTCCACGGTGCGCCAGCTCATCCGCGAGCTGGCCGGCGGCGGCGGGCACCGCGTGGTGGTGGGCACGCCCGAGCAGATCGCCGACGACATCCAGCGCTGGTTCGAGGGCGGCGCGGCCGATGGCTTCAACCTGATGCCCGACCAGCTCCCCGACGGGCTGCAGGACTTCGTGGACGGCGTGGTGCCGATCTTGCAGCGGCGCGGCCTGTTCCGCACCGCCTACGAAGGCACCACGCTGCGCGGGCACCTGGGCCTGGAGCGGCCCGCAGGGCGCGAGCCGCGGCGCCAGGCCGCCTGAACAGGCACCCGACCAGGCCGGCAGCAACACCATGGCAACGGAACCCCTCGACATCGACATTCCCGGATTCGGCGCGCTGCGCCTGACGCATCTCGTGTCCGACTACAACGGCACCCTGGCCCTGGACGGCCGGCTGCTGCCCGGCGTCGCCGACCTGCTCCTGAAAGTGTCGGCCCGTCTGCAGATCCACGTCGTCACGGCCGACACCTTCGGGCTGGCGCATGGAGAACTGGACACGCTGCCGGTGCAGCTGACGATCATCCCCGCCGAGAACCAGGCGGCGGCGAAGCTGGACCTCGCACGGCGCCTCGGCGCCGACGCCGTCGTCGCCCTCGGCAACGGCCGCAACGACCGCGAGCTGCTCGCGGCGGCGCGCATCGGCATCGCGCTCGTGCAGCGGGAAGGCGCTTCCGCGCAGACGGCCGCAGCCGCCGACGTGCTCGCATCCAGCGTCCTCGACGCGCTGGAACTGCTGCTCCATCCCAAGCGCCTGACGGCGACCCTGCGCTCCTGAAACCGGACGCGCGCCGACAACGCAGACCTCCTTCCGCCCCGCCCCCATGACCACGCCCTTCGACCCCGACCGCCTGGCCCGCGAGACCCTTCGCCTGCTCGGCCCCGAGCCCGAAAACTGGGTGCCCGCGCTGCCGGGCATCGACCACGACGTCGCCATCGTCGGCGGCGGCCAGAACGGCGTGGCCTTCGGCTTCTGGCTGCGCCGCGCCGGCATCGGGCGCGTGGCGGTGATCGACGCCGCGCCCGATGCCTCGCAGGCCGGCAACTGGCGCACCCGCGCGCGCATGCTCAAGCTGCGCACGCTCAAGAGCCTGGTCGGCCCCGAGCTGGGCCTGCCCGCGCTCGGCTTCCAGGCCTGGTACGAGGCCCGCCACGGCGCCGAGGCCTATGCCGCGCTGGACCGCATCCCCACCCCGGCCTGGGCCGACTACCTGGACTGGTTCCGCACCTTCCTGGACGTGCCGGTGCGCTACGGCACGCGGCTGCTGCGCGTGGAGCCGGTGCCGCCGGCCGGCGGGCTGCCGGCGCACTTCAGGCTGCACCTGAACATCGGCGGCCAGCCCCGGGTGGAAACGGCGCGCAAGCTGATCCTGGCCAACGGCGTGGCCGGCAACGGCGCGCCCTTCGTGCCGCCGGCGCTGGCGCCCGCGCTCGCGGCCGGGCTGGCGGCCCACACCGTTGGCCAGGATCAGCTT
>JASGDG010000232.1:0-10084 GCA_047607325.1 Xenophilus sp. | reverse complement strand
CCTGGGCGAGGGAGAGCGCCTGCGCCTCCAGCTGCGCGAACTGGCCGGCCAGTTCGCGCGCGCGCGGCTCCAGCGCCCGCGCGGCGGCGGTGGGCCGGGGCTCGCGGCCCGAGCGCTCGAACAGCGGCAGGTCGAGCTCGGCTTCCAGGTGGGCGATGGCCATGCTCACGGCCGAGGGCACCCGCCCCAGCGCGCGCGCCGCGGCAGAGAAGGAGCCGCCGTCGAGCACCGCCAGGAGGACGGCAATGTTCTCGCTGGTGAAGGCCATTTCTATCAATGGATCTGAAAGAACATGACTTTTTATATCAGGGCGGCAGATATAGAGTCCACCCATGCAAGGCATCCAGCGAAAAATCACCTACGTCCTCCTCTACGAGGGCCTGGCCATCGTCTGCGCCAGCACAGGGTTGGCGGTCACTTCCGAAAGTGGGCTGATGAAGGCGGGCGCCGCCTCGGTCATGGCCTCGGCCATCGCCGTGGCCTGGAACTTCGCCTTCAACGGCGTCTTCGAGTGGTGGGAGGCGCGCCAGGCGGTGCGCGGGCGCAGCGTGGGGCGGCGCGTGGCGCATGCGCTGGGCTTCGAGGGCGGGCTGGGGCTGATCCTGATCCCCGTCTTCGCCTGGTGGCTGGACGTGAGCCTGCAGCAGGCGCTGGCGATGGAGGCCGGCCTGATGCTGTTCTTCCTCGTCTATACCTTTGGCTTCAACTGGGGTTTCGACCGCCTGTTCGGCCTGCCCGCGTCGGCGGCGGGGGCACCGCAGCCCACGGGGGCCGGCTGAGGGGGCGGGGCTCCGTACAATTCCGCCTCCCCGAGGAGCGTTGCAGCGCCGGGGCCGGCCCTGTGACCGACAGGCGGCGGCCGGCGCCAGGCTCGGGCTTTTCCCTCTCCGCAACGACGCTCGCCTGTTCCGCCGTCCGCAGGTGAGCCCATGTCGTCCCCCACGCCGTCCGTCCCCCCGATGAAGCTGTCCGGCCTGGAGCCGGTCGCCATCGGCGAGGGCACGCTGTTCGTCAACATCGGCGAGCGCACCAACGTCACCGGCTCCAAGGCCTTCGCGCGGATGATCCTCAACGGGCAGTTCGAGGAGGCGCTGGCCGTGGCGCGCCAGCAGGTGGAGAACGGCGCGCAGGTGATCGACATCAACATGGACGAGGCCATGCTCGACAGCAAGGCGGCCATGGTGCGCTTCCTGAACCTGATCGCCTCCGAGCCGGACATCGCGCGCGTGCCGGTGATGGTCGACTCCTCCAAGTGGGAGGTGATCGAGGCCGGCCTGCGCTGCATCCAGGGCAAGGGCATCGTCAACTCGATCTCCATGAAGGAAGGGGTCGAGAAGTTCAAGCACGAGGCGCGGCTGGTGCGGCGCTACGGCGCGGCCGCGGTGGTGATGGCTTTCGACGAGGTGGGCCAGGCCGACACCTACCAGCGCAAGATCGAGATCTGCGAGCGGGCCTACCGCATCCTGACGGGCGAGGTCGGCTTTCCGCCCGAGGACATCATCTTCGACCCGAACATCTTCGCGGTCGCCACCGGCATCGAGGAGCACAACAACTACGCGGTGGACTTCATCGAGGCCACGCGCTGGATCAAGCGCAACCTGCCGGGCGCCAAGGTCTCGGGCGGCGTCAGCAACGTGAGCTTCTCCTTCCGCGGCAACGACCCGGTGCGCGAGGCGATCCACACCGTGTTCCTCTACCACGCCATCCAGGCGGGCATGGACATGGGCATCGTCAACGCCGGCATGGTGGGCGTGTACGACGAGGTGGAGCCGCAGCTTCGCGAGCGGGTGGAGGACGTGATCCTCAACCGCCGGCCCGATGCCGGCGAGCGCCTGGTGGAGATCGCCGAGAGCGCCAAGGGCGCGGCCCGCGACGACAGCCGGAAGCTCGAATGGCGCGGCACGGCCGGGCAGCCGGTGCCGGTGGCGCAGCGCCTCTCGCACGCGCTGGTGCACGGCATCACCGACTTCATCGTCGAGGACACGGAAGAGGCCTACCGCGGGATCGTCGCGGCGGGCGGCCGGCCGCTGCACGTGATCGAGGGCCCGCTGATGGACGGCATGAACATCGTGGGCGACCTGTTCGGCGCCGGCAAGATGTTCCTGCCGCAGGTGGTGAAGTCGGCGCGCGTGATGAAGCAGGCGGTGGCGCACCTGATCCCCTACATCGAGGAGGAGAAGAAGCGCGACGAGGCGGCCGGCCGCGACGTGCGCAGCAAGGGCAAGATCGTCATCGCCACCGTCAAGGGCGACGTGCACGACATCGGCAAGAACATCGTGACCGTCGTGCTCCAGTGCAACAACTTCGAGGTGGTGAACATGGGCGTGATGGTCCCCTGCCACGAGATCCTGGCCAAGGCCAAGGTCGAGGGGGCGGACATCGTGGGCCTCTCCGGCCTGATCACGCCCAGCCTGGAGGAGATGCAGTACGTGGCCGGCGAGATGCAGAAGGACGAGCACTTCCGCATCAGGAAGATCCCGCTGCTGATCGGCGGCGCCACCACCAGCCGCGTGCACACCGCCGTGAAGATCGCGCCGCACTACGAAGGCCCGGTGGTCTACGTGCCCGACGCCTCGCGCAGCGTGGGCGTGGCGCAGTCGCTGCTCTCCGACCAGGCGGCGCAGTACATCGCCGAGGTCAACGCCGACTACGAGAAGGTGCGCCAGCAGCACGCCAGCCGCAAGCAGGCGCCGCTGTGGCCGCTGGCGAAGGCGCGCGCCAACAAGACGCCGATCGACTGGGCCGCCTACCGGCCCGCGCGGCCCCGGTTCATCGGCCGCCGCGTGTTCCGCAACTACGACCTGGCCGAGCTGGCGAAGTACATCGACTGGGGCCCCTTCTTCCAGACCTGGGACCTGGCCGGGCCCTTCCCGCAGATCCTCCGGGACGAGATCGTCGGCACCGAGGCGCAGCGCGTGTTCAGCGACGGCAAGCGCATGCTGCAGCGGCTGATCGAGGGCCGCTGGCTCACGGCCAACGGCGTGATGGGCCTGTGGCCGGCCAACACCGAGCACGACGACGACATCGTGCTCTACGCCGACGAGCGCCGCGAGGAGAAGGTGCTGACCTGGTACGGCCTGCGCCAGCAGACCGAGAAGCAGGCCGTCGACGGCGTGATGCGCCCCAGCCGCTGCCTGGCCGACTTCGTGGCGCCGCGCGAGTCGGGCATCGCGGACTATGCGGGCGCCTTCTCCGTGACGGCCGGCATTGACGCCGAGAAGAGGGAGAAGTACTTCCTCGACGACCTGGACGACTACTCCGCGATCATGTTCAAGTCGCTGGCCGACCGGCTGGCCGAGGCCTTCGCCGAAGCGCTGCACCAGCGCGTGCGCCTGGACCTGTGGGGCTACGCGGCCGACGAGCAGCTGACGAACGAGCAGTTGATCAAGGAGCAGTACCGCGGCATCCGCCCGGCGCCGGGCTACCCGGCCTGCCCCGACCACAGCGTCAAGGGCCCGCTGTTCGAGCTGCTGCAATGCGGCGAGATCGGCATGGGCCTGACCGAGAGCCTGGCGATGACGCCGGCGGCCAGCGTTTCCGGCTTCTATCTGGGGCATCCCGAGGCGAAGTATTTCAGCGTCGGCAGAATCGGGCCCGACCAGCTGGCCGACCTGGCGGCGCGCCGCCAGATGGCGCAAGCCGACCTGCAACGGCTGCTGGCGCCCAATCTGTAGCCCGCTGGCGGTGCCGGGCGTGGCGCCGGGCGGCATGGCCGTCAACTATCCCTCGGTCCGGCGCGTGGTGTTCCGCCCGCGCGATCCGCACGGGTCGACAGCGCGGGCCGATGCCGCTAGGGTCGGGGGATGTCCGCCGCTTCGCCGCCTTCCCTGCCCCCGCCCGTCGGCAAACTGCTCGCGCTCCTGCGCCCGCTGGCGCCGCTGTGGCGGGCCGCCATGCTGTGGCAGGAGGCCGGCGGACTGCGCATGAGCGCGGCCATGTCCTTCTACGGCATCCTCAGCCTGGCGCCGCTGCTCGTATTGATCGTCGCCATCCTGGGCTGGTGGCTGGACAGGAGCTTCGTCGAAACGCGGCTGGTCAGCGAGATCGGCGGCGTCGTGGGCCAGCGCGGCGCGCAGGCGGTGCAGCAGGCGATCGCCAGCGCACAGCAGCCCAGGGAAGGGCTGATCGCCTCGGCGCTGGCCTTCGTGCTGCTGATCTCCGGCGCCACCGGCGTGTTCGCCGAGCTGCAGTCCGCCTTCGAGCAGCTGTGGCGCCAGGGCGAGCCGCCGGGACCCAAGGCGCCGTGGTGGCACACGGCCTCGCTGCGGCTGCGCGGGCTGGGCTACATCCTGGTGTTCGGCGTGCTGCTGCTGATGTCGCTGGCGGCCAGCACGGCGATCAACTTCATCGCCGACTGGGCCGGCCAGTGGCTGTCGCTCAAGCCGCTGCTGCGCGCGGTCAACGAGCTGATCTCCTTCGCCTTCTGCAGCGCGCTCTTCACCGGGCTGATGCGGCTGAGCAGCGGCCCCAAGCCGCGCCTGCGCCACATGCTGGTGGGCGGGGCGGTGGGCGCGGTGCTGTTCACGCTGGGCAAGCAGGCGCTGGCGATCTATCTCTCGACCGCCGCCGTCGTCTCCACCTACGGCGCGGCAGGCTCGCTGGTGGTGATCCTCATGTGGATCTACTTCACCTCGGCCATCCTGCTGTTCTCGGCCGGCTGCGCGCGGGCGCTGCACGAGGACGCGCTGGCACGCCAGGCGCCGGCCTCGCCCTGAGCAGCCCCCGCCCCGGCTTCAGCGGCCGACGACCACCGGCACCTCGGTGGCCGGCGGCGTGTTGCGGCTGCGTCCGCAGCGCACGATGCCGTCGATCATCACCATGCCCACGCCGGGCAGGTCGCCCAGTTGCACGCTCTCCAGCAGCGTGGCGCCGGCGGTGTGCTGCGCCCGGTCCATGAAGACGAAGTCCGCCGCGCGGCCCGCTTCGACCAGGCCGCAGTTCAGGTTGCGCAGGCGCGCCGTGTTGCCGGTGGCGAAGCAGAACACGACCTCGGCCGGGATGTCCGCCATCGACGCGATCAGCGAGACCATGCGCAGGATGCCCAGCGGCTGCACACCCGAGCCGGCCGGCCCGTCGGTGCCGAGGATCACGCGGTGCGGGCACTTCAGCTCGATGGCCGCGCGCGCCGCGCCGATGGCCACCTTCTCGTTGCCGTTGTGCACGATCTCGATGCCGCGCGTGCTCTGCTCGCACAGCTCGCACACGTGCTTCATCGGCAGCGAGGTGTGGCCGCCGTTGATGTGGCCGATGATGTCGGCGTCGGCCTCCAGCACCGTGTCCTTGTCGATGTAGCCCGAGCCGGGCACCGAGGGGCCGCCCGTGTGGATGGTGCTCTGGATGCCGTACCTGCGCGCCCAGGCGACCATCTCCTTGGCCTCGTAGCCGGCCTTGACCGAGCCCAGGCCGATCTCGCCGAGCAGGCCCACGCCGGCCTCGGCGAGTTCCTTGAAGTCGCTCTCGACCATGCCCTTCTCGATCACCGGCGCGCCGGCCAGCACCTTCACGCCGCCCGGGCGGAAGGCGTCGAAGGCGCGCTGCGCGGTGATGGCCAGGGCCTTCAGGCCGACGATGTCCCTGGGCCGGCCGGGGTAGTGCACCTCGCCGGCGGAGATCATGGTGGTGACGCCGCCGTTCAGGCTGGACTCGATCCAGTTGAGCTGGCTCTGGCGCGGCGTCCAGTCGCCGGCCACCGGATGCACGTGGCTGTCGATCAGGCCGGGCGCGACGCAGACGCCCTTCGCGTCGATCACGGTCTTCGCGCCTTCGGCGTCGCAGTCCTTGTACCCGCCGACGGCCGTGATCAGGCCGTCGTTCACGACGATGGTGTCGGCCTCGAGGATGGGCCGGTCGATGTCGCCCGAGAGCAGCAGCCCTATGTTCCGGATGACGACCTTGCCGGACTTGCCGGCCGCTGTGGCTTCTGCCATGTGCTTTCCTCGTGGGGAGTGATGAGGGAGTCCGCGGCTTCATCGCTGCGCACCGTGCGCAGCACCGTCTCGATGACGAAGTCCTCCCAGTCCTGCACGGCCTCGGGAGACTCCAGCGCTTCGCCCAGGAAGCTGGTGAGCGTGTAGCGGTTGGACGTGTAGAAGTAGCCCGTGGCCGCGATCAGCAGGTACACGTCGCGCGCGGCCAGGCCGGCGCGGAACAGCCTCTGCGCGGCGCCGCTGGACAGGATCTGCGCGATGATCGCCACCGCGCGCGAGGAGTACTCGCGCGCCCGCAGCGACTTGGCGATGTGCCGGCCCCGGTGCAGGTTCTCGGTGTTCAGCAGGGTGATGAAGTGGGGGTTCGCGCGGTAGTAGCCCAGCACGAAGCGGATCACCTCGGTCAGGGCCTCCACCGGGCGCGTCATGTCCAGGTCGATGGCGGCCTCGGCCTCGTCCATGCGCTGGTAGATGCCCTCCAGCACCGCGACGAACAGCCCCTCCTTGCTGCCGAAGTAGTAGTAGATCATCCGGTCGTACGACCTGGCGGCGCGGCTGATCTTCTCCACGCTGCCGCCGTCGTAGCCGTAGCGCGCGAACACCCTGGTGGCGGCGCGCAGGATGGCGTCGCGCGAGGCCTGCGCCTTCGCCTCGCGCACGCCCGTCTTGCGCTGGGGCTTGGCGACGGACTTGCGGGCGGCCATTGGCGCAGGACGGGCCTTGTCTACTTCTCGGCGAAGGCGCGTTCGACCACGTAGTCGCCCGGCGTGCTGGTGTTGCCTTCCTTGAAGCCGCGGTGCTCCAGGATTTCCTTCAGATCAACCAGCAGGCCGGGGCTGCCGCAGATCATCACGCGGTCCTCGGCGGGGCTCAGCGGCGGCAGGCCCAGGTCGTCGGTGAGCTTGTTGCTCGTCACCAGGTCGGTGATGCGGCCCTGGTTGCGGAATTCCTCGCGCGTGACGGTGGGGTAGTACAGCAGCTGGTTCTGGATCATCTCGCCCAGGATCTCGTGCCTGGGCAGGTGGTCGGTCACCAGGTCGTGGTACGCCAGCTCGTCCACCTGGCGCACGCCGTGCACCAGGACGACCTGCTCGAACTTCTCGTAGGTCTCCGGGTCGCGGATGATGCTCATGAAGGGCGCCAGCCCGGTGCCGGTGCCGAACAGGTACAGGCGCTTGCCCGGCAGCGTGTAGTCGATCAGCAGCGTGCCGGTGGGCTTGCGGCCCACGATGATGGTGTCGCCCACCTGGATGTGCTGCAGCTTCGAGGTGAGGGGCCCGTCCTCCACCTTGATGCTGAGGAACTCCAGGTGCTCCTCGTAGTTGGGGCTGACGATGCTGTAGGCGCGCAGCAGCGGCTTGTTGTTGACCTTCAGCCCGATCATGGTGAAGTGGCCGTTGGAAAAGCGCAGCGCCTGGTCGCGCGTGGTGGTGAAGGTGAACAGGCGGTCGGTCCAGTGGTGGACGGTGAGGACGCGTTCTTCGCTGAATGCACTCATGACAGGCTTGAAATGGAAAAGGGAATTGAAAGACGCGAGGCTTGCAAACGAGGCTGGCGGCGTCAACCGGCTGAAGGCGCCCGATTGTCGGGCATGGCGCACCAAGCCGGGGAGCGCGCCTTCAGGAAAACACCCATGCAAGCATCGCGCCGGGAGGCTAGATTCCCGTTCATGTAGCGTTTGCCACATGAATATGGAGCGGATGCTACACAGATGGAGCGAGGCGGACAAGCGCCGGCCCGGCATGCTTGTTGCAGTGAATGCTGCGGAACGGAGCCCACGATGACCGAACACACCAAGACCGACGGCCTGCCGGGCATGGATCTGCCGGTGCTGCCGGATGCCCCGCCCCTCGGGCTGGGCAAGGCGCCGCCGCGCAACGAGCGCATGAGCACCGCCAAGGTGGAATGCAACGCCTGCCCGGTGCTGTGCCAGATCTCCGAAGGCCGCAGCGGCGCCTGCGACCGCTACGCCAACCGCGGCGGCGTGCTGGTGCGCGTCGACCCGGTGGTGCTGCTGCGCCGCGAACTGGCCGGCGAGTCGCCCGCGCTGGTGCCCTTCGCGCGCGAGGGCGCCGAGGCGCCCGCCGAACCCGCCGCCAGGGACTGGGACGGCGACCTGCTGCTGGCCGACCAGGTGTTCGTCACCGGCATCGGCGCCTCCACCACCTACCCGGACTACAAGCCCGCGCCCTTCATCGTCTCGTCCAGGGCGCAGGGCGTGGACATGGTCACCGTGGTCACCGAGGGCATCTTCAGCTATTGCAGTGTCAAGGTGAAGATCGACACCGACCGCTTCCTGGGCAGCGAGCAGGCGAATGTCCGCTACAAGGGCGAGGTGGTGGGCCACGTCACCACGGCCGAGTACGGCTCGCAGATGCTCTCGCTCGGCGGCGTGCACCACCTCACGGGCGGCAGCAAGAAGGAAGGCCGCATGACGCTGGAGCTGATGCACGGCCTGTGCAACAAGCAGGCGGCCGAGTGCGCCATCGACGGCGGCGCCAGCCTGGTGATCCAGGCCGGCAAGGCCCCCATCGTCAACGGCGTGGCGGAGCAGCGCATGCGCGTGGGCTGCGGCTCGGCCACGGTGGGCATCTTCGCCAAGCAGCTGCTGGGTCTGGCCGACGAGGTGGTGGTGGTGGACGATCACATCACCGGCGTGCTGACCGAGCACCAGGCCGGGCGCTGCCTGGCGATGCCGCCCTCGGGCCTGCGGATGCGCGGCCGCAAGTCCACGCCGGGGCGCTACTTCCAGGTGGCCAACCCGGGCAGCGGCTGGGGCGGCACCGACATCGCCGATCCACTTTCCATCATCGAGGGCTGGGAGCCCGGCGTCGCCCGACCCGGCCTGCGCCTGCTGATGACTTCCACCACCGGCGAGCAGGCGCAGTGGTTCGTGCTGAACGACGAACTGCAGCCCGTCGAGCAGCCGATCCCGCCCGCGGTGCAGAAGGTGGTGGACCGCATCGGCGAGAACTGCGAGCCGTCCCTGTGCACGGTGCTCTTCCTCGGCGGCGCCGGCGGCAGCCTGCGCGCGGGCGTGACCGAGAACCCGGTGCTGCTCACGCGCGCCATCAAGAATGCGCTGGTCAACGTCACCTGCGGCGGCGCGGCGGCCTACGTGTGGCCGGGCGGCGGCATCACGGTGATGGTGGACGTGACGCGCATGCCCGACCACAGCTTCGGCACCGTGCCCACGCCGGCCATCATCGCGCCCATCGAGTTCAGCATGCGGCTGGCCGACTACGCCGCGCTGGGCGGCCACATGGAGCACGTGATGACGCTGGAGCAGGCGCTCTCGCGCGGCGCCTGGCAGGACGACGGCGCGCCGACGGCGCGCGAATGGCGCCGGCCCGGGGCGGCGAATCCCTGGCCGCTCGGCCAGCTGCCGATGCTCGGGTGAGCATGGACGCCACCCGCCACCCGCTCGACGGCGGCCGCTGGCATTTCCAGCACGGCCCGATCGACCTGGTGATCCAGGCCGAGGGCCGGGCGGCCGCCGTGGCGGCCGCGCACGAGGCCGCCTGGGCGCGCTTTCGCGGCATGCTGCAGGAGCTGGTGGACGAACTGCCCGCGCTGCGCCAGCCCGTGGCGGCCGATGCGCCGCTGCGCGGGCCCGTCGCGCGGCGCATGTGGGCCGCCTGCGCCGCCTACCGGCCCCTGTTCATCACGCCGATGGCGGCGGTGGCCGGTGCGGTGGCCGAGGAGATGGCCGCCTTCTACCGGCGCCCCGGCATTGCGCGCGCCTGGGTCAACAACGGCGGCGACATCGCGCTGCACCTGGCGCCCGGGCAGTCGGTGCGGGTGGGCCTGCTCGCCGACCTCTCGCGCTTCGACCCCGCCGGCACCGGGCCGCTGCGCACCGACGGCCGCTTCGAGATCCGCGAGCGCGACCCGGTGCGCGGCGTGGCCACCAGCGGCTGGCGCGGGCGCAGCTTCTCGCTGGGCATCGCCGACAGCGTGACGGTGCTGGCGGCCACCGCCGCGGAAGCCGACGCGGCCGCCACCGTCGTCGCCAACGCGGTCGACGTGGACGACCCCGCCATCCGCCGCCGTCCCGCCAGCCAGTGCAGGGACGACAGCGACCTGGGCGACATCCCGGTCACCGTGGACGTGCCGCCGCTGGCGCCCGCGCGCGCGGCGCGCGCCCTCGACGCGGG
>JASGDG010000231.1:0-5500 GCA_047607325.1 Xenophilus sp. | reverse complement strand
GCCGTGCGTTTTGTACTCAGTCACGGGCTCGAGCACCCCAGCGCCTACCAAACTGCACGGGCCGGTCTGGCCGCCTCAACGGCCGCCAGACTCTACCGCAATGGTCGGTTCTGAAGATACAAGCGCCGGCGCGGCAGCGACCTCAGTCGCCGCCACTGCCGCCGCAGCCACCTCCGCAGCCGCCGCCGCAGCCCGAATCGCCCCCGCCGCCCTCGCCCGAGGACTCGCTGCCGCCGAAGCCGCCGGCATCGCCGGCCGCGCCGTCGCCTCCCCCGCCGCCGCCGAAACTGCTGCCGCACTGCGTGCCCGAGCCTTCCTGCCCGCGGCAGTCCGGCACGTAGCGGTAGCCGCCGGGCACGTCGAACTTGGCGTCCAGCGCGAACAGCAGCGGCAGCCGCGTGGGCCGGCGCGGGTCGATGCTCTCCTCCTTGCAGGCCCAGTACCAGCAGCGGCGCAGGCCGTCGTTGCGGCGCGCGTCACGGCCCAGCACCTCGGCCGGCGTGTGGTGCAGCATCCTTCCGAAGGCCGCCTTGCACCAGTGCTGGTAGCCCTGCGTGTGCAGGATGAACTCATGCCAGGCCGCGTCGGCGATCTTCGAGGGCATGGCGACGAACCTGCGGCCGCTGCGCAGATGGGCCATGAAGAACTGCCGCAGCCCGCGCAACACCAGGTCGGCGTCGCGCGCCGACAGCTGCGGGTAGTGCTCGCGCAGCTTGGGGCCGAGGAAGCGCGGCAGCGTCGCCTCGCGGATGAACTGGCGCCGCAGGCTCTGTTCCCAGGCACCGAGGGCCGTGGTCAACACCAGGGCGCCGAAGAGCGCCACCAGGACCGCCCAGCCACGCCATGCCAGCAGCACCAGCGCCAGGGCCGACAGCCACACCAGCCACTGCGCCCACAGCAGCAGCGCGATGCGCCGCCGGAAATTCAGGTGCAGCAGCTTCGCCGCGTCCATCAGACGACCACCGGCTCCGGCTCCAGACGGATGCCGAAGCGCTCGTACACGCTGGTCTGGATGGCCTTGGCCAGCGTCATCACCTCGCCGCCGGTGGCGGGGTGCTCGTAGCCTCCCCGGTTGACCAGCACCAGCGCCTGCTTCTCGTACACGCCGGCGTTGCCGACCGACTTGCCCTTCCAGCCGCAGGCGTCGATCAGCCAGCCGGCAGCCAGCTTGATGCTGCCGTCGGGCATGGGATAGTGCACGATCTTCGGCTCGCGGGCGATGATGTCGGCGCACTGCTCGGCCGTGACCGTGGGGTTCTTGAAGAAACTGCCGGCGTTGCCCAGCACGCGCCAGTCGGGCAGCTTGGCGCGGCGGATGGCGCACACCCAGTCGAAGATCTGCATCGGCGTCGGCTGGGGCGTGCCGGCCTCGGCCGCCTTGCGCGCCAGGTCCAGGTAGCCCAGTTCGGGCTTCCACGGCCGCGGCAGGCGCAGGCGCACCCGGGTGATGAGCGCGCGGCCGGCCAGACCGAAGCCGCTGGGGCCGGCCGCCGCATGCTTGAACACCGAGTCGCGGTAGCCGAAGGCGCACTGCGCCGCGTCCAGTGTGAAGGGCTGGCCGGTCTCCAGGTCGATGCCGTCCAGCGACTCGAAGCGGTCCTGCAACTCGACGCCGTAGGCGCCGATGTTCTGCACCGGCGCACCGCCCACCGTGCCGGGGATCAGCGCCATGTTCTCCAGCCCCGGCCAGCCCTGCTCCAGCAGCCACTGCACGGTGTCGTGCCAGACCTCGCCGGCGCCGACCTCGACGATCCAGGCCCGCGGCGTCTCTTCCACCAGCCGGCGGCCGCGGATCTCGACCTTGAGCACCAGTGCCTTGACGTCGCCGGTGAGCACGATGTTGCTGCCGCCGCCGAGCACGAACTTCGGCACGCCGCGCCACTGCGGATCGGCCAGCACGGCGCGCACGTCGTCTTCGCTGGCGATGCGCACCATCCGCTGGGCACGCGCGACGATGCCGAAGCTGTTGTGCGGCAGCAGGGAGGCGTTGCGCTCGACGATCATGGGAGAATTGTCGCATCCGACCCCCTCCGACCTCATTGAATGACGACCCATGCCTTCGTTTGACACCGTGTGCGAACCCAACCTGGTGGAGGTGCGCAACGCCGTGGACAATGCCGCCAAGGAGATCGGCACCCGCTTCGACTTCAAGGGCACGGCCGCCGCCATCGAGCTCAAGGACAAGGAGATCACCCTCACCGGCGACGCCGAATTCCAGCTCACGCAAGTGGAGGACATCCTGCGCGGCAAGCTGACCAAGCGCAACGTGGACGTGCGCTTCCTCGACAAGGGGCCGACGCAGAAGATCGGCGGCGACAAGGTCAGGCAGGTCATCACCGTCAGGAGCGGCATCGCCGCCGAGGACGGCAAGAAGCTCCAGCGCCTGCTCAAGGACAGCAAGCTCAAGGTGCAGGCCGCCCTCCAGGGCGACGCCGTGCGCGTCACCGGCGCCAAGAAGGACGACCTGCAAGCCGCGATGGCGCTGATCCGCAAGGACATGGCGGACCTGCCGCTGTCGTTCAGCAACTTCCGGGATTGACGCCTTGAGGCCCCTCCTCGCCGCCTCCGTCCTGCTGGCGGCCTGCCTGGCCGCACACGCCCAGTCGGTGACGCTCACCGGCACCATCGGCAACCGGGCGATCCTCGTCGTCAGCGGCGGCGCGCCGCGCACCGTGGCTCCGGGCGAGACGGTGCAGGGCGTGCGCCTCGTGAGTCTGCAAGACGGCCAGGCGACGGTGGAATCCGGCGGCCAGCGCCTGCTGCTGCGCATGGACCAGCCGGTGAGCATCGGCGGCGCGCCGCGCAGTGCCGGCGGCACCCGCATCGTGCTGCAGGTGGACGGCCGCGGCCATTTCACGACGCAGGGCACCATCAACGGCCGCACGGTGAGCTTCATGCTCGACACGGGCGCCACCGTGGTGGCTCTGTCGGTGGCCGACGCGCAGCGCATCGGGCTGGACTACGACCAGGGCCAGCCGGTGCAGGTCAACACGGCCAACGGCGTGGCACCGGGCTGGCGGATCAAGCTCTCGTCGGTGCGCGTGGGCGACGTCGAGGTCTACGATGTCGACGCCGTCGTCTCGCCCCAGGCCATGCCCTTCGTGCTGCTGGGCAACAGCTTCATCGGCCGCTTCTCGATGCGGCGCGACGCGGACCAGATGGTGCTGGAGAAGCGCTTCTGAGCCGGCGTTGGCGCATGCCCATGCCGGCGCCACGGACCAGAGACCCCGAAGACCCCGATTCCCATTCTCAGGAGATCCTCATGCAACTCCCCTCCCACTACGACCACGTCGGCAGCTTCCTGCGCCCCCAATACCTGCTCGAAGCCCGCGAAAAGAAGGCCGCCGGCCAGATCACCGCCGAGCAGCTGCGCGAGGTCGAGGACAAGGCCATCACGGAGATCGTGAAGTTCCAGGAGGACGTCGGCCTCAAGAGCATCACCGACGGCGAGTTCCGCCGCACCTATTTCCACATCGACTTCCTCGAGCAGCTCGGCGGCGTGAAGACGGACGTCCCCGTCACGATCAGGAAGCCCGACGGCACCGAGGAGCTGGCGCCGCCCGTCATGCGCGTGGTCGACAAGGTGCGCCATGCGAAGAACATCCAGCTGGCCGACTTCGAATACCTCAAGAGCCAGATCGCCCCGGGCAACACGCCCAAGGTGACCCTCCCCTCGCCCACCATGCTGCACTTCCGCGGCGGCCGCGCCGGCATCAGCAAGGAGGCGTACCCCGAACTGGACCCGGCCTTCTACGACGACGTCGCGAAGGCCTACGGCGACGAACTGCGCTCGCTCGCCGCCGCCGGCTGCACCTACGTGCAGATGGACGACACCAACCTCGCCTACCTGTGCGACGAGAAGATGCGCGAGGCCGCGCGCCAGCGCGGCGACGACCCGAACGAGCTGCCGCACCGCTACGCGCAGTTCATCAACAAGGTGGTGGCGCAGAAGCCCCCGGGCATGCTGCTGGCCATGCACCTGTGCCGCGGCAACTTCAAGAGCACGCATGCCGCCGCCGGCAACTACGAGCCGGTGGCCGAGGCGCTGCTCAGGGAAATGGACCTGGACGCCTACTTCCTCGAATACGACGACAACCGCTCGGGCGACTTCAAGCCGCTGCGCTACCTGCCCAAGGGCAAGACGGTGGTGCTGGGCCTGGTCACCACCAAGTTCGGCGAGATGGAGGACAAGGACGAGCTCAAGCGCCGCATCGACGACGCGGCCAAGTACGTCTCGCTCGACCAGCTCGCGCTGTCGCCGCAGTGCGGCTTCTCCAGCACCGTGCACGGCAACAACATCGCCGTCGAGGCGCAGCGCGCGAAGCTGCGGCTGGTGATCGAGACCGCCCGCGAGGTCTGGGGCGACTGAACGGCCGGACCCCGCACCCTAGCGCCGCACGGCGTGGTTCAGCAACAGCAGCAGCACGCCGCCCAGCACCACGCACACGGCGCCCCACTCGAAGGCGCTGACCACCTCGCCTGCCAGCCCCACGCCCAGCAGCATGGCGATGACGGGATTCACAAAGGTGTAGCTGGCCGCCAGCCCGGACGGCGCCCGCGCCAGCAGCACCATGTAGGCGTTGAAGGCAACCAGCGAGCCGAACGCCACCAGGTAGAGCCACGCGGCCGCCGCATCGGCGCGCGGCGGCCAGGCCATGTGCTCTCCGCTGGCGGCGGCCAAAAGCATCAGCACCGCGCCGCCGCACAGCATCTCGCTGGCGAAGCCCATCGCGCCGGGCGCCAGCGGCAGGCTGTGCTGGCTGAGCACGCTGCCCAGCGACCAGCACGCGCAGGCGGTGCAGATGGCCGCCAGCCCCGCCGGCGAGGCCTGGAAGCCGCGCCCTTGCGTCAGCAGCAGCACGCCGGCCAAGCCCACGGCGATGCCCGCCGCCTCCAGCCACGAGGGCCGCACGCCCCACAGCCCGTTGAGCAGCGCGATCATCAGCGGCACGACCGCGATGAAGGCCACCACCAGGCCCGAGCCGACCGACTGCTCCGCATGCCCCACCCCGCCCATGCCGCCGCCCAGCATCAGGCCGCCGACCCCCAGCGCGTGCAGCCACTGGCGCCGGCCCGGCCAAGGCGCGCCGCGCCAGCGCATCCACGCCGCCAGTAGCGCGCCGGCGACGAGGAAGCGCGAGCCCATCTGCAGGAAGGGCGGGAAGCCGAGGAGCGCCACCTTGATCGCCAGGCAGGTCGAGCCCCACACCAGCCAGGTGGCGGCCAGGCACAGCCACAGCAGCGGCGGCAGGCCGCCGCGCGGGCGGTCGGAGACCATGGAAGCGGCATCGGCCGCGGAGGTGGCGCGCGAAGACATGCCATGGATGGTATGAAGGCCGTTCCCCGCGATCCATGCACAAGTGAAGGCATGGGTGCTAGGGCGTGTCATCAATCAATGCCCCCAGAGGGTTGATGGTCAACCCTACAGCCCCATATCCGCAGGGATGACCAAGAGATATGCCCTCAGCGATGCCCAATGGGCACAAATCGAGAGCCTGCT
>JASGDG010000230.1:0-6403 GCA_047607325.1 Xenophilus sp. | reverse complement strand
GGTGGCCGCGCGCACCTGGCGCGTGGTGCCGGGCGGCGAGGCCGGGCTGCTGCGCATCCAGCGGCGCCTGGGATGACCCGCCCACCCGCGCGCGGGGCCCTGCTGCTGGTCGCCGCGATGGGCGCGTTCGCGCTATCGGACGTGCTGTCCAAGCAGCTCGCGCCCGTCTTCACGCCGGTGCAGGTGGCCTGGCTGCGCTATGCGCTGCTGCTGGCGACGGTGCTGCCCTGGGCGCGCCGGCCGGCCGCGTGGCGCAGCCGCCATCCGCTGCTGCACGCCGGGCGGGCCGCCGGGCTGATCGGCTCGGCCGTCCTGTTCCAGTACGCCATCCAGGCCATGCCGGTGGCCGAGGCGACGGCCATGGTGTTCGCCTCGCCGCTGTTCGTGACGCTGCTGGCCGCGCTGGCGCTGCGCGAGCCGGTCGGCGGCCGGCGCTGGGCGGCCGTGCTGCTGGGCTTCGCCGGCGTGCTGGTGGTGGCGCGGCCGGGACGGCTGGCCTTCGGCGGCGCGGAGGTATTCCCGCTGCTGTCGTCGATGGCCTGGGCGATCGCGGTGGTCTGCACGCGGCGCCTGGCAGGCGAACCGGTGGAAACGGCCATGCTGTACCCGGCGCTGGCCGGCGCGCTGCTGCTGGCGCCATGGCTGCCTCTGCCGGACAGCGGCCTGTCGCCCGGGCAGGCGTGCACGGCGCTGGCGATGGCGGCCAGCTGGTGCGGTGCCCAGTGGCTCACCGCGCTGGCGTACCGCACCGCGGCCGCCTCCAGCATCGCCCCCTTCGCCTATGCGCAGCTGCTGTGGGCGGCGCTGCTGGGCGCGGCGGTGTTCGGCCACGTGCCGCAGGCCGGCGCGCTGGCGGGCATGGCGCTGATCCTCCTGAGCGGCGTGCTGGCGGCGCGGGCGTCCCGCTGACCCGGGGCTCACGCGGCGATCAGTCCACCAGCGCCAGCGCCGCGTAGTCGCCCACCCGGTCGCCCAGGCCGGCGGCGGCCAGCCGCACCCCCTGCGTCAGCGCCGGCAGCCTGCCGTCGATCTGCGCCTGCAGGCGCGGCAGCAGGAAGTCGCGGTTGTGCCAGAACACGCCGCCGCCCAGGCTGATGCGCTGCAGGTCGAGCGTGACGATCAGGTTGTAGAGCAGCCGGCCCATCACGCGCACCAGCCCGTCGGCGATGGCGACGGCGCGCGCCTCGCCCGCCACCGCCGCGGCGAAGAGCTGCTCGGCCGGCAGGCCGAAGCGCCGGGCGATGGCATTGCCCGCCACCAGGCCTTCGACGTCGCCCACGTTGCCGCAGCCGCACAGCGCGTTCTGGTTGTCGTCGTCGGCCACGAAGCTGTGGCCCGCGTGGCCGGCGTTGCCCCTCTTTCCGCGCAGCGGATGGCCGTCGACGCACAGGCCGACGCCCACGCCGGTGCTCCAGGTCACGTAGGCGCAATGGTCCAGGCCCTGGAGCGCCCCCCAGCGGCGCTCGGCCTCCAGCGCGGCGACGGCATCGTTCACGACCCGCACCCGGCCGAAGCGCGCCGCGAGCGGCGCCTCCATCGTCGCGCTCATCCAGTCGTTGGGCAGACCGCGCGCCGGGCCGGCCAGCCCGCCGCAGATGTTGGGCGTGGCCAGTTCCACCGCGCCCCGCGCGTCGAGGACGAAGGGGCCGGCCGCCGAGACGCCGACGGTGTCGATGGCGCCGGGCGAAACGCCCTGCTGCGCGCAGACCGCGTCGATGAGACGCAGCACCTGGCGCGCGACAGCGTCGTTGGCGCCTTCCTTGGCGGTGGGCTCCGCCCGGCGCCCCCTGGTCTCCCGCCAGCCGTCCCCGGCCAGGCTCACGGCCACCTTGGTACCGCCGATGTCGACACAGGCTTTCATCGTGTGTGGCGCTTTCTCGTCACAGCCAGCGCGCGATCGCGGCTGCGATCATGCTCAGCACCAGGGTGCTCGCGATGGGCAACTGCCATTCACGCCCGAAGGCGCGGAACTCGAGGTCGCCCGGCAGGCGCCCGAAACCGAAGCGCCGCAGCCATGCGGCGAGCCCGCTCATGAGCACGAGCGCGAGGACCACCACGATGAGCCAGCGGAGCATCGGCGCAGTTTAGGGCCGCCGCAGGCGCGCAGGAACGGGTTCAGCCGGCCAGGAGGGCCAGCGCCTGCCGGTGCAGCTCGGGCGTGGCGGCGGCGACCACGCGGCCGTCGGACTGCAGGCCCAGCGGCTGGCCGGCCCAGTCGGTGACGATGCCGCCGGCGGCCTCGATCAGCCCCGTGGGGCCGAGGTAGTCGTAGGGCTGCAGCCCGCACTCGACGACCAGGTCGATGGTGCCGCCGGCCAGCTGCGCATAGCCGTAGCAGTCGCCGCCGAAGCGGCGCATCGCGCACTGGCGGCTCAGGCGATCGAAGGCGGCCCAGTCGGCCGGCGCGAAGATGTCGGGCGAGGTGGTGACGATGCGCGCCTCGGCCAGCCGCGTGCAGCCGCGCACGCGCACCGGCCGGCCGTTGCGCGTCGCCGCGCCGCCCTGGCCGACCCAGCGCTCGCCCAGCACCGGCATGTCGACCAGCCCCAGCTCGACGCGGCCGCCCGAGAGCACGCCGATGAGCGTGCCCCACAGCGGCGAGCCGGTGATGAAGCTGCGCGTGCCGTCGATCGGGTCGAGCACCCACACGCGCTGCGCGTCCAGGCGCTCCTGGCCGTGCTCCTCGCCGTAGATGCCGTCGGCCGGCGCCTGCGCGGCGAGGATCTCGCGCATCGCCTGCTCGGCCGCGCGGTCGGCCTGGGTGACGGGGCTCTCGTCGGCCTTGGTGATGATGTCCAGCGGCTGGCGGAAGTGGGCCATCGAGTGCCGCGCGGCGGCATCGGCAAGCGCGTGGGCGGTGGAGAGCAGGTCGGTCATGGGCAGGGAGGGAAAGGTCAGAGGGTATGGCTGCGGTCGCCGGCGTGAAAGCCGATGGCCTCCCAGGGCGCGCTGCCGGCGGCGGCGAAGCCGATCACCTTGAACAGCTCGCCCATCTCGTGCTCGTGCACCAGGTGGGCGGCCATGGCGCGCCGGGCGGGGGCGGCGCGCTCCATCTCCGCCGGCAGGCCGCAGTTGAGCAGGAAGCGCGCCTGGCTGGTGTAGCCGAGCACCTGCAGGCCGGCGTCCTGCCCGGCCAGCGCGATGCCGGTGAAGTCGACGTGCGCGGTGATGTCTTTCTCGCCCACCGCCGCCAGGGGGTTGTCGTCGGCGAGGTGGCCCTGGTGGCACATCACCGTGCCCATGTGGCGCTGCGGGTGGTAGTACTCGGCCTCGGGGAAGCCGTAGTCGAGCAGGAAGACCGCGCCCCGCGCCAGGCGCTCGGCCAGGGTCGCAATCCAGGCCTTCGCCTGCGGATGGATCTCGGTGAGGTAGTCGTGGTCGCGCTCGATCTCCACCGGCGGGCGCAGGCCGGTGGGCCGGTCTTCCCAGGCGAGCGCGCCGCCCGGGGTGCGGACCACGCCGCGCTCGCGCCACCGGCCGGCCTGGCGCACCAGCAGCTTGACGGGCATGGCGTCGAGCACCTCGTTGCCCACCACCACGCCGTCGAAGCGCGCCGGCAGCTCGCCGGCCCAGCGCACCTTGCCGCCCCAGGCGGCCAGCGCCTGCTGCTGGCGCTCGCGCAGGCTGCCGGAGAGGTCAACGATGCTGTAGCGCGTGACGCGCTCGCCCAGCGCCTCCAGCAACTGCGCGGCCAGCGCACCGGAGCCGGCGCCGAACTCCCACACCTCTTGCGTGCCGGTGCGCTCCAGCGCCTCGGCCACCTGCACCGCCAGCGTGCGGCCGAACAGCGGCGTCAGCTCGGGCGCGGTGACGAAGTCGCTGCCCGAGGACGGCATGCGGCCGAACTGGCGGCTGCCGCGCGCGTAGTAGCCGGCGCCGGGCGCGTACAGCGCCAGCGCCATGAAACGGTCGAAGGGCAGCCAGCCGCCGTCGCGGGCGAGGGCGGCGTCGATAATCCGGGCCATCCGGCCGGAAGGGGTGGCGCCGTGCGCGCCGGACTCCTGCGTCATCCGGCCATTATCGAGAGCGATGCCTTCCCTGCCTGCTCCCTCCCTCCCTCGCCGCGCCGTGCTGGTGACCGGCGGCGCGCGCCGCCTGGGCGCCGCCGTGTGCGAGGCTTTCGCGCGCGCCGGCTGGCGGGTGTGGTGCCAGTACCGCGCCTCGCAGGCCGAGGCGCTGGCGCTGGCGCAGCGGCTGAACGCCGGCGGCGGCGAGGTGCGCGCCGTGGCGGCCGACATCACCACCGAAGCCGGGCGCCGCGCCCTCTTCGGCGAGGTCACGGCCGAGGCGCCGCTGGCCTGCGTGGTCAACAACGCCTCGGCCTTCGAGCCCGACACGGGCGCCGACTTCCAGGCCGAGGCCGCGCTGCGCCAGATCGGCGTGAACCTGCTCGCCCCGCTGGACCTGGTCCGCCTGCTGGCCGCGCAGCCGGGGGCGCACGAATGCAGCGCGGTCCACGTGCTCGACCAGAAGGTCTACAACCTGAACCCCGACTACTTCTCCTACACCGTCTCCAAGCTGGCGCTGGAGCGCGCGGTGGCGCTGCAGGCGCAGTCCCTCGCGCCGCGGGTGCGGGTGTGCGGCGTGGCGCCGGGCATCCTCTACCCCAGCGGCCCGCAGGGCGAGGCCAACTTCGCCCTCGCCTCGCACGCCAACCTGCTGCGCCGGCCGATCGACCCGGCCGACGTGGCCAGGGCTTGCGTCTTCCTGGCAGAGACCCCGAGCGTCACCGGCACCACGCTGAGCGTCGACAATGGCCAGCACCTCGTGCCCCTGCCGCGCGACATCATGTTCGTCGTGGACGAACTCCTGCCCAAGCCGACCTCCCCATGACCGCCATCGACCCCCTGCTGACGAGCTGCCGCCGCCTGTTCCTGCGCGACTACGAGGTGTGGATCAACATCGGCGTGCACGACTTCGAGAAGCGCGCCGAGCAGCGCGTGCTGATCAACGTCGACCTGTACATCCCGCTGGCCGTGTCCACGCCCCGGGCCGACGAGCTGGACGAGGTGGTCGACTACGACTTCATCCGCCGCACCGTGGCGCAGCGCCTGTCCAAGGGCCACATCCACCTGCAGGAGACGCTGTGCGACGACCTGCTGGCGCAGATGCTGGCGCACCCCAAGGTGCAGGCGGCGCGCGTGTCGACGCAGAAGCCCGACGTCTACCCCGACTGCGAGGCGGTGGGCGTCGAAGTCTTCGGAAGCAAATGAGATGAGTGCCGTCTGGACGGAAGAAGCCGCCGCGCCGAGCCCGAAGATCGAGCGCGAGGCGCACAAGCTCGAGAAGCGCCTGTGCCGCGAGGTCGGCCGCGCCATCGGCGACTACAACATGATCGAGGCCGGCGACAAGGTGATGGTGTGCCTGTCGGGCGGCAAGGACAGCTACGGGATGCTCGACATCCTGCTCAGGCTCAAGGCCCGCGCGCCGGTGCACTTCGACCTGGTCGCGGTCAACCTCGACCAGAAGCAGCCCGGCTTCCCGGAGGACGTGCTGCCCGCCTACCTGCGCCAGGTCGGCGTGCCCTTCCACATCGAGGAGCAGGACACCTACAGCATCGTCAAGCGCGTGGTGCCCGAGGGCAAGACCACCTGCGGCCTGTGCTCGCGCCTGCGCCGCGGCATCCTCTACCGCGTGGCCGACGAGCTGGGCGCCACCAAAATCGCGCTGGGCCACCACCGCGACGACATCCTGGCGACCTTCTTCCTCAACATGTTCTTCGCCGCCAAGCTCAAGGCCATGCCGCCCAAGCTGGTGAGCGACGACGGCCGGCACGTGGTGATCCGCCCGCTGGCCTACGTGTCCGAGAAGGACCTGGTGCGCTGGGCGCAGCACCGCGCCTTCCCCATCATCCCGTGCAACCTGTGCGGCAGCCAGGAGAACCTGCAGCGCCAGGTGGTGGCCGACATGCTGCGCGAGTGGGAGCGCAGGCACCCGGGCCGCGTCGAGAACATGTTCCGCGCGTTGCAGAACGTGGCGCCTTCGCACCTGCTGGACGGCACGCTGCACGACTTCAAGGCGCTCGCCCCCACCGGCGTGGCCGACGAGGACGGCGACCGCGCCTTCGACCCGCCCGAGCTGCCCGCCGCGGGCGCCCGGCCGGGGCTGCAGGTGGTGCGCCTGTAGCCGCCGCGGGCCGCGTGTTCAACGACTTTCTCGCCTCCCCCCTCATGCAGCAGCGTTCACTTCTGGCCTCGGTTTCCGTCGCATCCGCGCTGGCCCTGGGCGGCTGCGCCACCTCCTGGACGGTGGACAGCCAGGTCCGCAGCTTCTCGGCCCTGCCCGCGTCCGTGCCGGCCGGCGCCACCTACCGCTTCGAGCGGCTGCCCTCGCAGCAGGCGGACCCCGAGGCGCAGGCCCGGCTGGAGGCGCTGGCCGAGCCGGCGCTGGCCGCCGCCGGGCT
>JASGDG010000229.1:0-3023 GCA_047607325.1 Xenophilus sp. | reverse complement strand
GCGCTGAGGATGGTGGCCAGCGGGTTGGCCACGCCCTGGCCGGCGATGTCGGGCGCGCTGCCGTGGCTGGGCTCGTACAGGCCCTGGTTGCTGCTGTTCAGGCTGGCCGAGGGCAGCATGCCGATGGAGCCGGTGAGCATGGAGGCTTCGTCGGAGAGGATGTCGCCGAACATGTTGCCGGTGACGATGACGTCGAAGGCCTTGGGCTTCTTGACCAGCTGCATGGCGGCGTTGTCGACGTACATGTGTTCCAGCTCGACGTCGGGGTAGTCCTTGTGCACCTCGGTCACCACGTCCTTCCAGAACTGGAAGGTCTCCAGCACGTTGGCCTTGTCGACGCTGGTGACGCGCTTGTTGCGCTTGCGGGCGGCCTCGAAGGCGACGCGGGCGATGCGCTCGATCTCGGGCCGGCTGTAGCGCATGGTGTCGAAGGCTTCCTCGGCGCCGGGGAAGTGGCCGTCGGCGGCAACGCGCTTGCCGCGCGGCTGGCCGAAGTAGATGTCGCCGGTCAGCTCGCGGATGATGAGGATGTCCAGGCCCGCCACCAGCTCGGGCTTGAGGCTGGAGGCGTGGGTGAGCTGCTCGTAGCAGATGGCCGGGCGGAAGTTGGCGAACAGGCCCAGGTTCTTGCGCAGGCCCAGGATGGCCTGCTCGGGGCGCAGCGGACGGTCGAGCGTGTCGTACTTCCAGTCGCCCACGGCGCCGAAGAGCACGGCGTCGGCCTCCTTGGCGAGCTTGAGGGTGGCTTCGGGCAGCGGGTGGCCGTGCGCCTCGTAGGCGGCGCCGCCGACCAGGGCGCTTTCCATCTCGATCTTGAGGTCGAGCGCATCGAGCACGCGCACGGCCTGCGCGACGATTTCCGTACCGATGCCGTCACCCGGCAGGACTGCGATTTTCATGGTCGTTGTGGATGGAGTTTGGAAGAGGAGGAGAAGGGAGGAAGGCTCAGCCCGCCATCCGGTGGGCGAGCCAGGGCTTGGCGGCCAGGCGCTCGGCCTCGAAGGCCTTGATCTTGTCCTTGTGGCGCAGCGTCAGGCCGATGTCGTCCAGACCGTTCATCAGGCAGTAGCGGCGGAAGGGCTGCACCTCGAAGGCGATCTCCTCGCCGTCGGGCTTGACGATCACCTGGCGGTCCAGGTCGATGGTCAGTTCGTAGCCCGGAAAGGCGGCCACTTCGTCGAACAGCTTCGCCACCGTCGCCTCGGGCAGCACGATGGGCAGCAGGCCGTTCTTGAAGCTGTTGTTGAAGAAGATGTCGGCGAAGCTGGGCGCGATGATCGAGCGGAAGCCGAACTGGTCCAGTGCCCAGGGCGCGTGCTCGCGGCTGGAGCCGCAGCCGAAGTTCCTGCGCGCCAGCAGGATCGAGGCGCCCTGGTAGCGCGGCTGGTTGAGCACGAAGTCGGGATTCGGCTTGCGGCTGGCCGGATCCATGCCCGGCTCGCCGTGGTCGAGGTAGCGCCACTCGTCGAACAGGTTCGGGCCGAAGCCGGTCTTCTTGATCGACTTGAGGAACTGCTTGGGGATGATCGCGTCGGTGTCGACGTTCTCGCGGTCCATGGGGGCCACGAGGCCCTTGTGCACGGTGAATTTCTGCATGGTGATTCGAAGAGGAAGGGGTGGGGCGGGGAGGGCTCAGCGCCGCGGCCGGGTTGTCGACCGGAACGTAAGCGCCAGGACGACCAGTGCCGCCAGAGCGATCACCGTGAAGACCGTGCCCAGAACGAGAAAAAAGAAGAACAGCGGCACCGTCGCGTTCCCGAGCCGCAGAACGCGGCCGTCGGTCAGCTCGGCCAGGCAGAAGCTGCCCGGACCGAGGACCATCGACACCTTCAGCCAGTGCCCCGCCAGGTCGAAGGCAGTCCAGCGCGGGCTCGTTTCGGGGCTTTTCATGACGCCGGTGCGCGGGGTCTCAGGCGATCGTGCGCACGTCGATGAAATGGCCGTGGACGGCCGCAGCCGCGGCCATCGCGGGGCTGACGAGGTGGGTGCGCCCGCCGGCGCCCTGGCGGCCCTCGAAGTTGCGGTTGCTGGTGCTGGCGCAGCGCTCGCCGGGCTCCAGCCGGTCGGCGTTCATCGCCAGGCACATCGAGCAGCCGGGTTCGCGCCACTCGAAGCCGGCGGCCTTGAAGACCTCGTGCAGGCCTTCGCGCTCGGCCTGCTCCTTCACGATGCCGGAGCCGGGCACCACCATGGCGAGCTTGACGTTCTTCGCCACCTTCTGGCCGAGCTTCTTCACCACGGCGGCGGCTTCGCGCATGTCCTCGATGCGGCTGTTGGTGCAGCTGCCGATGAACACCTTGTCGACGAAGATGTCGTTCATCGCCTTGTTGGGTTCCAGGCCCATGTAGGTCAGCGCGCGTTCGATGGCGCCGCGCCTGTTGGCGTCCTTCTCCCTGTCGGGGTCGGGCACGCGGCCGTCGATGGGCAGCACCATCTCGGGCGAGGTGCCCCAGGTGACCTGCGGCTTGATGTCGGGAGCATGAAGCTCGACCACGGTGTCGAACTTCGCATCCGGGTCGGAATGCAGTGTCTTCCAGTAGGCGGCGGCCTGGTCCCACTCCACGCCGGTGGGCGCCAGCGGGCGGCCCTTGACGTAGTCGATGGTCTTCTGGTCCACCGCCACCAGGCCGGCGCGCGCGCCGGCCTCGATGGCCATGTTGCACACCGTCATGCGGCCTTCCATGCTCAGGTCGCGGATGGCGGAGCCGCCGAACTCGATGGTGTAGCCGGTGCCGCCGGCGGTGCCGATGCGGCCGATGATGGCCAGCACGATGTCCTTGGCGGTGCAGCCCAGGGGCAGCTTGCCCTCCACCTTCACCAGCATGTTCTTCGCCTTCTTGGCCAGCAGCGTCTGGGTGGCCATGACGTGCTCGACCTCGCTGGTGCCGATGCCGTGCGCCAGCGCGCCGAAGGCGCCGTGGGTGCTGGTGTGGCTGTCGCCGCACACCACCGTCATGCCCGGCAGGGTGGCGCCGTTCTCGGGGCCGATCACGTGGACGATGCCCTGGCGCTTGCTCAGGAAG
>JASGDG010000228.1:0-9258 GCA_047607325.1 Xenophilus sp. | reverse complement strand
GGCGCCGGCGGCCAGCAGCGCGGGCGCCAGGCGCAGCATGGCGGTGGCGGTGGGCAGCGCCTCGACGCGCGGCGCGCCCTGCGGCAGGCGCTCGCCGCAGGCGGCGAAGGCGTTGCCGGCCAGCGTCCAGCCGGCGGGGACGGGCACCGCTTCCGGCGCCAGCAGCCGCGCCCCGGCGCCGAGCGGATGCGCGCTGCCATCGAAGGCATGCGCGGCGGCGTAGACCTCGCCCATGCGCGCGTCGAGCAGCGCCACCACGCGCTGCGCGCCGGCGGCGTGGCGCGCCTCCTCGGCCACGGCGTGCAGCGTGTCCACCGGCAGCACCGGCAGCCCGGCGCCGAAGGCCAGGCCCTGCGCCACGGCGCAGGCGGTGCGCAGCCCGGTGAAGGAGCCGGGGCCGCGGCCGAAGCACACGGCATCCAGCTGCGCGAGGGCCAGGCCCGCCTCGGCCAGCAGCGCCTGCACCAGCGGGATCAGCGTGGCGGAGGATTCGGCGCCGCCCGGCCCGCTGCGCGCCAGCACGGCGCCGCCCCGGCGCACGGCGACGGACAGCACCTCGGTGCTGGTGTCGAAGGCGAGCAGGCTGGGCATCGCCGGATTATCGAGGGCCGCGGCGCACCCTGCTTTCCGATAATCCGGCTCCCATGCGCCTCGCCCTCCCCGCCCCGATCGCCGCCCTCTGCCTGGCCGCCAGCACGGCATCGGCCCTGGCGCAGGCCCTGCCGCCCGAGGTCGATGCCGCGCTGGCCCGCGCCGGGGTGCCGCGCGAGGCGGTCACGGTGCTGGTGGCCGACGCCGAGGGCCTGCGCCCGCCGCGCCTGGCCTGGCGCACGCAGGCGCCCGTCAATCCGGCCTCGATCATGAAGCTGGTGACCACCTACGCCGCGCTGGACCTGCTCGGCCCAGCCTACACCTGGCGCACGCCGGTCTACACCGACGGCCGGCTGATCGACGGCACCCTGCACGGCAACCTCTACCTCCGCGGCCAGGGCGACCCGAAGCTGGTGGTCGAGCGCCTGTGGCTGCTGCTGCGCCGCGTGCAGGGCCTGGGCATCCGCGAGATCGCGGGCGACATCGTGCTGGACCGCAGCGCCTTCGAGACCACGGTGGAAGGCGACCCGGCCGCCTTCGACGGCGAGCCGCTGCGGCCCTACAACGCCTCGCCCGATGCGCTGCTGGTGAACTTCCGCTCGGTGGTGATGACTTTCACGCCCCGGCCGGACGGCCAGTTCGCGCAGGTGAGCTACGACCCGCCGCTGGCCGGCGTGGCACTGCAGCCCGCCGTGCCGCTGGCCGCCGGCGCCTGCGGCGACTGGCGCGCCGCGCTGCGCCCCGAACTGGCCGACCCGCTGCGCATCGGCTTCGCCGGCGCCCTGCCCGCCGCCTGCGGCGAGAAGACCTGGGCCCTCGCCTACGCCGACCCGCGCAGCCACGCCCTGCGCGCCGTGGCCGGCGTGTGGGGGCAGATGGGCGGCCTGCTGCGCGGCCAGGTGCGCGACGGCACGGTGCCGGCCGGCCTGCAGCCGGCCTTCGAGTTCGAGTCGCCGCCGCTGGCCGAGGTGGTGCGCGACATCAACAAGTTCAGCAACAACGTGATGGCGCAGCAGCTCTTCCTGACGCTGGGCCTGACGCAGCGCCGGCGCGGCAGCTTCGAGGCCGCGCGCGCCGCCGTGCGCCAGTGGTGGACGGAACGCATCGGTACCGGCGAGGGGGTGCCCACCCTCGAAAACGGCGCCGGCCTCTCGCGCGAAGGGCGCATCAGCGCCGCCGAACTGGGCAGGATGCTCCAGGTGGCGTGGAAGTCGCCCGCCATGCCCGAGCTGCTGGCCTCGCTGCCCGCCGTCGGCGTGGACGGCACGCTGCGCAAGCGGCAGATCCGCTCCGGCGGCTCGGCGCACCTGAAGACCGGCTCGCTGCGCGACGCCTCGGGCATCGCCGGCTACGTGGATGGCGCCAGCGGCCGGCGCTGGGTGCTGGTGGCCATCGCCAACGACGCCAATGCCGCCGCCGCGCGGCCGGCCTTCGACGCGCTGGTGGACTGGGTGGTCGAGGACCGGCAGACCCCTTGATCCCCGTGCCGGCGCCGGTGCTCAGGCCGCCGCGGCGCGCTGCAGCCGGTCGCGCACGCCTTCCCATTCGGAGGTGTCGGGCGGCATCTCCACCCAGATCAGCTTGACGCCCGCGTCATCCAGCCGGCGCAGTTCGGCGAAGAGCTGCTGCGCGGCGGCGGCGGCGTCATGGGGCATGCGCCGCACCAGCACGCCCGGCGAGCGGCTGCGCAGCGGCGTCCGCGCCCACACGGCGATGTGCGCCGCCTGCGCGCCCAGCACGTCCAGCCCGGTCTGCAGCGCCCCGGCGTCCATCAGGCGCACCTTGGCGGCGGGGGCGTAGTGCGACGCCAGCGTGCCGGAAGCCCGGGGATCGGGCAGGCCCAGCTCCTCGCGCGTGTGCAGGCGCTCGCGCGCCGCGCGCTCGATCTGGTCGCGGGTGACGATGCCGGGCCGCAGCAGCACCGGCGCGCCGCGGCTGCAGTCGACGATGGTGGATTCGATGCCCACCGGGCAGGCCCCGCCGTCGAGCACCAGCAGCCCGTCGCCGAACTCGGCCGCCACGTGGGCGGCGGTGGTCGGGCTCACGCGGCCGAAGCGGTTGGCGCTGGGCCCGGCCAGGCCGGGCACGCCCTGCTGCGCGCAGGCCGCCAGCAGCGCCTGCGCCACCGGGTGCGCGGGGCAGCGGATGCCGATGGTGTCCTGCCCGCCCGCGGCGGCTGTGCCGATGCCGGGCTGGCGGGCGACGATCAGCGTCAGCGGGCCCGGCCAGAAGGTCTGTGCCAGCGCCTGGGCGAAGGGCGGCAGCGGCTGCGCGAAGCGCGACAGCGACTCGGTGCCGCGCGCGCCGGCGGCCACGTGCACGATCAGCGGATGGTCCGCCGGCCGCCCCTTGGCCTCGAAGATGCCGCGCACCGCGGCGTCGCTGGCGGCGTCGGCGCCCAGGCCGTAGACCGTCTCGGTCGGGAAGGCCACCGGTTCGCCCGCGCGCAGCGCCGCCGCGGCGCGCGCGATGGCGGCAGGGTCCTGGCCGTCGAGGA
The DNA here is from genome assembly GCA_047607325.1 of Xenophilus sp. Classification (GTDB taxonomy): domain Bacteria; phylum Pseudomonadota; class Gammaproteobacteria; order Burkholderiales; family Burkholderiaceae_C; genus Xenophilus. The sequence goes on along the minus strand of JASGDG010000228.1, from coordinate 6,170 downwards.
TCATGGCGAGGCGGGCCTCAGCATGCCGTGGCATCCGGCAGCCCGAGCAGCGCCGCGGCCTGCGCCGCCACGGCGCGCACCGCCTGCGCGCTGGGCCCGGTGACGTTCAGGTGGCCCATCTTGCGGCCGCGCCGCGCCTCGGTCTTGCCGTACAGGTGCAGGTGGGTGCCGGGCAGGGCCAGCACCCGGTCCCAGGCCGGCTCGGCGGGCGCGCTGCCGCCGGACGCGGCGAACCACAGGTCGCCCAGCAGGTTGAGCATGACGGCCGGGCTGTGCTGGCGCGGCACCACCAGCGGCAGGCCGGTCATGGCGCGCACCTGCAGCTCGAACTGCGAGCACTCGCAGGCATCGAGGGTGTAGTGGCCGCTGTTGTGCGGGCGCGGCGCCATCTCGTTGACGACCAGGCGGCCGTCCTCCAGCACGAAGAATTCGACGCACAGCACGCCGACGTAGCCGATGCCGTCGGCAATGGCCCGCGCCGCGTCCACCGCCTGCTGCGCCTGGGCGGCGGGCACCGCCTCGCCGTGCACCTCGGTCACGGCCAGGATGCCGCCCCGGTGCAGGTTGCGCTGCACCGGGAAATGCACGCTGCGCCCGTCGTGCCCGCGCGCCACGATGACCGAGCACTCGAAGGCCAGCGGCAGGCGCTGCTCCAGCACGCAGGGCACGCGGCCGAAGTCCGCCCAGGCCTCGGCCAGCTCGGCGCGGCTGGCGACGATGCGCTGGCCCTTGCCGTCGTAGCCCAGGCGCGCGGTCTTCAGGATGCCGGGCAGCAGCGCCTCGGGCGCGGCGGCGAGGTGCGCCTCGGCCTCGATCACCGCGTAGGGCGCGCAGGGCACGCCGCTGGCCCCGGCGCAGCGGGTGAAGTGCGCCTTCTCGCGGATGCGGTCCTGCGCGATGGCCACCGCCTCGGCGCCGGGCGCCACCGGCACGTCGCCGGCCAGCGAGGCCAGCGCCTCGGCCGGCACGTTCTCGAACTCGGTGGTCACGGCGTCGGCCAGGCGCGACAGGCGGGCCAGGCCGTCGCCGTCGAGGTAGTCGGCATGCACGTGGTGGTGGCTGACGCGGCCGGCGGGGCTGTCCGGGTCCGGGTCGAGCACCGCCGTGAAGTAGCCCATGGCCTGCGCCGCGTGCACGAACATGCGGCCGAGCTGGCCGCCGCCCAGCACGCCCAGGGTGCTGCCCGGCAGCAGAACGGGGGGCACGCCGGCGGGGCTCACAGGGCGCCCCCGCCCCGCGGCAAGGTCATCGCCTCGGCCGCCGCGGTCTGGCGGGCGCGGAAGGCGTCCAGCCCCGCGCGCAGCGCCGGGTCGTTCACCGCCAGCAGCGCCACCGCGAACAGCGCCGCGTTGGCCGCGCCGGCGGCGCCGATGGCGAAGGTGGCCACCGGCACGCCCTTGGGCATCTGCACGATGCTGTAGAGCGAATCCACGCCCTGCAGGTGGCGGCTGGCGACCGGCACGCCCAGCACCGGCACCGTGGTCTTGGCGGCCAGCATGCCGGGCAGGTGGGCGGCGCCGCCGGCGCCGGCGATGATGGCCGCAAGGCCCCGCGGCGCCGCGCTTTCGGCGTAGGCGAAGAGGGCGTCGGGCATGCGGTGGGCGGACACCACCTTCGCTTCGTGGGCGATATTGAATTGGGTCAGAATCTCGACCGCATTGCGCATCGTCTCCCAATCGGAGTCCGAGCCCATGACGACGCCGACCTGGATGCGTTCACTCATGGGCTGGAATTCTACGGACCGCCCCCATCTCTGACCTCATGATCGACATCACCCTCGACAACTTCCAGACCGAACTGGTCGAAGCCTCGATGAACACGCCCGTGCTGCTGGACATCTGGGCCGAATGGTGCGGCCCCTGCAAGCAGCTCGGCCCGGTGCTGGAGAAGCTGGAGGCCGAGTACGGCGGCCGCTTCATCCTGGCCAAGCTCGACGCCGACAAGGTGCCGCAGATCTCCTCGCAGCTGTCGCAGATGTTCGGCGTGCGCAGCATCCCCTTCTGCGTGCTGTTCTCCGGCGGCCAGCCGGTGGACGGCTTCGTCGGCGCGCTGCCGGCGGCGCAGGTGCGCGAGTTCCTCGACAAGCACGTGCCCGGCGCCGACGAACTGGAGGCCCAGCAGGAGGAGGAAGCCGCCCAGGAGGCCCTGGCCGAGGGCGACACCGAGGGCGCGCTGGAGCGGCTGCAGCACGCCGTCGCCACCGACCCGGCCAACGACGACGCGCGCTTCGACTACGTCAAGCTGCTGCTGCAGCAGGGCCGCACCGACGACGCCAAGGTCGCCTTCGCGCCGGTGATCGACCGCCGCGCGCTGGTGCAGCGCTTCGACGCCCTGCAGCGCTGGATGGACGCGATCGACGCCGCCGGCGACGCGCCCGACACCGCGGCCTTCGACGCCCGGATCGCCGCCAGCAAGCGCGACTTCGAGGCCCGCTTCGGCCGCGCCCAGGTGCTGATGGCCCGGCAGCAGTGGACCGAGGCGATGGACGAGCTGCTGGAGATCCTGATGCGCGACAAGGCCTGGAGCGAGGACCTCGCGCGCAAGACCTACATCGCCGTGCTCGACATCATCGAGCCCCCGAAGCCCAAGGTGGCCGAGGGCCAGATCCCGCCCGACGACCCGACCGTGGCCAGCTACCGCCGGCGGCTGTCGAGCGTGATCCTGAGCTGAGCGGTCCATTCCCTGTCGCCGCGGACTTCGTTGCGCGGCGGCTCCCGCGCGGCCGCCCCGCGGCCTCCCGCCCTGCTCCCACCGTCGCCGCCTGTCGGCCTCACCGGGCATGGCTCCGGGTCAGCACCCACCCGGAAACGATCAACACCGCGCCCCCCAGCCAGGTGCCGGAATCGGGCACCTCCGCGAACAGCAGAAAGCCCAGGCCCGCCGCGAAGAGGAGCCGGCTGTATCCAACCGGCCCCAGCAGCGACGCCGGCGCCCGCCGGAAGGCCTGGATGTTGAAGTACTGGCCTGCGATGGCCAAGGGCCCCAGGGCTGCCAGCTGGAGGGCTTGCGGCACCGTGACGGGCTGCCAAGCCCAGGCCACCGGGAGCGCGAGAAAAAGGCAGGCCCAGCCATTCACATGGAGCAGCACCGTGGATGCCGAGTCCCTCACCGCCAGCGTCCGGATCAGCACGACCTCGCCCGCGACCAGCAGGGCGCCGACCAGGCCCGCCACGGCGGGGACGATGTAGCCCGGCGCCGGCCAATGCAGGCCGCTCTTGCCGAAGACCACGATGCCGGGCCGCGCATGCGGCGGCGGCCAGCCACTGGGTCAGCGTCAGGCGTTCGCGAAGGAACACGGCCGCCAGGCACACCACCAGCATCCCCTGGGTGAGCCCGATGGCCGTGGCGTCGGCGAAGGGCATGTTGGAGGCGGAATAGAGCGAGCACACCACGCCCCCCGATCCGCACAGCGCCCGGAACACGTGCCCGCGCATGCCCGCCGTGCCCTTCCACTGGAAGCCCTGGAACCGCCGAGCCCCGAGAATCAGCAGCATCGTGATGAGCCCGCCGAGGTACCGGAAGAACACCACCTCCAGCGCCGGCGCACTGGCCGCCACGCCCAGCAGGCGGCCGAGCGCCAGCAGCAGGGCGAAGGCGAATGTCCCGAGAAGGGCCCATGCAATGGCCACCCCATGGGACGGGGCCGGGGTCGGTCTTCCTGTCAACTGATGCAACCTGGATCAAGCGGGCGAATCGCTCGGCCGCCCAGTCTATGCCACCGAATTGAGCGACCGCCTCATACGATCGCCTGCTTTCCGTGCAGACCTTCTCCCAAGAGGATCCGATGTACCCAGAAGCCTGGCACCGTTCTGTCCTGAAAGCCGCCGCCCTGCTGCCCCTGGCCGCCAGCCTGGGCGCCTGCGGCAGCGGCATCGCGCTGGACGAGCCGATCGAGGGCCCGGTCTGGCGGCTGGCGCAGATGGACGGGCAGCCGGTGGCGCCCGGCAGTGATCCGGCGCGCAATCCGCAGCTGCAATTCGAACGCGGCGCCGGGCGGGTGAGCGGCAGCGGCGGCTGCAACCGGCTGGCCGGCAGCTACACGCGCAGCGGCAGCCGGCTGCACCTGTCGCCGCTGGGTTCGACCCGGATGGCCTGCGCGGACGACGGACGCAACCAGCTCGAAAGCCGCTTTCTGCAGAGGCTCCAGGCCACCACCAGCTACCGGCTGCCCGCGCCGGGGCGCATGGTGCTGCTGGACGCCTCCGGCCAGACGCTGGCCGCCTTCGAGGCCGCGCGCTGAGAATGCGATCGTCCGGCATGGCGGTCATCGCCGCAGGCGAAAGAAAAGGCGTTGCGGCGAGAAGTTTTTTCAGCGCCGTCATTCCCCCCTGACGTTGTGCTGCCAGCGTGGCGATCTTGCTAAAGTCCTGCATTAGTCGTTCGTCTCGCCAAACCAATGCTCCGCCCAACTTTGGCGCTTAACGGGGTCAAACTCGGTGAACGTGAAACTTGCCAAGTTGGCCCTGTGGAATGGTTCGTTTTCAAAGAACGCTTCAAGATCTTCTTTCGACTTGGCGCGCGCCAATAGAAATCCGCCGGTAGGTGGTTGCTTGGGGCCGGAACAAAGAAAAAGCCCCTTGTCGTACCCCTGCTGAAGAAAATCACGATGCTGTGGGATCGCTCCTTTGATCTGCTCAAACGGCACGAGGTATTTGGCCTCGACAACGAAATGCTTCATGACATCCATCTCCTAAAAGTGCGGTTGCCGGGCTCCCTTGGCAGGGCGTGCCCCAGTGAGGACTGGTCAAGCTGGCGACAGCACGGCATCATGATACGAACCGGTCAGTTACAAGTCAAGTAAGCCAAGGAAGTAGTGACCCGATGAGCAAGCCCGCCCCTCGAAAATCTCCCAACGCCGCCGGGCAGAAGCCGGCAGGTGAACGGGTGTTCGATGTTGCTGCCGATCTGTTCTATCGCCAGGGCATCCGAGCTGTCGGGGTCGAAGAAATCGTGAAGCAAGCCGGCGTGGCGAAGATCAGCCTGTATCGCAGCTTTTCGTCCAAGGACGATCTGATCGTTGCCTATCTGGAGCAGCGCAATGCTGCCTTCTGGAAACAGATGGACGAGGATTTCTTTGCGCACCAGGGCGATCCGCGTGCTCAACTGCGCGCCGTCATGTCCTATCTGGCAAGTCGAACAACCCAGCCGGGATACCGTGGCTGTCCGTTCATCAACTACAGCTCGGAGTTTCCCGACCCTTCACATCCGGGGCACGCGGTCGCTCAAGCCAATAAGCGCGAATGGCGGCAGCGCATGACCCATATCGCTCACGCCTTGGGAGCACCACATCCCGAACAACTTGGTGATGCGCTTCTGCTCCTGGTCGAAGGGGCCTATGCCATCAGTCAAACTTTGGGGGGAGCAGATGGCCCCGGTCATGCAATCGTGTGGGCAGCAGACGCGCTCGTTGAAAGTCAATTGAATGCCTCCCGTCATGATTGACGAAGCTATCCAATCGTAGGGCCTCGCATTCGGCCAGATCACGCGCTGTCCGCGTTGCTCGGCCAGGAAGTCGGCGCGCTGCTGCATTGCCTGCTTGGCCTCGCCACCCAAGCCCAGGTCGCCCAGGCCCGAGCCACTGCCGATCAACTGCTGGTCGAGCCAGGAGGTGGCCCCCATGACGCGGACCTGCCGCTCAATGGGCTGGTGCGATTTCAGCGCCACCGCCACGCCGCCCAGACGCTGCGCGTCGTAGCGGCGGCCCTGCTCGGGAAGGTCGGCAGGCACCTTCCACAGCCCTTCGGCCACCCGCTCCACGATGCAGGCCCAGCGCAGGGCTTCCAGCCTGCGGACACGGGCCGCCACGCGCCCGAGGATGGTTCGGCCATCATCGCCCGACTGGCACATGTTGGCATCACCTAAGTGATTGATAAACCTGCTGTATCGGGCCTCGGCGCAGTCCAGCGAACCACCGGGCCAGGGTCATCATCAAACCAAAAAACTCCCAGGCTCTGGCCAGCCCCCTCACAGCGTGGCGCGCAGCGCCTCGGCCTGGCGCAGGTGCCAGTCCATGGCCAGGCGCTGGAACGCTTCCATGGCGGTGTCGAGGTGCGGCCCGGCGGCCAGGCCGTCGCCGCGCATCGCGGCCAGCCGGGCGCGGCACAACGCGTTGTTCGCCGCCTCGTGCGGCGACTGGCGCAGCGCCACGGCGCGGTCCGCCAGGCGCAGGG
>JASGDG010000227.1:0-9995 GCA_047607325.1 Xenophilus sp. | reverse complement strand
GCCCCCGCCTCGCCGCCCGCCAACCTGGCCGGCGTGCCCGACGCCGAGCCGCGCGTGGAGCCCATCCGCGCCAGCGGCAGCACCAGCAAGCCCTACACCGTGCTCGGACGCAGCTACGTGCCGATCACCGACGACCGGCCCTTCCGCGAGCGCGGCCTGGCCTCCTGGTACGGCACCGGCTTCCACGCCAGGACCACGGCCAGCGGCGAGCCCTACGACATGTACGCCATGACGGCCGCGCACAAGACGCTGCCGCTGCCCAGCTACGTGCGCGTGCGCAACCCGGCCAACGGGCGCGAGGTGATCGTGCGGGTCAACGACCGCGGCCCCTTCCACGACGACCGCATCATCGACCTGAGCTACACCGCCGCGCTCAAGCTGGACCTGCTGCGCGGCGTGGCCCCGGTGGAGATCGAGCGCATCACCAACGAGGACATCCGCACCGGGGCCTGGCGCCGCGACGGCGGCACACAGCTCGCCGCCGCGCCACCCGACGAGCGCGCGCAGGCGGCGGCCGTCCCTCCGGCCTGGGTGGCGCCGGTGGCGGCCACCGCGGCCGACCGCCCCGAGCCGATGCTGCTCGCGCAGGCGGCCGCGGTGTCCACGCCGCCCGGCACCGCGAGCGACAGCACCGCGCCGCCGCCACGCTTCCGCAACATGCAGGTGGACGCGCTGCCGCCGATGGCGCCGCCCACCCCTGCACCCGCCGCCGCCACGGCGCCGCCGACCGCTGCCACGGCCGGCTTCTGGGTGCAGTTGGGCGCCTTCCGCGAGCGTGAGGGCGCCGAGGGCCTGCAGGCCCGGGCCGGCCGCACGCTGCCCGCGCTGGCGCCGCAGCTGCGCGTCTTCAGCGAAGGCGGCACGCACCGGCTGCAGGCCGGGCCTTTCGCCAGCCGCGAGGCGGCCGGTGCCGCGCAGGCGCAGCTGCGCGACGGGCTGAGGCTGTCGCCGATCGTCGTCGAGCGGCGCTGAAACCGGCCGGGGCCGGCGCTCAGGCCCTGGCCAGCGCCGCCGCCACGCGCGCCAGCTTGTCCGGGTTGCGCTGCGCGTGGATGCGCACGATGCGCGCGCCCTCCCATTCGATGGCCTGCACCGACTCCAGCACGCCACCCGTCCAGCGCAGCAGGCCGGGCGCGCCGTTGACCCCGGCCACCTCGACGCGCAGGGCGCCCGCATGGCGCCGCGCCACGGCGAAGTACAGCTGCGCGACCCGTTGCCCGCCCACCAGCGGCCGGCCGAACGAAGGCACCTTGCCGCCGCCGTCGCCGATCAGCGCCACGTCCTCGGCGAGCAGCGCCTTCAGCCCCTGCAGGTCGCCGCGCGTGGCGGCCTCGGCGAAGCTGCGCAGCAGGGCCCGGTGGCGCTCGGGCTGCACGGCGAAGCGCGGCCGCGCCTCCTGCACCGCCGCTTTCGCGCGGTGCACCAGCTGGCGGCAGGCCGCCTCGCTCCTGCCGAGGGTGGCAGCGACCTCGGCGTAGTCCACCTCGAACACCTCGCGCAGCAGGAAGGCGGCGCGCGCATCGGGCGCCAGCCGCTCCAGCACGGCGAGGAAGGCCACCGACAGGCTGTCGGCGCGCTCGACCAGCTGCTCCGGCGTGGGCGGCCCCTCGCCCTGCGCCGCCTGCACCACCGGCTCGGGCAGCCAGGTGCCGACGTAGTGCTCGCGCTGCACCTGGGCCGAGCGCAGGCGGTCGATGGCCAGGCGCGTGGTCACGGTGACCAGCCAGGCCTCGGGGTTGTCGGGGGCGGGCGCGGCCGATGCGTGCCAGCGCAGCCAGGCGTCCTGCACCACGTCCTCGGCTTCGGCGACGGAGCCGAGCATGCGGTAGGCGATGCCCTTCAGGCGCGGGCGGTGGAGGGCGAAGGTGGCGGTGGCGGCGTCCATCAGGACCAGACGGGCCGGACCGGCCGGTTGTGACAGGCGCGCCGGCGCCACGGCGGCGCTCAGGCGCCCTGGTACGCCGGCTGCGGGCCCAGCTTGGCCGCCAGCTCCTTGCGGTAGCGGTTCAGTTCCTGCACGGTCTTGAAGCTGCCGTTGAGCAGCAGGCTCAGGTTGTGCAGGATGCGCTCGCCCACCTTGCCTTCCCAGGCGGCGTCGAACTTGATCTGCGTGTCCAGCCAGCGCTCCAGCCAGTCCGGGTCGGGCATGCGGCTCTGGATGGTGTCGCGCGGGAACAGGGCCTTGTTCACGTGCAGGTTGGTCGGGTGCAGCGCCTGCGCGGTGCGGCGCGCGCTGGCCATCAGCACGCCGACCTTGGCGAAGGCGGCGCGCGCCTCGTCGCCGAACTTCTCCATCGCCCGCTTCATGTAGCGCAGGTAGGCGCCGCCGTGGCGCGCCTCGTCCTGGCTCAGGGTGGTGTAGATGTGCTTGATGACCGGCTCGGTGTGCCACTCGGCCGCGCGGCGGTACCAGTGGTTCAGCCGGATCTCGCCGCAGAAATGCAGCATCAGCGTCTCCAGCGGCGGCGCCGGGTCGAAGTCGAAGCGCACGTCGTGCAGCTCCTCCTCGGTGGGCGCCAGCTCGGGGCGGAAGCGCCGCAGGTACTCCATCAGCACCAGCGCATGCTTCTGCTCCTCGAAGAACCAGACCGACATGAAGGCGCAGAAGTCGCTGTCGTGCCGGTTGTCGCGCAGGAACATCTCGGTGGCCGGCAGCGCCGACCACTCCGTGATGGCGTTCATCTTGACGGTCTGCGCCTGCTCGTCGGTGAGCAGGCCGGCGTCGAAGTCCTGCCAGGGGATGTCCCGCTCCATGTGCCAGCGCACGGATTCGAGTTGCCTGAAGAGTTCCGGGTACAGCATCGACGTCCTTCCGCTCCTGCCTGAGTGGCGTCCGGTGATTCTGGGGCCGGCCCGGCTCTTGGCCTGCGGCGTGCCAGGCGCGATGATGCGCCCTGCGCGCCGCCGGGGCCGCCCGCTGCCGCAAACCCCCAACGCCATCAGGAGCATGCCCATGCGCCCTCTTCTTCTCCTGGCCTGGCTCGCCCTGCCGGCCGCCGCCGCGCAGGCCGCCCAGGCGCCGGCGGACGCCCCGGCCGCAGCATGCCCGGCCATTCTGCGGCACACCTTCCCGCGCCTGCAGGACGAGACGCCGCAGCCCCTGTGCCAGTACGCGGGCAGGGTGCTGCTGGTGGTCAACACCGCCAGCTTCTGCGGCTTCACGCCGCAGTACCGCGGGCTGGAGGCGCTGCACGGCCGGTACCACGAGCGCGGCCTGGTGGTGCTGGGCTTCCCGTCGAACGATTTCGCGCAGGAATCGGGCTCCAATCAGGAAATCGCCGCGTTCTGCGAGAACACCTTCGGCGTCAGATTCCCCATGTTCGCCCCATCCGCCGTGCGCGGGGCCGACGCCAACCCGCTGTTCCGCGCGCTGGCCGGCGCGACCGGCACCGCACCCGGGTGGAACTTCTACAAGTACCTCATCGCCCGCGACGGGCGGGTGCTGCAGGTCTGGCCGAGCAAGACCAGGCCCGACGACGCGGACGTCGTGCACGCCATCGAACAGGCGCTGGGGGCGCCCGCCCCGCCTTGAAGCGCGCGCGAGCGACACAAACCTTTACGAAGTCGGCGGAACCGTCTGCCTCCGCCTACATTCCCAGATTGCACCGGCGCGCATGATGCCGGAACGGTTTGCTGCTGCGAAGCCTTCCTGGTGCCCGACGGGCCCGGATGCAATCCCGAGGCGACTCTTCTCCTCCTCCCTCCCTCCCTCCTTTCGTTTCGGGGCGCTTCGCAGCATTTTTATTTCTCTCTGGAAAGCACGAAGGGCGCCCGACGGGGCGCCCTTCGCAAATGCTACGCACCGCAATCAACCATCCCAGGCTCCTCGGTCCATTCGACATGGATTGCTGTACCGCTTCGCATCGATGGCGGGCGGATTCAAATCTGAAGTGCAGCACCCACCGTTTCAGTGACTGGTGTTCGATGGTGGCTGAGGGTGGGTGACCAGCAATTGCCGGTAGAGCGCCAGAGGCGTTCTCATCCCCAGTCCCTTGCGCGGGCGGTTGTTGATCTCGTCGGCAATGGCATCGAGCTGGTGCTGGCTGCAGCCATGAGGTCCGTGCCCTTGGGCAGGTACTGGCGCGCCAGCAGCACACTCCCTGGGCATCGAGTTTGCGCGCCGGGTGAGCCCGCAGGCGGCGCTGGCCGCAGCGATCATGCGCCGGGGCGCTGGCGTTGCGACCCTCACAGGCGTTGCTCTTCAGATTGGAATCCGCCGAGGAATACCAGAAACGCCTGGGCGAGTACGAAGGCGAACCGGAATTTGTGCCCTTCAACTTTGAATACGAAATCGCCGACTACGAACGCTGCATGCAACTGATCGGCCTGTGCTACCTGCTACACCGCCGCGATCTGCTGCCGCGCATCGCCAAGCTCCAGGACCCCGCCTATGCCGGCGAGGACACCCTCTACGAGGAACTGCTCGTCCGCGCCATGTACGCCGAGACGCCGGAAGAAGCGTCGGCCAAGCTGGCCGAGTACTGCCAGGCCTGGTATCCGGCCATGAAGGACACGCCCTGGCACGGCGGCCACGAGCGCATGACCGAGGACGGTGGCGACTACTTCGGCGACTGGGCTTTCGAGGCCGGCGCCGTGGCGCTGCTCTACGGCATTGACGACCGCCGGATCGACCACATGGTCTATCCCCGCGATCTGCTGGCGTTCGCCCGTGCCTTTCAACCCGCGCCAGCCGCCAACCCCCGTCTGGCGCGCATTTCAGGGGGCCGGTCCTGACCGCAGGCCGGCTCGCGCCACTCCTGTCTGAAGGGCCTGCAGCCACGGATCGACGACCTGATCGCCTTCACGGACAAGCCGTTGGACGAGCGCGGGAAGCCCGATGCACATGGCATGGCGACGGTGGGCTGGAGGCCCAAGGAAACCGCCGGAAGTTTCTCCACCCATGCAGGTCCGGGCGCGTACCGGCGGAACCCTAGCAGGGCTGCGTGTCGGCGAAGCTCGGGCGCTGCAGCAGCTTGTCGTGCAGGCGCGCCAGATTGGGGTGCCTGCCGCGCCAGTCGACCTCGGGCAGGCGGAAGCCGAGCCAGCCCAGCGCGCAGCCAGCGGCGATGTCGGACAGGCTCAGGTGGATGCCGCTGCAGAAGGGCTTGTCGGCCAGCCCGTGGGCCATGGCGGCGATGCCGGCCTCGACCTTGCCGCGCTGGCGCTCGATCCAGGCCTGGCTGCGCTCGCCCTCGGCGCGCTTGGGCCAGGTGGCCTCCAGGCGCCACAGCACGCCGGCGTCCATCACGCCGTCGGCCAGCGCCTCCCAGGTCTTGACCTCGGCGCGCTCGCGGCCGGCGGGCGGGATCAGCTTGCCCACCGGCGAGAGCGTGTCCAGGTACTCGACGATCACGCGCGAGTCGAACATCGCCTCCCCCCCGTCCATCACCAGGCAGGGCACCTTGCCCAGCGGATTGGAAGCAGCGACGGTGCTGTCGTCGGACCAGACATCTTCCTGGATGAACTGGCAGTCCAGCCGCTTCTCGGCCAGCACCACGCGCACTTTCCTCACGTACGGACTGGTGGTCGATCCGATGAGTTTCATGCGCTGCTTTCCCTCGAGGATGTTGTCGTTGTCGCGAATCGATTCTACGGGCCCGGCATGCCCCGGCGGCCCGCCCGCGCGGGGGGCGGCTCCTACAATTCCCGGATGAGCTTCTCCCCCGTTTCCGCCCTCTCCCCCCTCGATGGCCGCTATGCCGGCCGGCTCGCCGCGCTGCGCCCGCTGATGAGCGAACAGGGCTACATGCACCGCCGCGTGCAGGTCGAGGTGGCGTGGTTCATCGCGCTGTCGGACGCCGGCTTCGCCGAGTTCAAGCCGCTGACGCCGGGTGCACGCAAGTACCTGCTGGGGCTGGTGTCCCATTTCTCCGAGGCCGACGCGCTGGCGATCAAGGAGATCGAGAAGACCACCAACCACGACGTCAAGGCCGTCGAGTACTGGATCAAGTCGAAGTTCGAGGCGCGGCCCGAGCTGCTGGGCGCCGCCGAGTTCGTGCACTTCGCCTGCACCAGCGAGGACATCAACAACACCAGCCACGCGCTGCAGATCCAGGCCGCGCGCGACCAGGTGCTGCTGCCGGCGCTCGACGGCATCGTCGCTACGCTGAGGAAGATGGCACACGACTTCGCCGCCATCCCCATGCTCAGCCGCACCCACGGCCAGACCGCCAGCCCCACCACCGTGGGCAAGGAGATCGCCAACGTGGCGGTGCGCCTGGCGACGGCGCGCGAGCGCATCGCCGCCGTGAAGCTGCTGGGCAAGATGAACGGCGCGGTGGGCAACTACAACGCGCACCTGGCGGCCTGGCCCGGCTTCGACTGGGAGGCCTTCAGCCGAAAGGTGGTCGAGACGCCGGCGCCCGGGCCCGGACACGGGTTCTCCGAACCCTTTGGCCTGGGCCTGACCTTCCAGCCCTACAGCATCCAGATCGAGCCGCACGACTACATGGCCGAGCTGTTCGACGCCGTGGCGCGGGCCAACACCATCCTGGTCGACTTCTCGCGCGACGTCTGGGGCTACATCAGCCTGGGCTACTTCAAGCAGCGCCTGAAGGCCGGCGAGATCGGCTCCTCGACCATGCCGCACAAGGTCAACCCGATCGACTTCGAGAACGCCGAGGGCAACCTGGGCCTGGCCAACGCGCTGCTGCGCCACCTCTCCGAGAAGCTGCCCATCAGCCGCTGGCAGCGCGACCTGACGGACTCCACCGTGCTGCGCAACGTCGGCGTCGCCTTCGGCTACGCGGTGCTGGCCTATGCCAGCCTAGCCGCCGGCCTGGGCAAGCTGGAGCTGAACGAATCCGCCCTGGCCGCCGACCTGGACGCCAGCTGGGAAGTGCTGGCCGAGCCGATCCAGACCGTGATGCGCCGCTTCGGCGTGGCCGGCGCCTACGAGAAGCTCAAGGAAGTCACGCGCGGCCAGGCGGTGACGGCCGAGGCGCTGCACGCGCTGATCCGCTCGCTGGAGATCCCCGAGGCCGAGAAGGAACGCCTGCTGGCCCTGACGCCCGGCAGCTACACCGGCAAGGCCGAAGAACTGGCCAGGCGCATCTAGTGGCGCTCAAGTCCACCGTCTTCAAGGCCGAGGTGGCCGTGGCCGACATCGACCACGGCTACTACGCCGACCATGCCCTGACCCTGGCGCGCCACCCGAGCGAGACCGACGAGCGGATGATGGTGCGCCTGGCGGCGCTGGCGCTCAACGCGCACGAACTGCAGGGCCGCTGCGGCGGCGACGGCACGCTCGCCTTCGGCGCCGGCCTGTCCGACCCGGACGAGCCCGACGTCTGGCTGCGCGACTTCACCGGCCGCACGCGCCTGTGGATGGAAGTGGGCCAGCCCGAGGAGCGCCCCATCGCCAAGGCCTGCGGCAAGAGCGACGCCGTGCGCCTGTACGCCCACGGCCAGGCCGCCGAGGTGTGGTGGCGCGGCATCGGAGGCAAGCTCGTGCGCCTGGCGAACCTGGAGGTCTGGCGCCTGCCGACGGCCGCCGTTCAGCAGCTCGGCGCGATGGCGCAGCGCAGCATGCGCCTGCAGGCCACCGTGCAGGAAGGCCTGCTGATGCTGGGCGACGGCCAGCGCGCGGTGGACATCGAGCCGGTGCGCTGGAAGTAGCTCAGGCGGGCCCCGGCCCGCCCTGCGCCCCACGCGCCCGCTCGGCATAGCGGTTGAAGCGCCAGGCCGTGTCCTGCAGGGTGATGCGGCGCCACGTCTGGCGCTTCTCGGCCGGCGTCATGGCCGGCCAGTGCTGCACCTCTCCGAAGGTGCGGCCGCAGCCCTTGCATTCCTCGTCGCCCTGGCTGGTCGAGCAGATGGCGATGCAGGGCGTGTCGGGCGTGGTCTCGTACCAGGCCATCCATGCGGCCCAGGCCCGGGCGGGAAAGCCGGCCTCGTCCACCTCGTCCTCGCGGTGGAAGACCATGAGCGCGTACACCTCGGCCAGCGCCCGCACCTCGGGCGCCAGGGTCACGCCGTCGGGCGAGGGCTTCTTCTCGCGCCAGAAGTTGATGGCGGCTTCGATGTCGGTGATGTGGATGCCGGCCATGGGGATCGGAACAAAGGGCGCTGATGTTAGATCGGCCGGAACCCCGACAAAGCATGAGGGCTCCCTGGCCGCGCCGCGCCGCCTGTGCTCCAATGCGGGGATTCGAGGGGGAGTAGCTCCCGCGGCCCATCGGCACACCCGCCCCGGGTGCACCGCCTGCGGCCCGTCGGTCTGTCGTCAGTACGAAGCATCCGCTTCCGGCAGACCGGGTCGCCCGCGCCGCGCTCCACGCGCCGCGCCAGCCGAGCAAGACCTTTGATGAGCCTTTCGCGGGCTGATCAAGGCCGTGCCCCCGTCCACCGCCCCGGCTGGACGATCCCCACGCCCTCGGTTGTCGCACGCGGCAGGCCAGGCGGGAAAGCGCCTCGCTGGCGATTCCCACACCCGTGTCAGACAACGAGGAACCTATGGAATTTCTGACCTCTCCCGAGTTCTGGGTCGCGCTGGGCCAGATCATCGTCATCGACATCCTGCTCGGCGGCGACAACGCGGTAGTGATCGCGCTGGCCTGCCGCAAGCTGCCGCCGGCGCAGCGCAGGAAGGGCATCGTCCTCGGCACGGCCGGCGCCATCATCCTGCGGGTGGTCCTCATCGCCTTCGCGATGACGCTGCTGGACATCCCCTTCCTCAAGGTCGTCGGCGCCGGCCTGCTGGTGTGGATCGGCGCCAAGCTGCTGTCCCCCGAGGACGAGGGCCATGACGGCATCCAGGGCAGCGACAGGCTGTGGGCCGCCGTCAGGACCATCATCGTGGCCGACCTGGTGATGAGCGTGGACAACGTGATCGCCATCGCCGGCGCGGCGCAGAACGCGGGCGAGCACGCGCTGCTGCTGGTGGTGCTGGGCCTGCTGATCTCCATCCCGATCATCGTCTGGGGCAGCCAGCTGGTCATCCGGCTGATGGAGCGCTATCCGGTCATCGTCACGGCCGGCGGCATGCTGCTGGGCTGGATCGCCGGCGGCATGCTGGCCACCGACCCGGCGCTGGCCGATCCGGCCCGCTGGCAGTGGATGCCCAAGCTGCCGCCAGGCGACGCCATCCCGTATGCCGCCAGCGCCGCCGGCGCCCTGCTGGTGCTGGCGATCGGCAAGGCCGCGGCCCGGCGCCGCGCGGCCCGTGGCGGGGTCGCGGGATGAACGCGCTATGCTGGCGCCCATGCGTCTGATTTTCAAGTGGCTGCTCAGCGCCGTGGCGCTGCTGGCGGTGGCCTATCTCTACGGCGGCGTGCAGGTGGCGAGCTTCGGCAGCGCCCTCGTCGCGGCGGCGGTGATCGGCCTGCTGAACCTGATCGTGCGGCCGGTGCTGGTCATCCTCACCCTGCCGGTCACCCTCGTCACGCTGGGCCTGTTCCTCTTCGTCATCAACGCCCTGCTGTTCTGGGCCGCCTCGGGGCTGCTCGGCGGCTTCCACGTCAACGGCTTCTGGGCCGCGGTGCTGGGCTCGGTGCTGTATTCGCTGATCGGCCTGGTGATCGAGTCGGCGCTGGGCGGGCTGCTCGGCCGGCGCTGAGCCGCCGGCGCGTCACCGCGCCGGCTTGTCCTGGTCGGCCAGTTGCTCCTTCGCCAGGGGCTCCACGGCACGCGCGCGGGCGTCGATGATCGACGCCTCGTAATGGTCCACCTTCACGCCCGGGCCGGCCTGGCGCACCCCGTCCTGCGCGGCGCGCAAGCGGTCGCGCGCGGCCACGTAGTCGAGCATGGCGACCCGGGCTTCCGCATCGGCGCGGATGGCGCGCAGCGTCTCGCCCTGGGCCTCGTACACCGCCGACAGGGCGTGCCAGGCGCCGGCATCGCGCGGGTGCAGCGCCACCCAGTCGCGCAGCGGGGCCGCGAGCGCCTCCACCCTGCGCGCGGCGACGCCGGCCTGCGCGGCCAGCATCAGCTCGGCGCGGTCCCGGGGACGGGCGCCCGGATCGAGCAGCGCGGCCGCGGCGGGGCCGTTGCCGGCG
>JASGDG010000226.1:0-3968 GCA_047607325.1 Xenophilus sp. | reverse complement strand
GCCGACCTGCGGCCCGCGTGCGCCGCGCGCCATGGCCTCGCGCGCGACGGCGTCGGTCGGCACACCGCACGCGGCCTCCAGCGCCGTCAGCAGCCGGCCGCGCTGCGGATAGGGCCGTTCTTCCAGCCCCAGCCGGCCGCGCGCGTCGCATTCGCAGG
Organism: Xenophilus sp.; assembly: GCA_047607325.1. Lineage (GTDB taxonomy): Bacteria > Pseudomonadota > Gammaproteobacteria > Burkholderiales > Burkholderiaceae_C > Xenophilus. Next base: position 3,810 of record JASGDG010000226.1, on the reverse strand, counting down.
CCAGCAGCGCCTCGGCGAAGCGCTGCGGCTTGCGGAAGGCGTCGCAGCGCTCCAGCAGCCGCACCAGCGCCGCCGCGCCGAAGCCGCCGCTGGCGTGGATGTGGCCGTGCTCGCGCGCCACCACCTCGGCCAGCTCGCGGATCTCGCCGGGCACGCGCCAGCGCTCGCACACGCCGGCCAGCAGTTCGGCGCTGCGCTGCTCGTGGCCGATGTGGAGGGGCAGCAGGGCGGCCGGCGTGCTGCCCTTGCCCAGGTCGTGGGTCAGGCAGGCGAAGCGAACGGCCAGCGGCGCGTCCAGGCGGGAGGCCGCGTCCAGCACCATCATCAGGTGCGCGCCGGTGTCGATCTCCGGGTGGTGCTCGGCCGGCTGCGGCACGCCCCACAGCGCATCGACCTCGGGCAGCAGCACGGCCAGGGCGCCGCAGGCGCGCAGCACCTCGAACAGGCGCGAGGGCTTCGCCTCCATCAGGCCGCGCGCCAGCTCCTGCCACACGCGCTCGGGCACCAGCGCATCGGCCTCGCCGGCGGCCACCATTCCGCGCATCAGCGCCATCGTTTCCGGCGCGACGGCGAAGTCGTGGAAGCGCGCGGCGAAGCGCGCCAGCCGCAGGATGCGCACCGGGTCCTCGCGGAAGGCGCCGGTCACGTGGCGCAGCACCTTGCCTTCCAGGTCGCGCCGGCCGTGGAAGGGGTCGATCAGGGCCTCGGCGGGCAGCGGCCGGGTGTCGGCCAGGGCGGCGGGCAGCGCCATGGCGTTGATGCTCAGGTCGCGCCGGGCCAGGTCTTCCTCCAGCGTGACCCCGGGCGCCGCGTGCACGACGAAGCCGCGGTAGCCCGGCGCGCTCTTGCGCTCGGTGCGGGCCAGCGCGTATTCCTCGTGCGTGCGCGGGTGCAGGAACACCGGGAAATCGCGCCCCACCGGCTCGAAGCCCTGCGCCGCCATCTGTTCGGGCGTGGCGCCCACGACCACCCAGTCGCGGTCCGACACGGGCAGGCCCAGCAGGCCATCCCGCACCGCGCCGCCGACGAGGTAGGTTTCCATCGGCGCGAGTGTAGGCAGCGCGCCGTTCAGCGGTGGCTGCGGTAGGGTTCGTCGAAGGGCACGAAGTCGTGCTCGGCCAGCGCCTCGGCGATCCAGGCCTGCGCGCCCGGCAGGGCCAGCAGGCGGTCGGCATAGGCTTGCGCCTCGGGCGGCACGGGCAGGCCGTAGGTGCGGATGCGCGAGGCCACCGGCGCGTAGTAGGCGTCGGCGATGCAGAAGTCGCCGAAGAGCATCGGCCCCCCGTGCGCCGCCAGCAGTTCGCTCCACATGCTGCCGATGCGCTCCAGGTCGCCGCGCACGCCGGCCTGCTCGGCCAGCACGCGCCGGCCGACCTCGCGCAGATCGGCCTCGATGTTCATGCCGCAGTGGCCGCGCAGGGCGGTGAAGCCGGCGTGCATCTCGGCGCAGATGCTGCGCGCGCGGGCCCGGGCGGCCGCGTCGCCGGGCCACAGCCGGCGCCCGGGGAAGCGCTCGGCCAGGTACTCGGCGATCGCCAGCGTGTCCCACACGGCCAGTTCGCCGTCGAGCAGCACGGGCACGGTGCCGGACGGATTGACGGCCGTCGCCACGGCCTTGAAGCGCGAGTCGGCGCCGAAGGAGTCGAAGCGCACCATCACCTCCTCGAAGGGGATGCCGGCCTGCTTCATCAGCACCCAGGGGCGCATGGACCAGGACGAGTAGTTCTTGTTGCCGATGTAGAGCTTCAGTGCGGACATGTGCGGGGCCTCCTTGCCGGGCCGGCCATGCTAGCCGCGCCCGGCCGTGGCGTTGATGCCGGATGTGGCGCCCATTGATGCGCGCCGCGGCTTTGCGGCGCCTCAGCGCGGCGCCGGCGACAGGCCCGGCAGCGGTGCGCCGCCGTGCCAGCGCCGCAGCGCCCGCTGGAAGAACAGGCTGTTGGGCAGCTGCAGGGTGGTGCCGGCCGCGGCGTCGCCGCTTTCCACCAGCGTGGTGTAGACGAGGTTGATGTCGGCCACGCGGCCCTTCAGGCCCGGCTTGTCGCCGGCTTCCACCAGTTCCACCAGGTCGCCCAGGCGGAAGGCGCGGGTGGTGAAGATCAGGATCGCGCAGAAGATGTTGGACAGCACGCTCCAGGCCGCGAAGAAGGCCACCGCGCCGACGGCGGCGAAGCCGGTGAAGGCCGTCCACAGCACGCCGCCGGAAACGCCCAGCCGCTCCAGACACCACAGCAGCGCGCCGCCGTAGACCACGAAGCCGACCGTGCGGCGCGACAGCAGCACCACCTCGGCGGGCAGCGCGTAGGCCGCGGCCAGCCTGCGGATCAGCCGGCGCACCACCTGCATCAGCAGCCAGGCGGCCAGCACGATGAGCGCCACCTGCAGCGCCGGCACCAGCACGTCGAGCCAGTCCAGCGCCCAGGGCGGCAGGCGGTCGCGCAGCGAATGGATGGAGCGGTTCATGGGAGGTCGCGGTTCGGCTCGGGCTCGGCGGAGGAGGGCGGCCCCACGGTGCCCAGCCGGTCGCGCAGCGACTGCGGCCGGCCGGTGATCAGGGCGGCGTAGAGGGTGGTGTTGGCCAGCACCTTCTTGACGTAGTCGCGCGTTTCGCTGAACGGCACGTTCTCGGCCCAGATGGCGGCATCCAGCACCGGGCCGTTGCGCCAGCTGCGCGGGCGGCCCGGCCCGGCGTTGTAGGCGGCGGCGGCCAGCGGCATGGACCCGTCGAAGTCGTCCAGCGCCAGCTTCAGGTAGCTGGTGCCCAGCGTGATGTTCGTCTCGCTGTCGCCGAGCATGCCGGGCGTGTAGTCCAGCCCGATCTTGCGCGCCGTCCAGCGCGCGGTGGCGGGCATCAGCTGCATCAGCCCCGAGGCGCCGACGCCGGAGCGCGCGTCCATGATGAAGCGCGACTCCTGGCGGATCAGGCCGTAGACGTAGGCCGGGTCCAGGCCGACGTCGGCGCTCTTGCGCAGCACGGTGTCGTGGAAGGGCATGGGGAAGCGCTGCTCGGCGCTGATGACGCCCCGGGTGCGCTCGCTGGTGTTGATGCAGCGGTCGTACACCTCGCGCTGGCAGGCCAGGTCGGCGGCGGCCAGCAGGGCGCGGTCGTCCATGCCGCCCTTGTCATGCAGGTTGATGGCGTAGTTCCACTCGCGCACGCCCTCGGGGCGCAGGCCGATGCCGATGGCGTACAGCGCGCGCTGCAGGAACACGTTGCCGCGCGCGGCGGCCTGTTCCTCCGCCGTGAGCGGCGCCGGCGGCGTGGGCGCCTGCGCGCGCTGGCCCAGGTCTTCCAGCGCCAGCAGCTCGTAGAAGCCGCGCGTGCCGGCGATGGACTGCAGCAGCGTGCGCGCCTCCTCCTGGCGCTGCGGGCCGCCTTGGGCCAGGAGGGCGCGCGCCTTCCAGTAGATCCAGGCCGGGTCCTGCCGGGCTTCTTCGCCCATCGCGTCCACGGCGGCCTCGACCTCCTTCCAGCGCCCCATGCGCAGCGCGGCGCGCGCGCGCCAGCCCAGCATGTCGTCGGTGAGGTCGGCGTTCCTCGTCACGTTGGCGAAGTAGCCCGGCGCCTGCGGCGAGAGCCGCTGCGCCGCCTGCCGGCCGATGCTGCCCCACAGCCAGTTGCGCTCCTCGGGCGAGAGCATGGGGCCCCACTTGCCGTCCAACTGCGCGGCAGCCATGTCGGGGTCGGCGGCGGCCACGCGGATCAGGGCCAGCGCCACCATCTCCTTGCGTGCCCGGCTGGCGGCGACGGCGGCGCCGGCCAGGAAGCGCGCCGGGCCGGCGCCGACCTGCGCGAAGGCCGGCAGCGCG
>JASGDG010000225.1:0-3342 GCA_047607325.1 Xenophilus sp. | reverse complement strand
GCTGCAGGCGCGCGGGCTGCCGGCGGCGCCGGTCCTGTGCGCCGACACCACCGTCGCGCTGGGCCGCGCGATCCTCGGCAAGCCGGCCGATGCGCAGGACGCCGCCCGCATGCTGGCGGGGCTGTCCGGCCGCACGCACCGCGTGCTGACGGCCGTGGCCGTCCAGTCCGGCCGGCGGCGGCTGGCCGCGCTGAGCGTCTCCCAGGTGCGCTTCGCGCCGCTGACGAAGGCGCAGGTCGCCGCCTACGTCGCCAGCGGCGAGCCCCTCGGCAAGGCCGGCGCCTATGCCATCCAGGGCCGCGCCGGCGCCTTCGCCGAACACATCGCCGGCAGCTATTCGGGCATCATGGGCCTGCCCGCCTTCGAGACGGCGCAGCTGCTGCGCCGCGCCGGCTTCTCCGCCTGAGGGACATGCAGGACATCCTCATCAACTGGTCGCCGCAGGAGACGCGCGTGGCCGTCGTCGAGCACGGCGCCGTGCAGGAGCTGCACGTCGAGCGCACGCTGGAACGCGGCCTGGTCGGCAACGTCTACCTCGGCAAGGTGCAGCGCGTGCTGCCGGGCATGCAGTCGGCCTTCATCGACATCGGCCTGGAGCGCACCGCCTTCCTGCACGTCGCCGACCTGGTCGCGCCCTTCACCCCGGGCTCGCGCGGCGCCGCCACGCCGCCCGACCGCGAACCGGGCCGCGCCGCCCAGGTGCCGATCGAGAAGCAGGTCTTCGAGGGCCAGTCGCTGCTGGTACAGGTGATCAAGGACCCGATCGGCACCAAGGGCGCGCGCCTGTCCACCCAGATCAGCATCGCCGGGCGCATGCTGGTCTTCCTGCCGCAGGACAACCACATCGGCGTCTCGCAGAAGATCCCGCTGGCCGAGCGCGACGCGCTGCGCCAGCGCCTGCTGGCCCTGGCCGAGGCCGCCGCGCAGGGCGAGGGCGGGCAGGGCGCGGGCCACGGCGGCTTCATCCTGCGCACCAACGGCGAGGACGCCAGCGACGCCGAACTGGCCGACGACATCGCCTACCTGCGCAAGGCCTGGTCGCGCATCCGCGAGCTGGCGCTGCGCATGCCGCCGATGTCGCTGCTGCACCAGGACCTGAGCCTGCTGCAGCGCGTGCTGCGCGACCTGACGACCGAGGAGACCACCAGCATCCGCATTGACTCGCGCGAGCAGTACGAGCAACTGTTGCGCTTCGGCGGCGAGTTCATGCCGCAGGCGGCCGGCAAGCTGCAGCACTACACCGGCGAGCGGCCGATCTTCGACCTGTACAGCGTCGACGACGAGATCACGCAGGCGCTGGGCCGGCGCGTGCAGCTCAAGTCCGGCGGCTACCTCGTCATCGACCAGACCGAGGCGCTGACCACGGTGGACGTGAACACCGGCGGCTTCGTCGGCGCGCGGAACTTCGACGAGACGGTCTTCAAGACCAACCTGGAGGCAACGCAGGCCATCGCGCGGCAGCTGCGGCTGCGCAACCTGGGCGGCATCATCATCGTCGACTTCATCGACATGGCGCGCGACGAGCACCGGGAGCAGGTGCTGGCCGAGTTCCGCAGGCAGCTCGCGCGCGACCGGGTCAAGACCACGGCCGGCGGCTTCTCGCAGCTGGGCCTGGTCGAAATGACGCGCAAGCGCACCCGCGAATCGCTGGCGCACATGCTGTGCGAGCCCTGCGAGGCCTGCGGCGGCCTGGGGCAAGTGCGCACCGCGCGCACCACGGCCTACGACGCGCTGCGCGAGATCCTGCGCGAGGCGCGCCAGTTCACCCCGCGCGAATTCCGCATCGTCGCGCCGCCGCAGGTGATCGAACTCTTCCTCGACGAGGAGAGCCGGCACCTGGCGGGCCTGTCGGACTTCATCGGCAAGCCGATCTCGCTGCAGGCCGAGCCGGCGATGGGGCAGGGGCAGTACGACATTGTTCTGCTGTGACGTCCGGGTAATGTCAGGCCATCCCATGGGCCACCCCTGAGCCACTGTCGTTCAGTCAGTATTCCGCTTGTGGCACCCAGGCACCGCCCTTTCGTCATTGGTGCCCCAGGTGTTCAACCAGGTGCGGACTTCCTGGCCGGTCAGGTGGCGGCCGGTTTCCTTGTAGGCCGCCCAGGATGCCAAAGCTTCCTGCTTGAAGCTCTCGCGGGCTTCTTCGCGCTCGACGTACTGCCGGATCGCTTCGATCTCCACCTTGGCCCGCACGCTGGCCTTGAGCTTCTCGATCTTGTCCGTGAGCGCCTCAATGGGCTGGTTCTTGCCCAGCACCCGGCGCTTGCCCGGGCAGTGCGTCGCCCCAGTTGGAAAGACCCGCGAAGTCGCGAAACATCGGCACGTCGTGCAGCGCTTCTTGCATCGCAGGGTCCGACAGGTTGAACCACTGTTGCAGGAAATGGATGCGCAGCAGCACTTCAACGGCGAAGGGGCGCTGGCCGCGCTGGCCCGCCTCGGGAGCGGCGGGCGCGATCAAGGCAACCAACTCGGACCAGAGGATGACGCGGTTCATTTGATCGAGGAACTCGCGCTTGCGCGTGCGCCGGTTGCTGGCGCCAAGGCCAAGACTGTCCAGCAAGGACGCCCTGGGCCTGAGCGGCGCGCATCAGCGGTAGGCCTGGCCAAGCGCATCGAGGCATCCGGCGCGCGCGGGGCGGGTCCTTCTCCCGCCGGCTACCGGGGCTCCGTGCCCGTCCGCACCGTCAGTTGCGCCTGCCGGCAGAGCGCGAGCAGCGGCTCCAGCCGGTCCTGCGGCACCACGAGGATCGCGTAGTCGTCGCCGTGCGTCTCGATCTCGACCAGGCCGTGGCCGCGCCCGGCCAGGTGTGCGCGCGCCGCCTCGATGCCGGAGGCGATGTCCTCGCCGTTGTCGGCCGGGTTCCAGTGGTACCCGGCCAGCGCGTCGCCGAAGTCGGGCAGGTTCTCGCGCAGCGCTTGCAGGGCGCTGTCGTCCTTCCAGTCGAAGCTCAGGTAGCCGGGCGCGGTGGCAAGGGCGGCCGCGGCGATGTCGTCCGGCGCGGGCTCGTCGCCGGCCTCCTCGCGCAGCTCGGCCACGCCGGCGCGCAGCGACTGCTGGGCCGCCTTCGCGGCGGCGGCGTCATGCGGGTGGAGCCACTGGGCGAACTGCCGCAGCCAGCGCGCCTGCTGGAAGCGGGGCGGGCTTTTGCCGCGCCCCCCGGCGGCGCGCTCCTGCCGGAATTGCGCCCAGCTCACGTCGGTGCGCTCCACGATGCGGCCGTCGAAGTCCATCCAGGACACGAGCGACTCCGGCCCGCGTTCTCCCTCGAAGACGAGGATCCGGCCGTCGCGCACCGGCGGCTCCAGCGCCGCCACGGGCGAGGTGCGCACGGGCCCGGCGAT
>JASGDG010000224.1:0-3579 GCA_047607325.1 Xenophilus sp. | reverse complement strand
GCGGCCTCGATCTCGTCGCGGCCGGGCTGCGCGAGCTGGGCGCCGGCGCGGGAGCAGGCCAGGCCGGCCGCCACGCTGGCGCGGGCCAGCGCGTCGTGCAGGGGGCGCGCTTCCAGCAGGGCCGCCGCCAGCACGCCGGCGAAGGTGTCGCCGGCGCCGGTGGTGTCGGTGGCCGCCACCGGCAGGGCGGGCAGCCGCAGCCTGGTGCCCGCGGCGGTGCAGGCCGCCACCCCGGCGGCGCCGAGGGTCAGCACCGCGGTCAGGTTGAAGCGGCTGGCCAGCGCCTGCAGCAGCTCCAGGGGGCCGCCCGAGTCGTCCAGGCCGGCGCCGCGGGCGGTCTGGCGCAGTTCGCCTTCGTTGACGATCAGCAGGTCCAGCCAGCCCAGCAGCTCGCCGGGCAGCGGCTGGGCCGGCGCATTGTTCAGCAGCTTCAGGCAGCCGCTGCGGCCGGCGACGCGCCGCAGCAGGGCCTCGTTCTGCGCGGGGTCGATCTCCATTTGCAACAGCACGGCGCCGGCGCGTGCCAGCAGCGCGTCGGGCACCGCCGAGGCGCGCAGCCGCAGGTTGGCGCCGGGGGCGACGACGATCTGGTTCTCGCCCGCCGCATCCACCACGATGCCGGCGCAGCCGGTGGCGCCGGGCAGGCGTTGCAGGGGGGCCAGGTCCACCCCGGCGGCCTGGAGTCGGGCCAGCGCCGGCGCGGCGAAGGGATCGCTGCCCACCGCGCCGACCAGGGTGGTGGGCATGCCGTAGCGGCGGGCCGCGTGGGCCTGGTTGGCGCCCTTGCCGCCGGGCGAGACCAGGCAGCCGTCGCCCAGCACCGTCTCGCCCGGCGCGGGCAGGTGCGGCGCGCGCAGCGAGATGTCGAGGTTGATGGAGCCGAAGACGAGCAGCATGCCTTGCTCAGTCGGGATGCTGCCTGGAGGGATCGGGCACCGGCGTGGCCGCCAGAAGCTGGCGGGTGTAGTCGTGCCGGGGCCGCTCCAGCACCGCGTCGGCGCTGCCGCTTTCGACCACCCGGCCGCCGGTCATCACCAGCACCCGGTCGGCCAGGGCGCGCACCACGCCCAGGTCGTGGGTGATGAAGAGGTAGGCCAGCCCGCGCTCGCGCTGCAGCTTGGCCATCAGGCGCAGGATCTGGGCGCGTATCGACACGTCGAGCGCCGACACCGGCTCGTCGGCCACGATCACGGCCGGCCGGGAGGCCAGGGCGCGGGCGATGCCCACGCGCTGGCGCTGGCCGCCGGACAGCTCGTGCGGCAGCCGGTGGCCGAAATGCGCGGGCGGCAGGCCGACCTGTTCGAGCAGCTCGCCGGCTTCGCGCGCCGCGGCCCGCGCGTCCAGGCCCCGGTTGTGGCGCAGCGGCAGGGCGACGCTCTGGGCAATGGCGCGGCGCGGGTTGAGCGAGCCGCCGGTGTCCTGGAACACCACCTGCACCTCGCGCCGGAAGCGCTGCCACGCCGCGCCGCGCAGGCGCGAGACGTCCTCGCCCCGGTAGAGCACCGCCCCTTCGCTGGGCGCCGTCAGGCCCAGCAGCATGCGGCCCAGCGTGGTCTTGCCGCTGCCGCTTTCGCCCACCACCGCCAGCACCTCGCCGGGATGCAGCTGCACCGAGACCTGGTCGACGGCCCGTTGCATCGCGCGCGGCCGCCACAGGCCGCCGCTGCCGCGCAGCGGGAACAGGCGGCTGACCGCGCGGGCTTCGAGCAGGGCCGGTGCGTTCACGACACCTCCTGCGTGGCCTGCCAGGCGTTCGCGCTGCACGGCTCATCGCTCAGGTGGCAGCGGTCCTGGCCCTCCCCGCCGTCCGTGGCGCGCAGACGCGGCGGCTCCAGGTCGCACAGGCCGGGCCGCGCGATCGGGCAGCGCGGATGGAAGCGGCAGCCGGGCGGCCAGCGTCCGGCGACCGGCACCGCGCCGGGGATGGAGAACAGCGAATGGGCGCGCGAGCGCGGCGTGAGGATGCTGCCCAGCAGCCCCTGCGTGTAGGGGTGGCGCGGCGCCGCGAACAGCGGCTGCACCGCGTTGCGCTCGACGATCTCGCCGGCGTACATCACGTTCACCTGCTGGCAGGTTTCGGCCACCACGCCCAGGTCGTGCGTGATCAGCAGGATGCCCAGGTCCAGCTCCTTGCGCAGCCGCGCCAGCAGCTGGAGGATGCCGGCCTGCACCGTCACGTCCAGCGCGGTGGTGGGCTCGTCGGCGATCAGCAGCGCCGGCCGCAGCGCCAGGGCGGCGGCGATCAGCACCCGCTGGCGCTGCCCGCCCGACAGCTCGTGCGGGTACTTGCGCGCCGTCTGCGCCGGCTGCGGCAGTTCCATCATCTCCAGCAGCTCCAGCACGCGGGCTTGCGCTCCTTCGCTGCGGCCGTGGGCGCGCAGGGGTTCGGCGATCTGCCGGCCCACCGGCAGCAGCGGGTCGAGGTAGCTGCTCGGATCCTGGAACACCATGCCGATGCGCGCGCCGCGCACCTGGCGCAGCGCGTCGGGCGCCAGCGCGCGCAGGTCGCGGCCTTCGAGCAGCAGCTCGCCCTCGGCGATCCGCGCCAGCGGCGAGGGAAAGAGGTTCAGCAGCGCGAAGGCGGTCATCGACTTGCCGGACCCGGATTCGCCCACCAGCCCCACCGCCTCGCCGCGCCGCACGGAAAAGGAGACGTCGCGCACCACACGCAGCGCGCGCCCGGCGCGGCCGACTTCGACCGACAGGCCGCGCACTTCCAGCAGGGCTTCGGCGCCGCTCATGGGTGCTGCTCCCCGCGCGGGTGGAGCGCGTCGTTGAGCGCATCGCCCATCTGGTTGAAGCTCAGCACCGTCAGCGCGATCGCCAGGCCGGGGAAGACCGACATCCACCACGCATCGCGCAGGTACTGCTGCGCCTCGTTGAGCATGGTGCCCCAGGAGACCTGGTTCGGATCGCCCAGGCCGAAGAAGCTCAGGCTGGCCTCGATCAGGATGGCCATGGCGATGTCCAGCGAGCCCAGCACGATGATCGGCGCGGCCGCGTTGGGCAGGATCTCGCGCACGATGACGCCGCCGTGGCCCATGCCGGCCACCCGCGCCGCCTCGACGAACTGCGACTGCCGCAGCGTGGCCGCGCTGGCCCGCACCACGCGCGCCATCTGCGGCCAGGACAGCGCCGCGATCACCAGCACCATCTTGAACACGCTGGTGCCGTACAGGGCGATGACGATCAGCGCCACCACGAAGCGCGGCAGCGTCTGGAAGAACTCGGCCACCCGCATCAGCAGGGTGTCCAGCGCGCCGCCGAAGTAGCCGGCCAGCGCGCCCACCGCCACGCCCACGGCCAGCGCCAGCAGCGCGCTGGCCACGCCCACCAGCAGCGACACCCGCGAGCCATAGACGACGCGCGCCCACACGTCGCGGCCCAGGTCGTCGGTGCCCAGCCAGTGGCCGGCGTTCATGGGCGCCAGCAGCGCGTCCGGCCCGCCCGCGAGCGGATCGAAGCGGGCGGCCCAGGGTGCCAGCAGCGCCGCGGCCAGCAAGAGGACGAGAAAGGCCAGCGCCAGCGCCGGGCCGGGCCGGCGCAGCAGGCGGCGCCAGAAGCCCGGCCGTCGCAGTG
>JASGDG010000223.1:0-6762 GCA_047607325.1 Xenophilus sp. | reverse complement strand
GCGGCAGTCGCGGCATCGCGCGGCTGGCGAGCGCTGCCGCCAGCCTGGCGTACAGCCTCCCGCGCCGCTGAACGCCAGCCCGTCCGGCCGGGGCGGCGCAGCGGCCCCGCGGCTCACACGTCGATGTTCGCCGCCCGCAGGGCGTTGACTTCGATGAAGTTGCGCCGCGGCTCGACCTCGTCGCCCATCAGCATGGTGAACACGCGGTCGGCCTCGATGGCGTCGTCGATCTGCACCTTCAGCAGGCGGCGCACCTCGGGGTCCATCGTCGTTTCCCACAGCTGCTCGGGGTTCATCTCGCCCAGGCCCTTGTAGCGCTGGCGGCTGGTGGCGCGCTCGGCCTCGCCGATGAGCCAGGCCATGGCGCCGCGGAAGTCGCCGACCTTCTCTTCCTTGGCCCTCTCGCCTTCGCCGCGCCTGACGCTGGCGCCCTCGCCCAGCAGGCCGCGGAAGGTGTGGGCGGCCTCGGCCAGCGCAGCGTAGTCGGCGCCGTGCACGAAGTCCTGCGTGATCACGCTGCTCTTGATGTTGCCGTGGTGGCGGCGGCTGATGCGCAGCAGCGGCTTGTCGGTGCGGGCGTCGAACTCGCTGGCGACCTCGGCCGGCGCGCCGTTGCTGCTGAGCTCGCGCAGCTTGGCCTGCAGCGCGATGGCGCTGGCCTCGGCATCGGGCGTGGTGTCCAGGTTCAGCGACACGCCGTCGGCGATGGCGCGCAGCGCCTCCACGTCCATGAAGGCGCCCAGGCGCCCGATCACCGCCTCGGCCAGCTGGTGCTTGCGCGCCAGCTCGTCCAGCGTCTCGCCGCTGATGACGGAGGGGCTCGCGCCGCCGGTGGCCACGCTGGCGTCCTTCAGCGCCACGCGCAGCAGGAAGGCGTCGAGCGCCGAGCCGTCCTTGAGGTACTGCTCCTCCTTGCCGACCTTGACCTTGTACAGCGGCGGCTGCGCGATGTAGATGTGGCCGTTCTCCACCAGCTCGGGCATCTGCCGGTAGAAGAAGGTGAGCAGCAGCGTGCGGATGTGCGCGCCGTCCACGTCCGCGTCGGTCATGATGATGATGCGGTGGTAGCGCAGCTTGGCCAGGTCGAAGTCGTCGGCGCCGCTCTTGCCGCTCTCGGCGCTGGCCTTGCCGATGCCGGTGCCCAGGGCGGTGATGAGCGTGACGATCTCGTTGCTGGTCAGCAGCTTCTCGTAGCGTGCCTTCTCCACGTTCAGGATCTTGCCGCGCAGCGGCAGGATCGCCTGGAACTTGCGGTCGCGGCCCTGCTTGGCGCTGCCGCCGGCGGAGTCGCCCTCCACCAGGTAGATCTCGCACTGCGAGGCGTCCTTCTCCTGGCAGTCGGCCAGCTTGCCCGGCAGGCCCATGCCGTCGAGCACGCCCTTGCGGCGCGTCATCTCGCGCGCCTTGCGCGCCGCCTCGCGCGCGCGCGCGGCCTCGACGATCTTGCCGCAGATGATCTTGGCGTCGTTGGGACGCTCCTCCAGGTAGTCGGTCAGCGCCTTGGCGACGATGTCCTCCACCGGCGCGCGCACCTCGGAGCTGACCAGCTTGTCCTTGGTCTGGCTGCTGAACTTGGGCTCGGGCACCTTCACGCTGAGCACGCAGCACAGGCCTTCGCGCATGTCGTCGCCGCTGACCTCGACCTTGGCCTTCTTGGCCAGCTCGTTGCTTTCGATGTACTTGCCGATCACCCGCGTCATCGCCGCGCGCAGGCCCGTCAGGTGGGTGCCGCCGTCGCGCTGCGGGATGTTGTTGGTGAAGCACAGCACCTGCTCGTTGTAGGCGTCGTTCCACTGCATCGCCACCTCGACCGAGATGTGGGTGCCGGGAATGCCGCCGTAGCTGTCGGCCGGGCGCTCGCCGGTGGCGTGGAAAGGCGTGGGGTGCAGCACCTTCTTGGTGCCGTTGATGAACTCGACGAAGCCCTTGACGCCGCCGGCGCCGGAGAAGTCGTCCTCCTTGCCGGTGCGCTCGTCGACCAGGCGGATGCGCACGCCGTTGTTCAGGAACGAGAGCTCGCGCAGCCGCTTGCTGAGGATCTCGTAGTGGAAGTCGCTGTTCTCCTTGAAGATCTCCGTGTCGGGCAGGAAGTGCACCTCGGTGCCGCGCTTGTCCGTCTCGCCGGTGATCCGCATGGGCGAGACCTCGACGCCGCCCACCTTGTTCAGCAGCCGGTTCTGCACCACGCCCTTGCTGAACTCCAGCACGTGCACCTTGCCCTCGCGCCGCACCGTCAGGCGCAGCATCTTGGACAGCGCGTTCACGCACGACACGCCCACGCCGTGCAGGCCGCCCGAGACCTTGTAGCTGTTCTGGTTGAACTTGCCGCCGGCGTGCAGCTCGGTCAGCGCGATCTCGGCCGCCGAGCGCTTGGGCTCGTGCTTGTCGTCCATCTTCACCCCGGTCGGGATGCCGCGGCCGTTGTCCAGCACGCTGATGGAGTTGTCGGTGTGGATGGTCACGACGATGTCGTCGCAGAAGCCCGCCAGCGCCTCGTCGATGGAGTTGTCCACCACCTCGAACACCAGGTGGTGCAGGCCGGTGCCGTCGGAGGTGTCGCCGATGTACATGCCGGGGCGCTTGCGCACCGCCTCCAGTCCTTCGAGGATCTGGATCGCGCCCTCGCCGTAGCTCGCGCCGTCGCCTTGCGGCGGAGTCTGGAGGGTCTCGGGCTGCTGGTTGTCGCTCATCTTGGCACTCGTCCTTCCGGTCGGTTTCCCTGGTCTTCTTCGGCTCTTCAAAGACAAAACCCGCGGGAGTCCGCGGGGTGTCTGCACACGCTGCTGCGCTTTGGGCAGCAGCTTCAGATCCTCATGGGCATCACGACGTACTTGAAATGCGCATCGTCGGGGATGGTGATCAGCGCCGAACTGTTGCCGTCCTGCAGCTCCAGCTTGACCATGTCCTGGCCCATGTTGGCCAGCGCGTCGATCAGGTAGCCGACGTTGAAACCGATCTCGATCGCGTCGCCACCGTAGTCGATGTCCAGCTCGTCCACCGCCTCTTCCTGCTCGGCGTTGTTCGCCGCGATGCGCAGCGTGCCGGGCTCGATGTTCAGGCGCACGCCCTTGAACTTCTCGCTGGTCAGGATGGCGGTGCGCTGCAGGCTGGCCAGCAGCGGCGCGCGGCCCAGCGTCACGCTGTTCTTGTGGTTCTTGGGAATCACGCGGTTGTAGTCGGGGAACTTGCCCTCGACCAGCTTGGTGACGAACTCCATGCTGCCGAAGCTGAACTTCGCCTGGTTGCTGGCGAACTGCATCGCGATGGCCGGCGCGTCCTCGCCGCCCGTGTCGGAGAGCAGGCGCTGCAGCTCGATCACCGTCTTGCGCGGCAGGATCACCTCCTGCTTGGGCACTTCCACGTCGAGCAGGGCCGAGGCGAAGGCCAGGCGGTGGCCGTCGGTGGCCACCAGGCTGAGCTGCCTGCCCTCCGCCACGAACAGGATGCCGTTGAGGTAGTAGCGGATGTCGTGCACCGCCATCGCGAAGGACACCTGCGACAGCAGGTCCTTCAGCGTCTTCTGCGGCACGCTGAAGACCGGGCCGAAGCCGGCCGACTCCTGCACCAGCGGGAAGTCCTCGGCCGGCAGCGACTGCAGCGTGAAGCGGCTCTTGCCGCCCTTGAGCAGCAGCTTGCTCTGGCTCGACTCCAGGCTCACCACCTGGTCGGCCGGCATGGTGCGCAGGATGTCGATCAGCTTGCGCGCGCCCACCGTGGTGGTGAAGGCGCCCTCGTCGCCGCCCAGCTCGGCGCTGGTGCGGATCTGGATCTCCAGGTCGCTGGTGGTCAGCTGCAGCTGGCCGCCGGCCTTGCGGATCAGCACGTTGGCCAGGATGGGCAGCGTGTGCCGCCGCTCGACGATGCCCGCCACCGACTGGAGGGCCGCCAGCACCTGGCTTTGGGGAGCCTTCAGAACAATCATGAATCGACCTTTACTCTTCGTCCTCGATCTGACTTCCATCGCGCATGCGCGCCGGACGCATTGTCTCTGGCGCGCGTGTCATCCCTTGAGCGTCTGCTCCAGCACGTGCAGCTGCTGGTTCAGTTCCGTCAACTGCTGGCGCTCGCCCGCGATCTTGCGCACCGCGTGCAGCACGGTGGTGTGGTCGCGCCCGCCGAACAGCTCGCCGATCTCCGGCAGGCTCTTCTGCGTCAGCTCCTTGGCCAGGTACATCGCGATCTGGCGCGGCCGCGCGATGCTGGCCGGGCGCTTCTTGCTGTACATGTCGGCGACCTTGATCTTGTAGTAGTCGGCCACCGTCTTCTGGATGTTCTCCACGCTGATCTGCCGGTTCTGGATCGACAGCAGGTCGCGCAGCGCCTCGCGCGCCAGCTGGATGGAGATCTCCTTCTGGTTGAAGCGCGAGTAGGCCAGGATCTTGCGCAGCGCCCCTTCCAGCTCGCGCACGTTGGAGCGCACGTTCTTGGCCACGAAGAAGGCCACTTCCTCGGGCATCTCGGCGCCCTCGGCCTGCGCCTTGTTGATCAGGATCGCCACGCGCATCTCCAGCTCGGGCGGCTCGATCGCCACCGTGAGGCCGGAGTCGAAGCGCGAGACCAGCCGCTCGTGGATGTCCGTCAGGCCCTTCGGGTAGGTGTCGCTGGTCATCACGATGTGCGACTTCTTCGCCAGCAGCGCCTCGAAGGCGTTGAAGAACTCCTCCTGCGTGCGGTCCTTGTTGGCGAAGAACTGCACGTCGTCGATCAGCAGCAGGTCCAGCGAGTGGTAGCGCTCCTTGAACTCGTCGAAGGTCTTGCGCTGGTAGGCCTTGACCACATCCGAGACGAACTGCTCGGCGTGGAGGTAGAGAACCTTGGCATCCGGCCGGTCGGCCAGCAGCTTGTTGCCCACCGCGTGCATCAGGTGGGTCTTGCCCAGGCCGACGCCGCCGTAGATGAACAGCGGGTTGTACAGGTGCCCCGGCGTGCCGGCCACGTGCATGGCGGCGGCGCGCGCCATGCGGTTGGCCGAGCCTTCCACCAGGGTATCGAAGGTGAGCTGGGCGTTGAGCCGGTTGCGGAAGCTCCCCGACGGCTCCTCGGGAGCGCCGGCGGCCTCGCGCGGCAGCTCGGCCTCCATCACGGCGGGCACCGCAATGGGCGTGCGTACCGGCGTTTCCCGGGGAGCAAGCGCCAGTTCAATGGCCACCGGCTGGCCGGAGAGCTTCTCGGCCATGTCGGCCAGGCGGGCGGCGTACTGGGCGCGAATCCAGTCCAGCTTGAAGCGGTTGGCGACGAACACCGTGATCCGCGCCAGATCGTCCGTGACCTGTGCACTCAGGGGCTTGATCCAGGTATTGAACTGCTGCTCCGACAGCTCCTGCGCGAACTGGTCGACGCAGGCCTGCCACAGGCTGGCGCCCACCCCTTCAGCCGACATGACGGGGTGCGTCAAGAAGGTGTCCCTCGGGCATCGGAGGGGTCTGGGTGGTGTGGACAGCGGGGGTCGGCATGCCGGCGCGATTCTAACTTGTCAAAAACTTATCCACACCGCTTGACGGCGCTGCGAAAACCCGCTTGATCTCCGATGGAGATTGCCGCCGGGCAAATCTTTGCGATAATCGTGGGTTCCCTTGAGTCCGCATGCCGGCCCGGCCCCTGGCCCGGCGGGGCGGAGTCCTCCGGCCGTCCTCCTGCCTGATGCCCTTCGGCCCTCCGGCGGGCCCGTCCTGTCCTTGGAAGAAGCACCATGAAACGCACCTATCAACCCTCGAAGATCCGCCGCGCCCGCACCCACGGCTTCCTGGTCCGCATGAAAACCCGCGGCGGCCGCGCCGTCATCAACGCCCGCCGCGCCAAGGGCCGCAAGCGCCTGGCCGTCTGAGGCGGCGGGCCGTCGTCGGGCGCGAGGGCGGGATCGGCATGCGCCGGCTCCGCACGCGTGCCCAGTTCCAGGCGGCTCTGTCGGCTGTGACCGTGGCGCGGACCGTGCATTTCGCCTTGCACCGCTGCGCGCTCGACGCTCCCGCTGTGGCCGGGGCGCCGGGCGTGCAGCCTTCTCTTTTCCAGCCCGCCGACGTCTGGCTCGGCGCCATGGTGCCCAAGCGCTGGGCGCGCCGTGCCGTCACGCGCAACGCCATCCGGCGGCAGATCTATGCCCTGGCCGAAGGCGCGCGGCTGCCGCAGGCCGCGCACGTGGTGCGGCTGCGCGCGGGCTTCGACCACCGCCGCTTCGTGAGCGCCAGCTCGGACGCCCTCAAGCGCGCCGTGCGCGCCGAACTCGAACAGCTCTTCGCACGCGCCGCGCGGGCCGACGCATCGTGATGCAGCGCCTGCTCATCGCCGTGGTGCGCGGCTACCGGCTGCTGCTCAGCCCCTGGCTGGGCGGCGCCTGCCGGTTCACGCCCACCTGCTCCGCCTACGCCATCGAGGCGCTTGAACGCCACGGCGCCGCGCGTGGCAGCTGCCTGGCGGCGCGGCGCCTGGCGCGTTGCCAGCCGTGGTGCGCCGGCGGGCACGATCCGGTGCCTGTGCCCGGGCCGCGCCGCGGCGCCGGCGCGGGGCTGTTCTCCTCCCTGACCTCCGACAAGAAGTCTTCATGAACGACATTCGCCGCACCATCCTCTGGGTGATCTTCGGGTTCTCGCTGGTGATGCTGTGGGACCAATGGCAGGTCTACAACGGCCGCAAGCCGACCTTCCTGCCCTCGCGCCAGGCGCAGCAGCAACAGCCCGCGGCGCCCGCCGGTCAAGGGTCCGCGTCCGCCGCGCCGGCGCCCGCCGCCGCGGCGGCCTCCTCGCCGTCGCCGGGCGGCACCGCAGT
>JASGDG010000222.1:0-12874 GCA_047607325.1 Xenophilus sp. | reverse complement strand
GGGCGCCCCGGATGCGGGCCCGGGCACGGGCACGGGCGCCGGCGCCGGCTGCGCCGCAGGGGGGGGCGAAGCCTCTTCCCCCGCCGCAGCCCCGGCCTCGGGCTCCGGCTCGGACGCATGCGGCGCCGGCTCGGGCGGCACCCCGTCGCGCGGCAGCCATTCCTCGATGCGCCGCGCCGCCCAGTCCTTGCCCGCCAGCCCGAAGGCCAGCGCCAGCGCGAACACGAAGCCGGCCAGGATGACGATGAAGCTCTGGCGCACGATGTCGCCGCCGACCTTGACCTGGTCCAGCGCGATCAGCACCACGAAGATCAGGATGGCGTACTGCGCCACGCGCGAGAAGAAGCGCGCGTCGTGCACGCCGGCGTTGCGGCAGTAGGTGTGGACCGCGTCGCCCACGAAGCGCGCGAAGTAGGCGCCGAAGGCCAGCACCAGCAGCGCCACGAAGATGTTCGGCACGAACCACACCACCTTGCCCAGCAGGTCGGTGATGTAGATCAGGTCCAGGCCGTTGAAGGCGATGATCAGCGCGGCCAGGATGACAACCCAGTAGACCAGGGCGCCGACCACGCCGGTGGTGTCGGTCTGCATGCCGCCCTGGCACAGGAAGCCGTCGAGCCCGGCGCGCCCGGTGAGCACCGGGAAGTTGACGGCGCGCAGCGCCCGGGTGACGGCGAAGCGCGCCACCTTGGCCACCAGCCAGCCGGCCAGCACCACCACCGCCGCCACCAGCAGGCGCGGGATGAAGGCGCCGACCTGGTAGAGGATGGCGCGCAGCGGCTCCAGTTGGAATCCGAACTCGTTCATGCGAAGGCTCCTGCTTGCGGGGCGGCATCGGCGGCGGACAGGGCCAGCAGCCCCTGCAGCGGCACCTGCACCCAGTCGGCGCGGTGGTTCAGCTCGTAGCGCAGCTCGTACAGCGCCTTGTCGATTTCGAACAGCGCGAGCATGGACTCGTCGAAATCCTGCTGGCCGGCGTGCTCCAGCGTCTCGACGTAGCCGCCCATGAAGGCGGCGCGCACCTGCGCCTCCCACTGTGCGGCGGCGGCATCCAGCCTCAGGATGTCTTCCGCGTTCTGCGCCACGCGGCGCAGCGCCGACCAGCGGGCATAGTTGAAGGAGCGCAGCATGCCCGCCACGTCGCGCAGCGGCGAGCCCTTGGCGCGGCGCTCCCCGAAGGGCCGCGCGGGCTCGCCCTCGAAGTCGATGATGACGAAGTCGTTGCGCGAGACCAGCACCTGGCCCAGGTGGTAGTCGCCGTGGAAGCGCGTCTTGCGCTGGCCGGGCGGCGCGGCGCCGTCGAAGGCCTCGATGCGCGCGCGCAGCGCAGCGGCGCTCTCCAGCAGTTGCGCGACACCTTCGCGCGTGCCGTCGGTCAGCGCGCCGATGTGCTCGCGCAGCTGGGCGAGGGTGGCGGCCAGCGACGCCAGCGAGGCCTGGCGCAGCGCCTCGCGGTCCTGCGCCGCCAGCGGCTCGGGTGCGAAGGCCGGGTCGTCCTGCGGCGCCTGCGCGAAGGCGAGATGCATCTCGGCCGTGCGCTGGCCCAGCAGACGCATCAGCGTGAGGAAGGCGCCGTGGTCGGGCGCCGGCGCGTCCTCGGCCATGTGCTGACGGTCGGAGAGCACACGCTCCAGGTAGGCCAGGGTGTACTCCCAGGCGTCGCCCTGGTTGGGCACGAAGGCCTGCAGCAGGCCGAGCGTGAGCACCCGGCCGTCGCTGCCGTGGTACTCGATGGCGCCGGCCACCGGCACGCAGTTGGCGAAGCGCACCGTCTCGGTCAGGAAGCGGCCGATCTCCAGCTCCGGGTTGAGGCCCTCGTGCACCTGGCGATAGCACTTGAGGAAGAGCTGGTCGCCCAGCGTCACCGCGGTGTTGCTGCTGGCCACGCTGGGGCGGCTCGCGTCCAGCGCCAGGATGGCGGCCGGGTCGACGCGCGCCAGATCGGCCGAGCCGGTGAAGCGAACCTCGCCGTGCGCCGCGGGCAGCACCATGCCCTGCGTCATCGCCACCGCCACGGCGCGGCAGAACTCGGGGTCGAACAGGGCGTCGCCCATCACGCCCACCTGCGCCTGCTGGCGCACCTTGGCGACCACCGCCGGCGCGAAGGGCTGCAGGCGCTCGTCGTCGACGTCCTCCCACAGGATGGTCAAGGGCATGAAGTAGCGGGCCTGCGCGGCCTCGCCCTGCACGTCCAGCAGCGGCAGCACCCACTGCCGCCCGCCCTGCGCCCACACGGCCTGCTCGGCCAGCGCGGCGCGCTGGATGCGCTCGGCCTTGGCGGCGTACCAGCGCTGCGCCTGCAGGTGCTCGGGCAGCACCTGCAGCTCGAACTGTTCACGCAGGCGCTCGGACATGCCGATGCGCCAGGGCATCACCTTGTCGCGGAACAGGCTGTCCCAGCCGTCGAAGAGCACCAGCGTGTGCAGGTCGCGCAACGGCCGGCCTTCCTGGTGCCAGGCGGGCAGCGGCGCCTCGGCCGAGAGGCGGAACCAGAAGAAGCCGTAGGAGGGCAGCGTCAGCAGATAGGGCAGCTCGCCGATGGGCGGGAAGACGGAGCGGCCCAGCATCTCCACCGGCACGCGGCCCTTCCAGGCCGCGAGGTCCAGCTCCACCGGCTGCGCGGCGCGCGAGAGGTTGAACACGCTGAGGATGACGTCGCCCTCGTACTCCGAGAGGTACGCCAGGATCTTGCGGTTGCCCGGCTTGAGGAAGGTCTTCCTCCCGCGCCCGAAGGCGCTGCTGGTCTTGCGCACGGCCAGCATGCGGCGCGTCCAGTGCAGCAGCGAGCTGTTGTCGCGCGCCTGCGATTCGACGTTGACCGCCTCGTAGCCGTAGACGGCGTCCATGATCGGCTGCAGGTACAGCCGCTGCGGGTCGGCGCGCGAGAAGCCGGCGTTGCGGTCGGGGCTCCACTGCATGGGCGTGCGCACGCCGTTGCGGTCGCCCACGAAGACGTTGTCGCCCATGCCGATCTCGTCGCCGTAGTAGATGATGGGCGAGCCGGGCATGGACAGCAGCATGCCGTTCATCAGCTTGATGCGGTCCTTGTCGTTGTCCATCAGCGGCGCCAGGCGGCGGCGGATGCCCAGGTTGATGCGCGCGCGCAGGTCGGCCGCGTAGGTGCTGTACATGTAGTCGCGCTCGCGGTGGGTCACCATCTCCAGCGTCAGCTCGTCGTGGTTGCGCAGGAAGATGGCCCATTGGCAGCCCTCGGGGATGTCGGGCGTCTGCTCCAGGATCTCGACGATCGGATCGCGCTCCTCCTGCGCGATGGCCATGTACATGCGCGGCATCAGCGGGAAGTGGTAGCACATGTGGCACTCGTCGCCGTCGCCGAAGTACTCGCGCACGTCCTCCGGCCACATGTTGGCCTCGGCCAGCAGGAAGCGGTTCCGGTAGTTGGCGTCGATGGCGGCGCGCAGCTTCTTGATGACGGCGTGCGTCTCGGGCAGGTTCTCGTTGCTGGTGCCGTCGCGCTCCACCAGGTAGGGGATGGCGTCCAGCCGGAAGCCGTCCACGCCCAGGTCGAGCCAGAAGCGCATGATGTCGAACACCGCCTCCAGCACGGCCGGGTTGTCGAAGTTCAGGTCCGGCTGGTGGCTGAAGAAGCGGTGCCAGTAGTACTGCTTGGCCACCGGGTCCCAGGCCCAGTTCGACGTTTCGGTGTCGGTGAAGATAATGCGCGTGCCCTGGTAGATCTGGTCGGTGTCGCTCCAGACGTAGAAGTCGCGCTCGGGCGATCCCTTGGGCGCGCTGCGCGCGCGCTGGAACCAGGGGTGGTCGCTGGAGGTGTGGTTGATGACCAGCTCGGTGATCACGCGCAGGCCGCGTTCGTGCGCGGCGTCGAGCATCTCCTTGAAGTCCTCCAGCGTGCCGTACTCGGCCTTGACGTTCTTGTACTCGGAGATGTCGTAGCCGTCGTCGCGCAGCGGCGAAGGGTAGAAGGGCATCAGCCAGAGGGTGTTGACGCCCAGCTCCTTGACGTAGTCGAGCCGGGCCTTCACGCCCTTGAAGTCGCCGATGCCGTCGCCGTTGGTGTCGTAGAAGGCCTTGACGTTGAGCTGGTAGATGACGGCGTCGCGGAACCACTGCGGGTCCTGCGAGGTGTCGACCTCGGCGGTCTCCAGCGCCAGCTGCGGCACGGCTGCGTTCATCAGACTCGTCCTTTTCCCTGGTGTTTCGTGTGGTGGCCGCGCGCCGTGGCTGGGGGATGGGGGCGCGGGCTCATACTGTGGCGGTCTGCTGCGCAGACTTCGCTGCGGTGCTCGGCCAGGGGGCGGCACTGCACAACTCGCTGCGCGCTCCTTCGGCGCGCCCCGCTCAAACAGGTGCAGTGAGTCAGTTCACGAAGCGTGCCATGCTTCGCTGGCACGCCCGCCCCCTGCCCTGCGCTCCTCGCCGCCCCAGAAATCGCCCGCGCCCCCATCCCCCAGCCACGGCGCGTGGACACGCCGGTGGTGCACTGGAGCGCCCAACCCGCAGCAACGCAGGCCCCAGCCCCGGTGAGGGCGGGGCGGCGCGCCTGTGCAGCGCCGAGAAGCGCAGGACGGCCGGGCGCCTGCCTGCCGCAGGACAGGCAGGCTTCGTGATCTGACTTGCCGCAGCTGTTTGAGCGCAGTGAACGAAGTGAACGCAGCGAGTTCTGCGGCGGCCCGGCCGGCCGAGCATCGCAGGGAAGTCGGCGCGCAGCGCCGACCGCGGAGCCGAAGCGCCGCCCCGCCCTCACTGGGGCTGGGGCCGGCCTACAGGCAACAGCAACAGCAAAGATCGCCAACACGCCCTCACTGGTAGTAGTCGAAGTCATGCTCGGTCCGCGTGCGCCGCCGCACGTGCATGACGTGCGCCGGCGCCTGGGCCGGATCGAGCCGGATGTAATGATGCCCGCCCCGCCACAGGAAGCGTTGCCCGCCCAGCAGGTCGTGCATCTGGAACCACTGGTCGTGCGGCACCTCGACGAGCGCCGGGTCGAGTTGCAGCCAGCCGACCTGGGCGTTCCACGGGTCGAGGTTGACCACGGTGACGACGACGTCGCGCCCGTCGCTGCTGGTCTTCATGTACGCGATGAGCTGGTCGTTGTCGATGGGCAGGAAGCGCAGCGTGTCGTTGCGCTGCAGCGCCGCGTGCCCGCGCCGGATGGCGTTGATGTGGGCGATGAAGCCCGCCAGGCTGTCGGGGCGGCCGCGGTCCCAGTGGCGCAGCTGGTACTTCTCGGAATCCAGGTACTCCTCGCTGCCGGGGCTGCGCGGCAGGTGCTCCTTCAGCTCGTAGGCCGGGCCGTAGATGCCGTAGCTGGCGCTCAGCGTGGCGGCCAGCACCAGCCGCAGCCTGAACATCGCATCGCTGCCGCCCTGCAGCTGCTCGTGCAGGATGTCGGGCGTGTTGGGCCAGACGTTGGGGCGGAAGTAGTCCACGCCCGGCGGGGTGGCGAGTTCCGTGAAGTACTCGACCAGGTCTTCCTTGGAGTTGCGCCAGGTGAAGTAGGTGTACGACTGCGAGTAGCCGAGCTTGGCCAGCCGGTGCATCACCTTGGGCCGCGTGAAGGCCTCGGCCAGGAAGATCACCTCCGGGTGCTCGCGCTTGATCTCCGTGATCGCCCACTCCCAGAACGGGAAGGCCTTGGTGTGCGGGTTGTCCACGCGGAACACCGCCACGCCCTGCGCGATCCAGTGGTCGAACACGCCCTTGAGTTCGGTCCACAGGCCCGGCCAGTCCTCGCTCTCGAAGTTGAAGGGGTAGATGTCCTGGTACTTCTTGGGCGGGTTCTCGGCGTACTGCACGGTGCCGTCGGGCCGCCACTGGAACCACAGCGGGTGCTGCTCCACCCACGGATGGTCGGGCGCGCACTGGAAGGCGATGTCCAGCGCGATCTCCATGCCGTGGCTGCGCGCGGCCTGCACCAGCCGGCGGAAGTCCTCGTGCGTGCCCAGTGCGGGCAGGATGTCCTTGTGGCCGCCCTCGATGGCGCCGATGGCCCAGGGGCTGCCGACGTCGTCGGCCTCGGCCGTGAGCGCGTTGTTCTTCCCCTTGCGCTGCTGCCGGCCGATGGGGTGGATGGGCGGGAAGTACAGCACGTCGAAGCCCATCTGCGCGATGCCGGGCAGCAGCTTCTGCACGTCGGCGAAGGTGCCGTGGCGGCCGGGCTCGGGCGAGGCCGAGCGTGGGAACAGCTCGTACCAGGTGCTGTAGCGGGCGCGCTCGCGGTCGGCCACCAGCGGGAAGCCGGGCGCCAAGGCGGTGGCGTGGCTGCGGTCGGGCCAGCGGCGCACGACCGCGGACATCGCCTCGTCCAGCGCCATCGCCTTGAGCACGGAGGCGTCGATCGACGGATCGGCGGCGCCTTCTTCCAATACGGCGGCCCACTTCCGCAGCGCCTGTGCATCCGACGCCGCGGCGCGCTGCGCGGCGGCCGTGATCGCGGCCGCGCCCACGCGGGCGGCGATGCGGATGTCGGCCGGGTCCACCCGGCGCTCCAGCTCGTGGCGCCAGGACTCGAAGGCGTCCACCCAGGCCTGCACGGTGTAGCGGTAGCGGCCGGGCGCGGGCGGGGTGAAGTGGGCGTGCCACTCGTCGTTCCACTTCAGCGTCATCGGCACCTCGGTGAAGGCCGCATCGCCCTCGCGCTGCCACTGCAGCATCACGCGCAGCACGTCGTGGCCCTCGCAGAAGCAGTGCGCCTCGACGTGGAAGGGCTCGCCGGCCACGCACTTGGCGGCGAAGCGCCCGTTGTCCACGCTGGGCAGCACGGCGTCGATCACCGCGCGCTGGCGGCCGTCGGCCACGCCGATGGGCGAGAGGGTCGGCAGCTTGGCGCTCTGGGCCATCAGGACGGTCCTTTCAGGTAGAGGGTGGACAGGGGCGGCAGCGTCAGCACCAGCGACTGCGGCCGGCCGTGCGCGGACACCGGCACCGCTTCCACGGCACCGAAGTTGCCCCAGCCGGCCCCGTCGAACTGCGCCGCGTCGCTGTTGGCGATCTCTTCCCAGGTGCCGGCGCGCGGCACGCCGACGCGGTAGCCCTCGCGCGGCACGGGGGTGAAGTTGGACACCACCAGCACCGGCGGCGCGCCCTCGGCCTTGCGCAGGAAGGCGTAGACGCTCAGGTCGGCGTCGTCGGCCTGCACCCACTCGAAGCCGGCCTCGGCGAAGTCGACGCGGTGCAGCGCCGGCTCGCCCCGCAGGCGGTGGTTCAGGTCGCGCACCCAGCGCTGCACGCCGCCGTGGCCGGACAGCCCGGCGACCCACCACTCCAGCTCGCCGTCGTGCGTCCATTCGCGGCGCTGGCCGAACTCGCCGCCCATGAAGAGCAGCTTCTTGCCCGGGTGCGCCCACATGTAGCCCAGCATGGCGCGCAGGCTGGCGAACTGCTGCCAGTCGTCGCCGGGCATCTTGCCCACCAGCGAGCCCTTGCCGTGCACCACCTCGTCGTGCGAGAGCGGCAGCACGAAGTTCTCGCTGAAGGCATACACCAGCGAGAAGGTCATGCGATGGTGGTGCCACCTGCGATGCACCGGCTGCTCGCCCAGGTAGTCGAGCGTGTCGTGCATCCAGCCCATGTTCCACTTCATGCCGAAGCCCAGGCCGCCCATCTCGACGGGGCGCGAGACCCGCGGCCAGGCGGTGGACTCCTCGGCCACGGTGAAGGCGTCGGGGTGCTCGCGGTAGACGGCGCGGTTCAGCTCGCGCAGGAAGTGCACCGCCTCCAGGTTCTCGCGGCCGCCGTCCTTGTTGGGGATCCACCCACCCGGCCCGCGCGCGTAGTCCAGGTACAGCATCGAGGCCACCGCATCGACGCGCAGCCCGTCGATGTGGAAGCGCTCCAGCCAGTACAGCGCCGACGAGAGCAAAAAGCTGCGCACCTCGTCGCGGCCGTAGTTGAAGATGGCCGAGTTCCACTCCGGGTGGAAGCCCTGGCGCGGGTCGGCATGCTCGTACAGGTGGGTGCCGTCGAAGCGCGCCAGGCCGTGCGCGTCGGTCGGGAAGTGGCTGGGCACCCAGTCGAGGAGGACGCCGATGCCGCGCTGGTGCAGGTGGTCGACGAAGGCCATGAAGTCCTCCGGCGTGCCGTAGCGCGCGGTGGGCGCGAAGTAGCCGGTCGTCTGGTAGCCCCACGACCCGTAGAAGGGGTGCTCGGTCACCGGCATCAGCTCGACGTGGGTGAAGCCCATGTCCTGCACGTGCTCGGCCAGCAGCGGCGCCAGCTCGCGCCAGTTCAGGAAGCGCCCGCCCTCGCCGCGCCGCCAGGAGCCGGCATGCACCTCGTAGATGGCGATGGGCGCGTCCAGCGCGTTGCGCCGGGCCCGCACGGCCATCCATTCGCCGTCGCCCCAGTCGTGCGATCCGGCCCAGACGCGCGAGGCGGTGGCCGGCGGCAGCTCGGCCTGGAAGGCGAAGGGGTCGGCCTTCTCCAGCACCTCGCCGCCGGGCACGAGGAGGCGGTACTTGTAGGCCTGCCCGGCGCGCGCATGGGCGGCCGTGCCCTCCCAGATGCCGCTGCCGTCCTCGCGCGGCGCCAGCGCGTCGGCATCGCTCCAGTGGTTCCAGTCGCCCACCACCCACACGCGCGCGGCATTGGGCGCCCAGACGGCGAAGTGCACGCCATCCTGTGCCGGATGCGCGCCCAGCTTCTCGTAGAGGTGGCTGTGCGTGCCCTCGCGCAGGAGGTACACGTCGTCGGGGGAAAGGAGGGATGGCGGCATGGCGGCAGGGCTTCTTCCTTCTTGTTGCGCGTGGCACCTTCCCTGACAGGTTATACGCACCCTGGCCTGGCGCGCCTGTCGGACACGGCCGGCAGCCCATGGAGCCGGGCTTCCCTCATGCCGCGACCAGGACCAGCAGCGAGCGAGCGGTCACGGTGTAGGCCTGCCCCGCCTCGAACACGGTGCCGGGCTTGTCGATCGGGCCCTGCGCGGTGTCCACGGCCAGCGTCCACCGCGTGCCCTCGCCGTGCGCGGGAAGATGGAAGTCCAGCGCGTCCTCCCAGGCGTTGAAGACCAGCAGCACGCTGCGGTCCAGCCCGCGCCGGGCGATGGCGGTGGCGCGGGCGTGGCCTTCGAGCAGCATGCCGAAGCAGCGGGTGCGCGGGTCGTCCCAGCGGGCCTGGTCCATCTCGGCGCCGTCGCAGGCCAGCCAGGTCACGTCCTTGACCTGCAGCTCCTCGTCGAAGGCGCCGGTGAGGAAGCGGTTGCGCCGCAGCACCGGCAGCGTCTCGCGCAGCTGCGTGAGCTGCCTGACGAACTCGATCAGCGCGCGGCCGCGGTCGTCGATGCCGGCCCAGTCGAACCAGGAGATCTCGTTGTCCTGGCAGTAGGCGTTGTTGTTGCCCTGCTGGGTGCGGCCGAACTCGTCGCCGCCCAGCAGCATGGGCGTGCCCTGCGACAGCAGCAGCGTGGCCAGCAGGTTGCGCTGCTGGCGCGCGCGCAGGGCGAGGATCCCGGGGTCGTCGGTCGGACCCTCGGCGCCGCAGTTCCAGCTGCGGTTGTCCGAGTGGCCGTCGCGGTTGTCCTCGCCGTTGGCCTCGTTGTGCTTGTCGTTGTAGCTCACCAGGTCGGCCAGGCAGTAGCCGTCGTGCGCGGTGATGAAGTTGACGCTGGCCCAGGGCCGGCGGCCGCGCCGGTCGAAGCGGTCGGCGCTGGCGGTGACGCAGCCGGCCAGCGCGGCGGCCGTGCCCTCGTCGCCCTTCCAGAAGGCGCGCACGGTGTCGCGGAAGTGGTCGTTCCACTCGGCCCAGCCGGGCGGGAAGCCCCCCACCTGGTAGCCGCCGGGGCCGCAGTCCCAGGGCTCGGCGATCAGCTTGCTGCTGGCCAGCACCGGGTCCTGCCGGCAGCTGTCGAGGAAGCCGCCGCCCTCGTCGAAGCCGTGGTCCTCGCGCCCGAGGATGGTGGCCAGGTCGAAGCGGAAGCCGTCCACGCGCATCTCGCTGACCCAGTAGCGCAGGCTGTCGGTCACCATCTGCAGCACGCGTGGGTGGCTGAGGTTGAGCGTGTTGCCGGTGCCGGTGTCGTTGATGTAGTAGCGCGGCCCGGGCGCGTCCTCGCCGCCGGGCATCAGGCGGTAGTAGCTGGCGTTGTCGATGCCCTTGAAGCTGAGCGTGGGGCCCAGCTCGTTGCCCTCGGGCGTGTGGTTGTAGACCACGTCCAGGATCAGCTCCAGGCCGTGCGCGTGCACGCGATCCACCAGGTGCTTGAACTCGTCGATGCTGGGCTCGTGCAGATACTTGGGCGTGAGGGCGAAGAAGCCCAGCGTGTCGTAGCCCCAGTGGTTGACCAGCCCCTTCTCCTCCAGGAAGGCCTGGGTGATGAAGCGCTGCACCGGCAGCAGCTCGATGCTGGTCATGCCCAGGTCGCGGATGTGCCGCAGCACCTCGTCCTGCGCGAAGCCGGCGAAGGTGCCGCGCAGGTGCTCCGGCACGCCGGGGTGGCGCATGGTGTGGCCGCGCACGTGGGTCTCGTAGATCAGCGTGCGCTCCCAGGGGATGCGCGGGCCGATCGGCTGCTTCCACTCGAAGCGCGAGTCGACCACCACGCACTTGGGCACGAAGGGCGCGCTGTCGCGCGCGTCGAAGCTGAGGTCGCCGTCCTCGTGGCCGACGGTGTAGCCGAAGATCTCGGGCACCCACTGCACCTCGCCCATGTGGGCCTTGGCGTAGGGGTCGAGCAGCAGCTTGTTCGGGTTGAAGCGGTGCCCTTCCAGCGGCGCGTAGGGGCCGTGCACGCGCAGGCCGTAGCGGGTGCCGGGGCCCAGGCCGGGCACGAAGCCGTGCCACACCTCGTCGGTGTACTCGGGCAGCGTCACGCGGCCGGTCTCTTGCCGGCCGCCCTCGTCGTAGACACACACCTCCACCTGCGTGGCGTGGGCGGAGAACACGGCGAAGTTGACGCCCTGGCCGGTGTAGGTGGCGCCCAGGGGATGGGGCAGCCCTTCCTCGATGTGCAGCATGGCTGGTGTTCCTTGTCTTCCCGATGCGGACAGCAAGAAGCGGACCTTAGCCCGGGGCTCCCGCGCCGCATGCAGGACGATGCCGCATGCGCATGAACACCCCGTTACGGCGCGCGCGAGGCAGAATCGCCTGGCGCCTTTTGCGCGGCCTTCTTCATGAACCCATCTGTCCCCGCCATCGAAGCCGCCGCCAGCGTGCTGCTGGTGCGCGACGGCGCCGGAGGGCCGGAGGTCTTCATGGTGCAGCGCCACAGCCGCTCGGCGGTGCTGGGCGGGGCCTGGGTCTTCCCGGGCGGCAAGGTGGACGCCGGCGATGGCCTGCCGGACGCCGCTTGCGCCCGGGGCGACGCATGGCGCGAACGCCTGGGCGAGCCCGGCCTGGCGCCGCAGGCGGCGCTCGCCCTGTGCATGGCCGCCCTGCGCGAGGTCTTCGAGGAATGCGGCGTGCTCTTTGCCGAGGGCGCGGATGCCGCCGCCACCGCGCAGGCGACGCGCCTGTGCGCCGACGGCCTGCCCTTCGGCGATGCGCTGGCCCGGCTGGGGCTGGCGCCGCACCTCGACGCGCTGCAGCCCTGGTCGCGCTGGATCACGCCGGAGCGCCCGGTCTCCTTCCAGGGTCGGCGCTTCGACACGCGCTTCTTCCTGGCCGCGCTGCCGCCGGGCCAGTCGGCGGCGCACGACGACCACGAGGCCGTGGCCAGCGCCTGGCTCACGCCGCGCCAGGCCCTGCGGCGCTACTGGGACGGCGAGATGGCGCTGGCGCCGCCGCAGATCATGAGCCTGGCCCACGTCGGCCACCTGCCCGACGTGGCGGCGCTGCTGGCCGAAGCGCGGATGCGGCCGCCCTGCTGCGTGCGGCCGCACGTGTTCGACCTCGGCAGCGGCGGGCTGGGCATGGCCTACCCCGGCGACCCGCTGCACCCCGAACGCGAACGCGCCATGCCCGGCCCGCTGCGCCTGCGGGTGGCCGGGCCGGGCCGCTTCGAGCCGCCGGGCGGCTTCGAGGCTTTCTGGACATGAAACCACGCTGCGCCCGACCATGAACCCCACCCTGCACGACGCGGCCCGCCAGGGCTTTTCCCGCGAGGCCGGCACCTATGCGCGCGGCCGCCCCGACTACCCGGCGCCGGTGCTGGACTGGCTGCGCGACACGCTCGCCCTGCGGCCGGGCCGCACCGCGCTCGACGTGGGCGCCGGCACCGGCAAGTTCACCGCCCTGCTGGAGTGCACCGGCGCCGCGGTGGTGGCCGTCGAACCGGTCGATGCGATGCGCGCCCGGCTGCAAGAGGCGCTGCCGGCCGTGCGCGCCGTGGTGGCCACCGCCGACGCCGTGCCGCTGCCCGACGCCACGGCCGACGCCGTCGTCTGCGCCCAGGCCTTCCACTGGTTCGCCTCCGGCGAGGCGCTGCGCGAGTTCCACCGCCTGCTGCGGCCCGGGGGACGCCTGGGGCTGGTATGGAACGTGCGCGACGAGACGGTGGACTGGGTGGCCCGGCTCACCCGGATCATCACCCCCTACGAAGGCGATGCGCCGCGCTTCCACAAGGGCGAGTGGCGCCGGCCGCTGCTGGACAGCCCGCTGTTCGGCCCGCTGGAGGAAACACGCTGGCCCCACGCGCACACCGGGGCGCCCGAGGACGTGATCGTCGGCCGCTTCATGTCGGTGAGCTTCATCGCCGCGCTGCCCGGGGCCGGGCGCGACAGGGTGCGCGGCGAACTGGAGGCGCTGATCGCCACACACCCCGACCTGCGCGGCCGCGGGGAAGTTTCGTTCCCCTACACCACGCTGGCCTTCAGCGCGCGGCGGCTGCCCGGCTGACGCACGGCGCCCCGGTCAGAACGGAATGTCGTCGTCCATGTCGTCGAAGCCCGTGGCGGACCTCGACGGCGCCGGGGCCGGGGCGCGCGGGGCCGGGGCGGCGCGCGGCGAGGCGGCGGGC
>JASGDG010000221.1:0-2577 GCA_047607325.1 Xenophilus sp. | reverse complement strand
TCCGGCAGTGCGCCGGAGGCGAAGGCCGCCGCGCCCACGCGGCCGGCCTTCGCCAGCCCGGCGCGCCCTGTCCGGCTCCTTCCATCAACCCTGCTCAAGAGGTGTCCCATGACCCCACCGATCCTGCACTACATCTATGACCCGCTGTGCGGCTGGTGCTATGCCGCCAGCCCGCTGATCGAAGCCGCCGCCAACGCCGGCATGTCCATCCGCCTGCACGGCGGCGGCCTGTTCGGCAGCCCCACGCACGTTGACCCGGCCAAGCGCAGCTACATGCGCCAGAGCGACGGGCGCATCGCCGAGCTGGCCGGCGTGCGCTTCGGCCCCGCCTATCTCGACGGGCTGCTGGCCGACCCGGCCACCGTCTTCTGGTCACTGCCCATCATCGCCGCCATCGTGGCGGCCGGGCGCGTGAAGGAGGGCGTCAGCCTGCCGATGCTGCGGGCCATCCAGCGCGCGCACTACGTCGAGGGCCGCCGCGTCGTCGAGCAGGACGTGCTGCGCGATCTGGCGGAATCGCTCGGTCTGGCCGCCGCAGACTTCGCCCAGACGCTGGCCCACGCAGAGGTGGACGAGCACGTCGCCGCCACCCGCGCCTTGATGGCGCGCGCCGGGGTGCACGGGTTCCCCGGCTTCCTGCTGGAACGCGGCGGCCGGCTGGCGCGCGTCGAGCACACGTCCTTCTACGGGCACCCGGCTGAATTCGTGAACGCCATCGCGGCGCTCGACCAGGCCGCGACATGAGTGCGCCCGGCATGGCGATGGCACCCGCCGCGAGGAGCCCCGGCCTGGCCCACGCGGTCCTTCGGCTTCCAGGTGCTCCAGGTGACGGAACAGCTTACCCATGTCTTCGTCGCTGATGAGATGGGTGGCCTTGCCATCGGGGTACACCGGGACATGGCGGCAGGGATTGGTCCCGTCGGCGCGGTAGCCCCACACTTCAGCCAGGTTGAACATGCGGCGCATGACGCTGAAGGTACGGTTGGCATCGGCGGGCTTGTGCGCCATCTTCTTCATCGCTGCGGCCACGTCGGAACGCTTCACGTCCTGCACCTTGATCCGGCCCAGGATGGGAATGATGTTGCGGTCGATGACGCTTTGGTAGCCTTCCTGCTTGCTGGGCTTGTTGCGCTGCTTGGAGTAGTCCTCATGAACTTGCCGCACAGTTCCTTGACCGTGGGGGCGGCACGGGAAGCCGCCTTGGCCGCGCTGAGGTCGCCGCCCCGGCGTACCTCGGCCATCCACTCTTGCGCCAGGGCGCGGGCCTGCTCGACGGTGAGTTCCCCGTACAGGCCCAGGGCGGGTTTGCGGCGCTCGCCCGCGTTGGTGCGGTACTGGAGCATGAACACCTTGCGGCCCGCCGGTGTAACCTTGCACATGAAACCCGGTACGACGGTATCCCGCAACTCGATGGCCTGCGCCTGGGGTTGCGCCGCATCGACGGTGGACTTGGTGAGCTTGAGCTTTGCCATGGTGACTCCTCGGAAAGACCCGTTTCCCAGGGGCCTCATAGGGGCCAGCAAAGAGGAAGGCGGGTCAGGTTTCGGAATGCACCGGCATATGCTGGACTCGCCTAAGTGATTGATAAACCTGCTGTATCTGGCTTCGGCGCAGTCCAGCGCATGGCCGGGCTGGAGTCATCGTGAAATGAAAAAGCCGGGCTCTGCCCGGCTCTTTGATCTGACTGAACAGAACCACAGGAAGCGCGGAGCGCTTCCTGCGATTTACATGTCCATGCCGCCCATGCCACCCATGCCGCCCGGCATCGCGGGCGCAGCGGCTTCGTCCTTCGGCGCTTCGGCGACCATGGCTTCGGTCGTCAGCAGCAGCGAAGCCACGGAAGCGGCGTTCTGCAGCGCGGTGCGGGTCACCTTGGTCGGGTCCAGGATGCCCAGCTCCAGCATGTCGCCATAGGTGTCGTTGGCGGCGTTGAAGCCGTAGTTGCCCTTGCCTTCCAGCACCTTGTTCACGACCACGCTCGGCTCGCCGCCGGCGTTGGCGACGATCTCGCGCAGGGGCGCCTCGATGGCCTTGAGCACCAGCTTGATGCCGGCGTCCTGATCCACGTTGTCGCCCTTGAGCTTGTCGCCCACGGCCTGCTTGGCGCGCAGCAGCGCCACGCCGCCGCCGGCCACCACGCCTTCTTCCACCGCAGCGCGCGTGGCGTGCAGGGCGTCTTCGACGCGGGCCTTCTTTTCCTTCATCTCGACTTCGGTGGCGGCGCCGACCTTGATCACCGCCACGCCGCCGGCCAGCTTGGCCACGCGCTCCTGCAGCTTTTCGCGGTCGTAGTCGCTGGTGGCTTCCTCGATCTGCACGCGGATCTGCTTGACGCGCGCCTCGATGTCAGCGGCAGCGCCGTTGCCGTCGATGATGGTGGTGTTTTCCTTGCCCACTTCGATGCGCTTGGCCTGGCCCAGGTCGGCCAGGGTCACCTTCTCGAGCGTCAGGCCCACTTCCTCGGCGATCACCTTGCCGCCCGTCAGGATGGCGATGTCTTCGAGCATGGCCTTGCGGCGGTCGCCGAAGCCGGGCGCCTTGACGGCCACGACCTTCAGGATGCCGCGGATGGTGTTG
>JASGDG010000220.1:0-13960 GCA_047607325.1 Xenophilus sp. | reverse complement strand
GTCAGCCGCGCCGCGCTGGCCGCGGTGCCCGAGGCCGCCTCGCAGTCCTCCGCCGCCACCGCCGCGCCGCTGGCGCCGCCCAACGGCCGGCCCTACGACCCGGTCGTCACCCTCAACGGCTGGACGCTGCCCTGGCGCATGAAGGCCGGTGTCAAGGAATTCCACCTCGTCGCCGAGCCCGTGGTGCGCGAGATGGCGCCCGGCTTCAAGGTCAACATGTGGGGCTACAACGGCCAGTCGCCCGGCCCCACCATCGAGGTGGTCGAGGGCGACCGCGTGCGCATCTTCGTGACCAACCGCCTGCCCGAGCACACCACCGTGCACTGGCACGGCCAGCGCCTGCCCAACGGCATGGACGGCGTGGGCGGCATCACGCAGCCGCACATCCCGCCGGGCAGGACCTTCGTCTACGAGTTCACCGCGCGCCGGCCCGGCACCTTCATGTACCACCCGCACGCCGACGAGATGGTGCAGATGGCGATGGGCATGATGGGCTTCTGGGTCACGCATCCGAAGGACCGCGCCGACCCGCGCATCGCCCGCGTGCAGCGCGACTTCTGCTTCCTGCTCGGCAGCTTCGACGTCGAGCCCGGCAGCGCCACGCCCAAGGTCAACACCATGACCGACTTCAACACCTGGGCCTTCAACAGCCGCGTGTTCCCGGCCATCGACAACCTGTGCGTGCGACAGGGCGACCGGGTGCGCATCCGCGTCGGCAACCTCACCATGACCAACCACCCCCTCCACGTGCACGGCCACGAATTCGAGGTGACGGGCACCGACGGCGGCCCCGTGCCGCCCGGCGCGCGCTGGCCCGAGGTGACGGCCGACATCGCGGTGGGCCAGATGCGGCAGGTCGAGTTCATCGCCGACGAGGAAGGCGACTGGGCCCTGCACTGCCACAAGAGCCACCACACCATGGGCCCGATGGGCCACGACGTGCCGACCATGATCGGCGTGGACCATGCGGGCATCGGCGAGAAGATCCGCAAGCTGGTGCCCGACTACATGGTGATGGGCGACAGGGGCATGGCCGACATGGGCGGCATGGGGATGCCCCTGCCCGACAACACGCTGCCGATGATGACCGGCAAGGGCCCCTTCGGTCCGGCCGAGATGGGCGGCATGTTCACGCTGCTGAAGGTGCGCCGCGGGCAGGCGCCGGGCGACTATCGCGACCCGGGCTGGTTCAGGCACCCGCCCGGTACCGTGGCGCGCGAGGCGACCGCAGCGCCGCCAGCGCAGCGCGCACCCGAAGCCACCGTGGATGCCTCCCCGCCCGCCGCCGCCGTGCGCAAGCCCGACGGCCATTCCCCACATCACCACTGATCTGCACGCTCCAAGGAAGCACCGATGAAACGACGTACCCTCCTCCCCCTCGCCCTGTTCTCGCTGCTGGCCGCGTCGGCCTTCGCGCAAGGCGCCGATCTGCCCAAGGTGGACGCCGAAGTCCGCAAGGTCGATGCCGCACAGAACAGGATCACCCTGCGCCATGGCGACATCCCCAACATCCCCATGGGCGCGATGACCATGGTCTTCCGCGCCAAGGACCCGGCCCTGCTCAGGGACGTGAAGGCCGGCGACAAGGTGCGCATCACCGCGGACATCGTGGACGGCGACCTGACGGTGCTGTCGCTGGAGCCCGCGAAGTGACGCAGCCGCGCGCCGCCTGCCGGGCAACGGGCGCATGACCGCCGAAGAACTGCTCGCCCTCGCCCGGCGGCACGGCGGCGCGGGCGCCTGCGCGGCCTGCGCCGTGCTGGTCTGCCCCGGCTGGGAGGCCTTCCCCGGCAGCTTCCCGGAATCGGCCCTGCGCCGTGTGGGCAGCCTGCGCGCCGGGGGCGACGCGGCCAGCGACGAGCCGACGCTGGAGGAATACCACCCCGAAGGCACCGGCTACTGGTCGCCCCGCGCGCCCATCGCGCCGGCCTTCCATCCCTTCAACCGCTGCGACGTGTGGGCCTGCGCGCAGTGCGGCCGGCCCTTCCTGCGCTACACCGAGTACGGCGGCTACTACGAGGAGCGCCGCATCCGCGAGGTGGATGCGGCGCTCGTGGTGCCGGCGGCGGCGCCGGGATGAGCCGCGCCGCGGCGCTCTTCCATCACGCCGCCCCGCGCTCGCCCATGGAGGCTTCCAGCTTGCGCCTCACGTAGTCCTGGGCGACGACGGGCCCGTAGCGCGGCGGCCGCCCGGGCGACACGCAGCTGGGCAGCACCGCCACCTCGGTCTGGGGCGCCGGCCCGGTGAAGGCGACCATCGACAGGCGCCGGCGGCCGCGTGCGTCCGGCGGCGGATTGACCACGCGGTGCAGGGTGGAGCGCCACAGGCCGTTGGTCCACCGCGACATCAGGTCGCCCACGTTGATGACGAAGCTGCCGGGCACCGGCGCGACGTCGTGCCACCGGCCTTCGCGGTCGCAGATCTGCAGGCCGCCCACCTCGTCCTGCCGCAGCAGGGTCAGCCCGCCGTAGTCGTGGTGCGCGCCGTAGCGCATCTGCCCCTCGGCGGGCGGCGCCGGCTGCTCCGGGTAGCAGACGTAGCGCAGGGTCAGCGACGGGGTCTCGTAGGCGGCGTCGAACCAGTGCTCCGGCAGCGACAGCGCCACCGCCGAGATGCGCATGAGCTCGCGCCCCAGCCGGAGCATCGCGTCGAACCATTCGTTCACCGCGGCCGCCAGGCCCGGCGGCCGGCCGGGCCAGAGGTTGGGCCGGCCCAGGCCGGCGCGCTCGCGCTGCAGCGAGGCGAACACCAGCGCCTCGCACAGGTCCGGCGGCGTGGGGCCGGCCAGCGTGGCGGCCACGCTCTCGATGCCCAGCGGCAGATAGCCGCGCGCCTTGGTCTGCTCCGGCGCCGTATGGCGCACCTTCTCCTGCATCGGCAGCGCGAAGAAAGCGTGCGCCAGGGCGTACATGCGCGCCTCCAGCGACGCCGGCACGCCGTGGTTGACGATGGCGGCGAAGCCCGAGCGGCTCATCGCCTCGCCGAAGGAGCGCGCCACGTCCAGCCGCTGCCCGCCCCTGCCCTGCCGCCAGGGCGCCAGGTCGATGACCGGCACCTCCAGCGCCTGCGGGTCGCCGTGCATCGCAGCCCGCCTACCTGGCCTGGACGAAGCGCAGCGTGTAGGCCGCCTTGTAGTCCAGGCCGGCCGGGAACACGCCCGCCTGCGCCATCACCTCGAAGAACGCCTTCCAGCGCGCGTCGCTCATCGCGCCGGGGCCCATCGTGGCGGCGTCGCCGCTGTCCACCAGGCCCCGCTCGCGGATCTGCTTCATCTTGTAGTGGAACAGCTCCTCCGTGTGCGGCGGGTTCATGGCGATCACGGCCTTCATGGCCGGGGTGTAGTCGCCGTGGATGCACTGCTCCCAGCCGGCGCGCGAGGCCCTGACGAAGGCCTGCACCTGCGAGGGATGGGCATCGATGTAGGCCCGGGTGCCGAACACCGTGGTCGCGTAGTTCTGGTAGCCGTAGTCGGCCAGCAGGATCGACACCGGCGGCTCGGGCAGCGCCTTGCCGAGCAGCAGCGCGTCCTCGGTGATGTAGCCCTGCTGCACGGCCTTCGGATCGGCCAGGAAGGGCGCGGCCGAGTAGGCGTAGGGGCGCAGCTGGTCGTCGGTGAATCCGTGGCGGCGCTTGAGGAACTGCCAGAACTCCTGCTGCGAGAACTTGGCCACCATGATCGGCCGGCCCTTGAGGTCCTGCAGCGTCTTCACGCCCTGGCCCGCATGGGCCACCAGCGTCTGCGGGTCCTTCTGGAAGAAGGCCGCCACCGTCTGCGCGGGGATGCCGCTTTGCAGCATGTGCAGCGTGGTGAAGCTGGACCCCATGCCGAGCTGCACGTCGCCGGCGCCCACCAGCAGCGGCAGGTTGCGGTCCGGGCCGCCGTTGACGATCTCCACGTCCAGCCCCTCCTTCTCGTACAGGCCTGTCGCCTTGGCCTGGAAGAAGCCGCAGTGCTCGGCCTGCGCCAGCCAGTTCAGCCCGAAGCGCAGCTTGTCCGCCGCCTGGACGGCGAGGCTGGCGCCCGCGCCGGACAGCGCGAGCACGAGAGGCGCCAGCCGGCGCAGCAGGCGGCCGGCCGGGCGACGGAAAGCGGGAGGGGGATGGTTCATGTCAACGGTCCTCGAACGTGGGCAGTGGGAAAAGGGCGAAGAGGCGCCCGGGCAGCGGCAGCGATGCGGTCATCCATGGCGCCGCACACCCTCCTGCAGCCTGCGCAGCGCCGACATGAGCGCGCGGGTCTGTCCGGCGCTGCCCAGGTGGTCCCGCAACTGCTGCTCCTTGTGGCGCACCACGGCTTCGACGCGCGCCAGCAGGCGCCGCCCCGTGGGCGTGATGCGCACCCGCTTGCGGCTGCCGCTGTCGGGGTGCGCCTCGGCACGCACCCAGCCGGCCTGCCCCATGGCCTGGAGCATGCGCGTGACGGCAGCGCGATCATGACCGTTGGCCGCAGCCATGTCAGCCGGCGTCCAGTCACCCTGCCGCGTGAGCAGGGTCAGCAGCGTGATCTGCTCCGGCGACGCGTCGATGCCCGCAGCCTGCAGGCGCTGGATGAACTGGCGGCGCAGCATCGAACTCGTCAGCCGAAGCTGATAGCCGATCGAATCCACCAGCATGGGGTCGGTGGCGCGCAGGGTGTCTGCCATGGTGGTTCCCCATGGCAACTTGCATGCCAGCACGGCGTCCGGCGCGGCTACTTGCACGAAACCATTGATGCATCAATGGCTTGACGCGCGAACATCACCGCGGCCCGCGGCCTGCCCTCCCCGGCCGGCACGCCCGCGCCCTCCGGCTCGCCCCACGCCGGTGCGCCCGCTACGTCATCGGGCGTATATCCGGCGCCATCGCATGACCCAACAATGAGGGCATTTCACCGGCAAGTGACATGCTCATCGCTCAGCTATCCGATCCGCACATCCGGCCCGAAGGCCTGCTGTATCAGGGCGTTGCGGATTCGAACCGCATGTTCTCCGAGGCGCTGTCCCATCTTCATGCGCTCGATCGCCTTCCGGACCTGCTGCTCCTCTCCGGCGACCTCGTCGACGAGGGCCTCCCCGAGGAATACGGCATGGCGCGCAGGCTGTTGTCGCGTTCGCGCATTCCGTTTCTCGCGATTCCCGGCAACCACGATCACCGCGAGAACTTCCGCACCGCATTCCATGACCAGCCCCATCTGCCCCAAGAAGGCCCGCTGCACTGGTGCATTGACGACCACCCCGTCCGCATCATCGGGCTCGACTCGTGCATCCCGGAGCAGCATCACGGGCACATCGATGCGCAGGGGCTGGAGTGGCTGTCGCATGTGCTGGCCCAGGAGAGGGTCAAGCCCACGCTGCTCATGCTCCATCACCCGCCCTTCGTGAGCGGCATTCCGTACATGGACGGGTATCGCTGCATGGAAGCCGCGCCCCTGGAGGATCTGGTTCGATCGGCCCCGAACATCGAGCGGGTGCTGTGCGGGCATGTGCATCGCACGATGCTGCGTCGCTGGGCAGGAACACTGATATGTTCCTGCCCGAGCACCACCACCGCGATCGATTTGCAGCTGGCCCCCGACGCACGGCCGCGCTCCCACATCGGGCCGCCCGGCTGCATGCTCCACCTCTGGGACGAGACGCACGGCATGCTCAGCCACTTGAGCCATGTCGGCTGCTTCGCGGGCCCTTATGACTTCGCCTGACCGGAACTCCGTTGCTGCGCCCGTGCCGGCCCGCACTCAGCTGCCGAAATCCAGCGCGCCGGTCAGGTCCCCCATGGGCCTGCCGCCGTTCTTCACCAGCGCCGCGTCGCGCGCCGCCACGCCGTCCAGCACCGGCAGCGACCAGCGGTGGCTGATGAAGCGCAGGATGGAGGCGGTGTCGTACTGCGTCTTGTCGACGAAGCCCTTCTTCGCATAGGGCGAGACGATGATCGCCGGAATGCGCGTGCCCGGCCCCCAGCGGTCGCCCCTGGGCACCGCGGCGTGGTCGTAGAAGCCGCCGTTCTCGTCGTAGGTCACGACGATCAGCATGTGCTTCCACTGCGGGCTGGCCTGCAGCGTGGCGATCAGGCCGGCGATGTGCTGGTCGCCGTCGCTCACGTTGGCGTAGCCGCTGTGCTGGTTCAGGTTGCCCTGCGGCTTGTAGAAGCTCACCGCGGGCAGCGTGCCGTTGGCGGCATCCGCCAGGAAGTCGGCGTCGAAGTCCTTCAGGTGCGCGGCGCGCTCGTCGGCATGCGTGGCCGGATCGAAGCGGCTGTAGTAGTTGAAGGGATGGTGATGGAACTGGAAGTTCGGCGTCTGCGCCGCCGGCGGCACCGCCGCGGGGAAGTTGCGGTCGCCCTCGGCGGTGGCGAGCGTGCTGTTCCAGGCGCCCGCGTACCACGCCCAGCTCAGGCCCTTGGCCGTCAGCCGGTCGCCGATGGTGGCCTGCGTCTGCGGCGGCAGCGTGGTGGCCTTGCCCGGATCGGCGTAGGCACGGGTGCCGTCGCCGGACGCCGGCGCGTTGCTGCTGGGCTGGTAGGGCGGCTGCATGGTGTTGACGGCATAGAACATGCCGCTCGCGTCCTTGGGCGTGAGCGTGTTGTCGTTGACGTACACCGGCGCGCCATCGAGCACCGAAGCGGGCGACGTCGCGGCGGCCGTCAGCCGCACGAAATGGCCGGCCGCGTCGGTGTCGATGGCCGAGATCGAGGACTTGGCGGGCGAGGTATCGGCATCCGGGTAGGTCGGTGCGCAGCCGCAGATCAGGTACTGGTGGTTGAGGAAGGAGCCGCCGAAGGCGCCCATGAAGAAGTTGTCGGCCAGCGTGTACTGCTGCGCGATCTTCCACATCTTCATCCGGCTGCCATCGAAGTAGCCCAGGCTGAGCGCGCCGGCATCGGAATAGGCGGCGAACTTGTCGTTGGCGCCGCCGTTGATCTGCATCTGGTTGTTGTAGAAGCGGTGCACCAGGTCGCGCGTGATGACCGACTGCGGGATCACGGTGCCTGTGTTGTAGAAGCCCGCCGGGTCGTCGATGCGGAACATCCGGTTGGGCATGCCCACGGTCTGCGCCTGGGTGATGGTGGTGGCCTGGCCGCTCGCCGTCACGCCGCCCCACACGGGCGGCAGGACGGGCAGCGTGCTGCCGTCGAAGTCCTTCTGCGCCGCCACGCTGCCGGTGGAGGCGGCATTCACGCCCGGAATGCCGTTGGCCCCGGGGAACAGGCCGTAGAGGTTGTCGAAGCCGCGGTTCTCGGCGTAGATCACGACCACGTTCTCGATCGGGTCCAGCGCGAAGCGGTTGCGCAGCGCCGCCACGCGGCTGCCGCTGCGGCCGGCCTCGGCCACCGCCTCGGCGATGCGTTCGATCGACTGGTCATTCTCGTTGCGCAAGGCGGCCTTGGCCGCCGCGTCGGTCAGCGTGCCGGGGTCGCTCAGCAGCTGATCGGCGGTCACGCCGATGCGCCGGGCGAGCGCGCTGCGCGCCGCGTCGAACGTGCGGCCGGCGTCCATGAGCGCGACCAGTTCGGTGCTGACGGCGCTGACCACGGTGTTGGCCGCCGCCGGGGCGCGGAACACCAGCGGCTGCGCGGCGCCGGCGCCGGTCTCGGCCACCACCGCGCCCTGCCCTGCGAGCGTGAAGGCGCCGCTGCCATCGGTGGTGGTGGCGGTTTCGCCGCTGTCGCAGCGTCCGTTGGCGTTGGCATCGATGCAGACCGTGGCGCCGCGCCAGCCGCCGCCGGCCACGCGGCCATGGATCGTCGTGGCGGGCGTTCCGCCGCCGCCAGCGCAGGCGGCCGCCAGCACTACGGCGGCTGCTGCGGCCGGCCAGGGCCGGAAACGATGCGTGAAACGGCACGGCGCGGATGCTTGCGCGCCGATCGGGGGCTTGGTTTTCATGGGGAACTGGGGGGATGTGGGGAGGGGCCGATACGGCATGGCTCCCGGCCCTGGCCGGAAACCTGCCGATGTTCGGAAGCGCAGGTGACGCGCGCATGGCAGAAAGCTGACTCGTTCCGTCAGGAAGCGCGGCGTCACGCCACGGACATGCACGCGGCGTAACGTAGCGCCCTTTCCCCGCCGCACCGTGCCTGCCCGCCGTCTTTCTCGCCTTGCCGTCCTGCTGTGCGCAACCCTGCCCGCGCTGAACGGCCTGGCAGGCAGCGACGGCGAGGCGCCGGCCGCCGGCGCACGCCAGGTTCCCGCCGCTACGCCCGTGCCGGCCTACATGGGCGCCACCTACGCGCCCCGGCCCGGCCATCCGCAGCCATCCGCCCGCGAGCTCACCGAACTGGGCCGGCGGATGTTCTTCGACCCCTCTCTGTCGGCCTCCGGCCGCATGTCCTGCGCCAGCTGCCATGCGCCCGCGCGTGCCTACGGCCCGCCGAACGCGCTGGCGGTGCAGCTGGGCGGTCCGGCGCTGGACCGGCCCGGTCCGCGCGCCGTGCCCTCGCTGCGCTACCTGCAGACGCTGACGGCCTTCTCCGAGCATTACCACGACAACGACGGCGACGACAGCGTGGATGCCGGCCCCACCGGCGGCCACATGTGGGACGGCCGCGCGAGTTCCAAGCACGCGCAGGCCGGCCTGCCGCTGCTCTCGCCCGACGAGATGGCCAACGCCTCCGTCGGGGATGTCGCGCGCAAGCTGCAGGCCAGCCCCTACGCGCCGCGCATGCGCGAGGTCTTCGGCGCCGACGTGTTCGACACCGCCGAATCGGCCTTCCACGCCGCCGGCCTGGCGCTGGAGACCTTCCAGCAGTCGCCCGCGGACTTCTATCCCTTCAGCAGCAAGTACGACGCCGTGCTGCGCGGGCAGGCGAAGCTGTCGCCGGCGCAGGCCCGCGGCCTGGCGCTCTTCAACGCCGAGGACAAGGGCAACTGCGCCTCCTGCCACATCAGCAGCGTCACGCCGGAAGGCGCTTTCCCGCTGTTCACCGACTTCGGCCTGATCGCCCTGGGTGTGCCGCGCAACCGCGAACTGGCGGCCAACGCCGACCCGGCCCACCATGACCTGGGCCTGTGCGGGCCGCTGCGCACCGACCTGGCCGACCACCCCGAGTACTGCGGGCTGTTCCGCACGCCCACGCTGC
Organism: Xenophilus sp.; assembly: GCA_047607325.1. Taxonomy (GTDB): domain Bacteria; phylum Pseudomonadota; class Gammaproteobacteria; order Burkholderiales; family Burkholderiaceae_C; genus Xenophilus. The sequence continues at coordinate 4,908 of JASGDG010000220.1, read as the reverse complement.
GCAACGTCGCGCTGCGCCGGACCTTCTTCCACAACGGCCGCTTCCACTCTCTGGAGGAAGCGGTGCGCTTCTACGCGCAGCGCGACACCCGCCCGGCACGCTGGTACCCGCGCGACGCCAAGGGCCGGGTGCGGAAGTTCGACGACCTGCCGCCGCAGTACCACGGCAACGTGAACATGGACCCGCCCTTCGGCGGCCGGCCCGGCGGCGCCCCGGCGCTGAGCGACGCCGAGGTGCGCGACATCGTGGCCTTCCTCGGGACACTGACCGATGCCGACCTGCTGACCACAGCCAGGCCGGCCAGGAAGAAGACGGTGCGTTGAGCGGCGGCATCCCTGGCCCCGCCCATTCCCCCTTCGTCGGCTCCACGCCCAGCCAGCCCAGCGCCTGACACGCGCGCGGAACGCAGCAGGCCTGTCAAGGGAGCGGGTGCGCCGCCAGATGCGCTTGACCCGCCTCAAAAGCGCGCCGCCCATCGGCCGTGCCGCGAGCCTCCGGCCAGGCAGAGCCATGATCCGCGACAATGGGCACCGGCCGGATCCCACCATCCGCCGTAGAAGACGACTGCGAAAGACATGGACAGCACCCCCCACTCCCTCGCCGACATCGAGGCTCAGATACGGCGCCTGAGCGATGAACGAGACACCCTGAAAAGAAAACGCCAGGGCCTGCGCGCCGAAGAATTGAAGATTCTGGCGGACGCCTATGCCCGCAAGCTGCAAGCCGCCGGCTTCACGATCAAGGAAGGACTGGCGGCCTTGAAGCCCTACGCCGGCGTCGCCCTGGGCGGCGAGGCGCCCGCTGCGCCCCGCGCCCCGGCGCCAGCCGCCGCCGAACGTCCTTCCCCCTCCCAGGAGCTGCAGACCCACGCATCGCGCGTGCTGGGAGAGGACGGATCGCGCTGGCTGCGGCGGGCACACCCGCTCCTGGGCGGGCAGACGCCCCTGCACGTCGCGGCCATGCCGGGCGGGCAGGAGAAGGTCCATTCGCTCCTGGCCGCCTACGCCCGCGGCGCCTGAGCGCGCGCCTTCATCCCCCGCCCTGCACCCGCGTGCACCTCGCCATGAAAGAGCACGATGAGCCGACTGTCCTTTCTCGTGGTTTTCGTTGCCGGCGGGGGCGGCTGCGTGGTCCGCTGGCTGCTGGGCGTGCTGCTGAATCCCCTCTTCCCCACCGTTCCGATGGGGACGGTGGCCGTCAATCTGGCCGGAGGACTGCTGATCGGCCTGTCCAGCGCGTTCTTCAGCCACAACACGAGCCTGCCGCCCGAGTGGCGGCTGATGATCATCACCGGCTTCCTCGGCGGCATGACGACGTTCTCGACCTTCTCCCTGGAGATCGTCACCCTGATCGGGCGCCGGGAATACCTGTGGGGCCTGGCTGCCGCGGGCCTGCATGTGCTCGGCTCCCTGCTGCTGACGGCGCTGGGCATCCTCATCGTCAACATGCTGTTCGACCGGACTTGAACCTCCAATGGACGGACGACTTCCGGTCGAGGCCGGCCTGGCGCTCGCGCCGGCGGCCGACGCGTCCTGGCATCCTGAACTTCGGCGCCGAGCAGCGCGGCGAGCGCACGCTTCCGGCGGTCAGGCCTGCGCGCGCAGCGTCTTCGCCGCCGCCACCATGTGGGTCAGCGCCGGAATCACTTCGGCCCACTGCCGGGTCTTCAGGCCGCAGTCGGGGTTGACCCACAGGCGCTCGGCCGGGATGCGCTCGGCCGCCTTCCGCATCAGCTTCACCATGTGCGCCTGCGTCGGGATGTTGGGCGAGTGGATGTCGTACACGCCGGGCCCGATCTCGTTGGGGTACTTGAAGTTGTCGAAGGCGTCGAGCAGTTCCATGTCCGAGCGCGAGGTCTCGATCGTGATCACGTCGGCGTCCATGCCGGCGATCGACGCGATGATGTCGTTGAACTCCGAATAGCACATGTGGGTGTGGATCTGGGTCTCGTCGCGTACGCCGTTGGCGGCGATGCGGAAGGACTCCACGGCCCAGTCGAGGTACGCCTGCCACTGCGACTTGCGCAGCGGCAGGCCCTCGCGCAGCGCGGCCTCGTCGATCTGGATGACGCGCACCCCGGCCTTCTCCAGGTCCAGCACTTCCTCGCGGATGGCCAGCGCCAGTTGCCTGCACGAAGCCGAGCGCGGCTGGTCGTCGCGCACGAAGGACCAGTTCAGGATCGTGACCGGGCCGGTGAGCATGCCCTTCATCGGCTTGTCCGTCAGCGACTGGGCGTAGGTGATCCACTCCACCGTCATCGGCCGCGGGCGGCTGATGTCGCCGAACAGGATCGGCGGCTTCACGCAGCGCGAGCCGTAGGACTGCACCCAGCCGAACTGGCTGAAGGCATAGCCTTCGAGCTGCTCGCCGAAGTACTCGACCATGTCGTTGCGCTCGGCCTCGCCGTGCACCAGCACGTCCAGGCCCAACCTTTCCTGCTCGCGCACGCTGCGCTCGATCTCGGCGCGCATGGCCGCCTGGTAGGCCGGGTGGTCCAGCCGGCCGGCCTTGAACTCGCTGCGGGCGTGGCGGATCTCGGCAGTCTGCGGGAAGGAGCCGATGGTGGTGGTGGGGTACCTGGGCAGCTTCAGGAAGGCGGCCTGCTTGGGCGCGCGCCTGGCATAGGCGCTCTCGCGCAAGCCCAGGTGGCCGCCGACCCTGGCCACGGCGGCCTGCACGGCCGGGTTGTTCACGCGGGGCGAGGCGCGGCGCGCCGCCAGCGCGGCCCGGTTGGCATCCAACTGCGCCTTGACGGCGTCGCGGCCTTCGCCCAGCGCCTTGCCGAGCACCTTGAGCTCGTCCAGCTTCTGCAGCGCGAAGGCGAGCCACGACTTGACTTCGGGGTCCAGCTTCTGCTCGCTCGCCAGGTCCACCGGCACGTGCAGCAGCGAGCACGAGGGCGCGATCCACAGGCGCTCGCCCAGGCGCTCGGCGATCGGCTCGAGCCAGTCCAGCACGGCCGCCAGGTCGGTCTTCCAGATGTTGCGGCCGTTGATGACCCCCAGCGACAGCACCTTGTGGGCCGGCAGCAGGTCGATCAGCGGCTGCACGCCCTCGCGGTCGTTGACGGCATCGACGTGCAGGCCGGCCACCGGCAGGTTGGCCGCCAGACAGGCGTGCTCCTGCAACTGACCGAAATAGGTCGCCACCAGCAGCTTGACCTTGGCGCCCTCGAGCTGGTGGTAGGCCGTGTCGAAGGCATGCTGCCAGTCGGCTTCCAGTTCGGTCACGAGAATGGGCTCGTCGACCTGCACCCATTCCACACCTTGCGCCGCCAGCGTGTCGAGCAGCTCGGCGTACACGGGCAGCAGGCGCTCCAGCAGCGCCAGCTTGTTCGAGTCGTCCTTGGCCTTGCCGAGCGCCAGGTAGGTGACGGGGCCGATGATGACCGGCTTGGCCTTGACGTCCTGCGCCTTCGCCTCGGCCAGCTGCTCCAGCAGCCGCGAGGCGTCGAGCTCGAATTGCGTCGCCGCGGTGAACTCGGGCACGATGTAGTGGTAGTTGGTGTCGAACCACTTGGTCATCTCCCCGGCCGCGACACCACCGCAGCAGTCCGCAGGGTCTTCCGCGCCCTTGGCCGAACGGCCGCGCGCCACGCGGAAGTAGTTGTCCAGCACGTCGCCGCGGAAGCCTTGCACGCGCTCGGGCAGGTTGCCCAGCGTGAAGCTCATGTCCAGCACCTGGTCGTAGAAGGCGAAGTCGCCGACGGGCACCAGATCCAGGCCGGCCTGGTCGTTCCAGTGGCGCTGGCGCAACTGTGCGCCCACGGCCTTGAGCGCGTCGCGCGAGGATTCGCCCTTCCAATACGACTCCAGCGCGAACTTCAGTTCGCGCCTCGCGCCGATACGGGGAAAGCCGAGGTTGTGGATCGTGGTCATGGTCCGCTCTCAAAAAACGGGAAACGAGGAACGGCGCGGATCCTATGAAACCCACCCGATGCCGGATAGACGTCGACAGGCCGGGCGCGACGGCCGGGTGGGCGTCACGCCGTGGTGAACCGCTCCTTGGCCAGCCTCGCGCCTTCCGCCAGCGCCTGCAGCTTGCGCCACGCCACGTCGCGCCCCATCGGCGCCAGGCCGCAGTTGGTGCACGGGAACAGCCGCTCCCTGGGCACGAATTCCAGCGCCCGAGCGATGGTGTCGGCCACTTCCTCGGGGGTCTCGACCACGTCGCTGGCCACGTCGATCACCCCCACCATGACGTCCTTGCCGGCCAGCAGCTTCATCAGGTCGGGCGGCACGTGGGAGTGGATGCACTCCAGGCTCACCTGGTCGATGCGGCTCTTGGCCAGCGCGGGGAACACCGTCTCGTACTGGCGCCATTCGTCGCCCAGGGTGTTCTTCCAGTCGGTATTGGCCTTGATGCCGTAGCCATAGCAGATGTGCACCGCCGTGGTACAGGTCAGGCCCTGCGCCGCGCGCTCGAGCGCCTGCACGCCCCAGTCGGCGGCGTCCTTCATGTAGACGTTGAAGGCGGGCTCGTCGAACTGGATGATGTCCACGCCATCGGCCTGCAGAGCCAGGGCTTCCTGGTTCAGCAGCTCGGCGAAGGCGAAGGCCATCTTGACCTTGTCGCCGTAGAAGCGATCGGCCACGGTGTCGACGATGGTCATGGGGCCGGGCAAGGTGAACTTCAGCTTCTTCTGGGTATGGGCGCGCGCCAGTTGCGCTTCAAAGGCATGCACACGGCCCTTCAGGCGCAGCGCCGCCACCACCTGCGGCACCATCGCGTCGTAGCGGTTGTCGCGGATGCCCATCTTCACCTTGTGCTCGAAGTCGATGCCCTCGACCTGCTCCAGGAAGCCATGCACGAAATGCTGGCGCGCCTGCTCCCCATCGCCCACGATGTCCAGGCCGGCGTCTTCCTGGGCCTTGATCCACAGCAGGGTCGCGTCGGCCTTGGCCTGGC
>JASGDG010000219.1:0-3971 GCA_047607325.1 Xenophilus sp. | reverse complement strand
GCTCCAGCCCACGTCCTCGGCGCGCATGATCTCGTAGGTGTCGCGCGCCTTGAGCACGCCGTCCTGGTGGATGCCCGAGGCGTGCGCGAAGGCGTTGGCCCCCACCACCGCCTTGTTGGGCTGCACCACGAAGCCGGTGGTCTGGCTGACCATCCGGCTGGCCGGCACGATGTGCTCGGTGGCGATGCCCACGTCCAGGCCGAAGTAGTCCCTGCGGGTCTTCACGGCCATCACGACCTCCTCGAGCGAGCAGTTGCCGGCACGCTCGCCCAGGCCGTTGATGGTGCATTCCACCTGGCGCGCGCCGCCGATCTTCACACCCGCCAGCGAGTTGGCCACCGCCATGCCCAGGTCGTTGTGGCAGTGGACCGACCAGACCGCCTGGCCGCTGTTGGGAATGCGCTCGCGCAGCGTGCGGATGAAGTGGCCGTACAGCTCGGGGACCGCGTAGCCCACAGTGTCGGGCACGTTGATGGTGGTGGCGCCTTCGGCGATCACCGTCTCCAGCACGCGGCACAGGAAGTCCACATCGCTGCGGTAGCCGTCCTCGGGACTGAACTCGACGTCGGCCACCTTGTTGCGCGCGAAGCGCACCGCCAGCCTGGCCTGCTCGTGCACCTCGTCGGGCGTCATGCGCAGCTTCTTCTCCATGTGCAGCGGGCTGGTGGCGATGAAGGTGTGGATGCGCCCGCGCGCCGCGCCCTGCAGCGCATCCGCGGCCCGGGCGATGTCGCGGTCATTGGCCCGCGCCAGGCCGCACACCACCGAGTCCCTGATCGTGTTGGCGATCGCCTGCACGCACTCGAAGTCGCCATTGGAGCTGGCCGGAAAACCGGCCTCGATCACGTCCACCCTGAGGCGTTCGAGCTGCTTGGCGATGCGCATCTTCTCGTCGCGCGTCATCGAGGCGCCGGGCGACTGCTCGCCGTCGCGCAGGGTGGTGTCGAAAATGATCAGCCTGTCGGTCATCGTGTTGCTCCTTGTGTCTTCCGAACCACCCTGCGCACGGATTCAGACCGCCACGGCTTCTTCGGCAGCCCGCGATTGTGACCCGGCCTCGGCGCGCTGGACGCCGGAGACGATGGCCTTGAACGCCGCCGCGGTGGTGTCCGCATCGATGCCGACGCCGAACAGCGTCTGCGAGTCGTCCACCCGCATCTCCACGTAGGCGACCGAGCGCGCATCCGCGCCGCTGCCGATGGCGTGCTGGTGGTAGTCGATCACGCGAATGGCATGGCCGGTGGCCTGGCCGAGGGCCCGGCTGAAGGCGTCGATCGGCCCGTTGCCGCGGCCCTCGACGGCATGCGTCTCGCCGTTCCACGACAGGTCGCCGCGCAGCGAGACCACCGCCGCGTCGCCCTCGCCCTGCGCCTCGACGACATGGTGGCGCAGCCCGTGGCCGGCCTCCATGCGGTATTCGCTGCGGAAGATCTGCCAGATGTCGCCGGCCGTGAGTTCCTTGCCCTCGAGGTCCATCACACGCTGCACCGCCTGGCTGAACTCGATCTGCAGGCGGCGCGGCAAGGCCAGGCCGTATTCGCTCTCGAGCAGGTACGAGATGCCGCCCTTGCCCGACTGGCTGTTGACGCGGATCACCGCCTCGTAGCTGCGGCCCACGTCCTTCGGATCGATGGGCAGGTAGGGCATGTCCCAGACCTCGCCTTCCCGGCGCGCGGCGAAGGCCTTCTTGATCGCGTCCTGGTGCGAGCCCGAGAAGGAGGTGTAGACGAGGTCGCCCACGTAGGGGTGGCGCGGGTGCACGGGCAACTGGTTGCAGTGCTCGACCGTGACGCGGATCTCGTCGATGTTGGAGAAGTCCAGTCCCGGCGAGACGCCCTGCGTATAGAGGTTGAGCGCGACGTTGACGATGTCGAGGTTGCCGGTGCGCTCGCCGTTGCCGAAGAGGCAGCCCTCGAGCCGGTCGGCACCGGCCATCAGCGCGAGCTCGGCGGCGGCGGTGCCGGTGCCGCGGTCGTTGTGCGGGTGGACCGAGAGCACGATCGCATCGCGCCGCGCCAGATGCCGGTGCATCCACTCGATCATGTCCGCGAAGATGTTGGGCGTGGAGTGCTCCACCGTCGAGGGCAGGTTGACGATGCACCTGCGCTCGGGCGTCGGCGCCCACACCTCGGTCACCGCATCGACCACGCGCTTGGAGAAGGCCAGGTCGGTGCCCGAGAACATCTCGGGCGAGTACTGGAAGGTCCACTGCGTGTCCGGCTGGCGCGCGGCCTGTTCCTTGAACATGCGGGCGTGGTTCACGGCCAGTTCGACGATGCCGTCCTCATCCAGGCCGAGCACCACGCGGCGCATCACCGGCGCCACCGCGTTGTAGAGGTGGACGATGGCGCGCGGCGCGCCCTGCAGCGCCTCGAAGGTGCGCTCGATGAGGTGGTCGCGCGCCTGCGTGAGCACCTGGATCGTCACGTCGTCGGGGATGCGCTCCTCCTCGATCAGCTTGCGCACGAAGTCAAACTCGGTCTGCGACGCGGAGGGGAAGCCGACCTCGATCTCCTTGAAGCCGATCGCCACGAGCGTCTCGAACATGCGCATCTTGCGCGCCACGTCCATCGGCTCGACCAGCGCCTGGTTGCCGTCGCGCAGGTCGGTCGACAGCCAGATCGGCGCCCGGGTCAGGACGGCGTCGGGCCAGGTGCGGTCCTTGAGGCCGACGGGCGCGAAGGCGCGGTACTTGGTGCTGGGTTGCTGGAGCATGTCGATTTCTCTGCCGCTGTCGCGGCGTAAGGGTTGAACCGACCAGCAACACCCCAAAACGAAACGGCCCGTTGCTGGTGCGAACGGGCCGTGAGGTCTGCGTAGTACGCGTGCGCGCTACCGTCTCCGCCCGTGCGGGGGAATCAGTAGTAGGGCCAGCGACATTGCTTTCATGGGAAGCGCGACTTTAACACAACCCGGGCTCAGCGATGCAGGCCCTGCTCGTCGGGTTCATCGGTGGAGATGCTGATCACGCTGGCCGGCTGTCCCTTGGCCTTGCGCCAGGCGTAGATCACGTAGCCGCTGAAGCCGTAGGCCACGAACAGCAGGAACAGCACCGTCGGCGGGTGAATGTTGATCACCGCGATGCCCAGCGCGATGAGCACGATGGTGGCGAAGGGCACGCTCTTCTTCACCTGCATGTCCTTGAAGCTGTAGAAGGGCGCGTTGGTCACCATCGTCAGGCCCGCATAGAGCGTGAAGAAAAAGGTGATCCAGGTGATCTGCTGCCACGACAGGTCCCAGGCGCCGCTGCCGCGCTTGCCCCAGTCCGTCACCAGCCAGATGAAGCCGGTGACCAGCGCCGCCGCCGCCGGCGACGGCAGGCCCTGGAACCAGCGCTTGTCCACCACGCAGGTGTTGACGTTGAAGCGCGCCAGGCGCAGCGCCGCGCAGGCGCAGTACACGAAGGCCGCGATCCAGCCCCAGCGCCCCATGCCCTGGAGCGACCACTCGTAGGCGATCAGCGCCGGCGCGGCCCCGAAGGACACCATGTCCGACAGCGAATCCATCTGCTCGCCGAAGGCGCTCTGGGTGTTGGTCATTCGCGCCACGCGCCCGTCCAGGCTATCGAGCACCATGGCGGCGAACACGCCCACCGTCGCGAGATCGAAGCGCGCGTTCATCGCCATCACGATGGCGTAGAAGCCGCCGAACAGCGCCGCCAGCGTGAACAGGTTGGGCAGGATGTAAATGCCCTTGCGGCGCTTGCGTGGAAGCGGTTCGCCCAAGGGCGTGTCGTCATGCATGGAATCGGCCTCCGGCACCGCGGAACAGGGGAAAAATGCAGTGTAGTCAAAGCAAAAGGGCCACCGCCCCGGCGGTGGCCCTTGGCAGCCGGGCAGCCGCGGATCAGTTGCGGGTCTGGTCGACCAGCTTGTTCTTGGCGATCCAGGGCATCATGGCGCGCAGCTTGGCGCCGACCTGTTCGATCTGGTGCTCGGCGTTGAGGCGGCGGCGGCTGATGAGCGTGGGCG
>JASGDG010000218.1:0-4109 GCA_047607325.1 Xenophilus sp. | reverse complement strand
GTCAGGCGGACCGGGGCGCCGGCGCGGCTGCGCTCCAGCAGGCGGGCCAGGGGGCCGGCGTCCAGCGTCTCCCAGGCCGCGGCCCAGGCGGCACTGTCGTCGTCCAGCGCGGCGGCGCGCAGCGAGGTGTCCAGCACGGGGGCGGCGCCTGCCGCCGCGCCGCCGGGCAGACGCCCCGTGCCGCTGAGCCAGAAGGAGTTGATGGGCGGCAGCCCGCGCGCCGCGCGCTCGTCGTTCGCGCGGTGGGTGTACAGGAGCATCTGCATCTCGTTCAGCAGGCGGCGCAGGCCGCGCGCGGCCTCGCCCATCGGCAGCCAGGCGCCCAGCGGCTGGCCGGCGGCGCGGTCGATGGAGGCCGTGGGCAGGCCATCGAGCAGGCGGCCGCGGGCCAGCCACTGGCCCGGTCGGGGCGTGGGGTGGAGGTCGAGGCCGTCTTCGCTGAAGAAGGGGCGCATGGCCAGGCGCAGCGTTTCCGACTCCTCGACAGCCAGGTTCAGCCGGGCAGGGTCGTGCAGCACCACCTCGCTCATGCCCACCTGCCAGTGGCATAGGTCGATCCGGCCCCAGCCGGGCGTGTCTGCACCGGGCAGCGCCAGCCGCCGGGCTTCGGCGGCGGCCCAGGGCAGCAGGCCGTCGGGCGCGCCGGACCAGCCCTGCGCGCGGGCCAGCGCGCGTTCGTGCGGCGGGCTCAGGCTGCCCTCGTCGGTGCGGTCTTGCTCTCCGGGCATCAGCCGCGCCAGCAGCGCCTGCAGCCGGGGCAGCGCCAGCGTGCCGAGCACGGCGCGGCAGTGCGCCGAGCGCGGCCCGGCGAAGGGAATCAGCAGGTGCGGTGCGTCGGTGCCCGAGGAAGACATGGCGCCATTGTCATGCTGCGGGCGGCGGCGCATTGGCCTTGCCTGCGTCACCGGCGAATAGCGCGTCCGAAAAGGGCCAGCCAGCGCAATGCGGATGCGAACAATGGGCTCCAAGCGCTCTCCCCGGTCCATGTGCAGGCAGCGGGGCGCGTGAACCACGCAGTCCCAAGGGGCTGCGGTCATTCCAGGAGAACGCCTCTCATGCAGCAGCCCTGTTCGTTTCCCCGCTCGTTTCCCCGTCTGGCCTGGTCGAACCTGGCAGCGCAATCCGCCGAACAGCTGAGCCTGGCGGTCGCGCCGCTCATCGCCGTGCTGGCCCTGGGCGCCAGCGCTGGCGAGATCGGCGCGCTGGCGGCCATGCAGACCCTGCCCTTTCTTCTGCTGTCATTGCCGCTGGGCGTGCTGGCCGACCGGATGCCGCGGCGGCGCCTGATGCTCTGGGGCGAGGGACTGCGGCTGCTGTCGCTGCTGGTCATGCTGGCGGCATGGTGGTCTTCGGCGCTGAGCATCGGCTGGCTGGCCATCCTGGGTTGTCTGGGGGCCATCGGCACGGTCGGTTTCAGCGTTGCAGCGCCCGGCCTCGTTTCCTCGCTGGTGCCGCGCGAATCACTGGCACGGGCCAACACCCGCCTGGAACTGGCCCGTGGCGCTGCTTTCGCCGCCGGTCCGGCCGTTGCCGGCGCGCTGGTCTCGTGGGCAGGCGCCTCGGCGGCATTCGCCCTGGCGGGGATGCTGTCGGCGGCCGCCATCGGCCTGCTGCTGCGCGTGGCCGCGCCGGCGACATCGGTTCCAGCGGCGCGGCGGCATCCGCTGCGCGAGGTCGCTGCGGGTGCCGCCTTCGTCTGGCGGGACGCGCTGCTGCGCCCCATCCTGGTGACAGGCGTGATCTTCAATCTCTCATGGTTCCTCTTGCAGGCAGCCTACGTGCCCTACGCTGTCCACACGCTCGGGTTGAATGCGGCGGCCGTGGGCGGCACCCTGGCCCTGTATGGCGTGGGCATGCTGGCCGGCGCATTGGCCACGCCGCATGTCGTGGCCAGGCTGCCCCTGGGGCGGGCGATCCAGATCGGCCCGGTGGCCGGGGTATTGGCCGCGGCCAGCTTGGCCGCGACGCTGGCCCTGCCGGGCATCTGGCTGGCGGGCCTGTGCTTTTTCCTGCTGGGCGCAGGTCCCATGGTGTGGACGATCACGACGACCACGCTGCGCCAGGGCATGACTCCCGGCACATTGCTGGGCCGCGTGTCCGCCGTGTTCCTCACCGTCAATGCCGGCGCGCGTCCCGTTGGCGCCGCCGTGGGAGGCTGGGTCGGCGCCACGTGGGGCGAGTCGGCGTGCCTGTGGGCGGCGCTTGCGGGCTTCATCCTGCAAGCCGCCGTGATCTTCGGATCGCGGGTGTCGTCGCTGCAACGGTTGCCGGCGCCAATGCAGGCGTCCTCGGCATGAGCCGCGGCGGGCGCGGCGGCATGGGCGAGGTGCCACAATCCGACGCTTGTTTCACCGTCCGACCGGCGCTGCTCCCGGACCGCGTCCGCGCCGGCCTTCCATGTCCCTTCCCTACGAACTGCAGCTGGGCTGGCGCTACACGCGCGCCGGCCGTGCCACGCGGCGCAACGGCTTCATCTCTTTCATTTCCGGCGTGTCGATGGCCGGCATCGCGCTGGGTGTGGCGGCGCTGATCATCGTGCTCAGCGTGATGAACGGCTTCCAGAAGGAGGTGCGCGACCGCATGCTGGGCGTGGTCTCGCACATCGAGATCTTCTCGCGCGACGGCCAGGCGCTGCAGGACCTGGACGCCATCATGGCCGCCGCCCGCAAGCACCCCGAAGTGGTGGGCGCGGCGCCCTACATCGCCTCGCAGGCGCTGGTGGCGCGCGGCGAGGACATGAAGGGCGTGCTGGTGCGCGGCGTCGAGCCGGCGCTGGAGCCGCAGGTCACGGAATTCGGCAGCGCGGCTGGCCACGGCGCGCTCGGCCGGCTGGTGCCGGGCGCGTTCGGCATCGTGCTCGGCGGCGAGCTGGCGCGCCAGCTCTTCGTGCGCGAGGGCGACCGGGTCACGCTGATCACGCCGGGCGGGCAGGTCACGCCGGCCGGCGTGGTGCCGCGGCTGAAGCAGTTCACCGTGGTCGGCACCTTCGAGTCGGGCCACTACGAGTACGACTCGTCCCTGGCCATGATCCACGAGCAGGACGCGGCCAAGGTCTTCCGCCTCGAAGGGCCGACCGGCATCCGCCTCAAGCTGAAAGACCTGAACTTCGCCCGCGAGGTGGCCGACGAACTGGCCGCCACGCTGCCGGGCCAGTTCCTCATCCGCGACTGGACGCGCCAGAACAGGACCTGGTTCTCCGCGGTGCAGGTCGAGAAGCGCATGATGTTCATCATCCTCACGCTGATCGTGGCGGTGGCCGCCTTCAACCTGGTGAGCACGCTGGTGATGACGGTGACCGACAAGCGCGCCGACATCGCCATCCTGCGCACGCTGGGCGCCAGCCCGGAGAGCATCATGGGCATCTTCGTCGTGCAGGGCGCGATGGTGGGCGTGATCGGCACGCTGGCCGGCCTGGGGCTGGGCCTGCTGGTGGCCTGCCACATCGACGTGATCGTGCCCTTCATCGAGCGGCTGCTGCACACCCGCTTCCTGCCGCAGGACATCTACCTCATCAGCCGCATGCCCAGCGACCCGCAGCGCGGCGACATCATGCCCATCACCCTGATCTCGCTGGTGCTGGCCTTCGTGGCCACGCTGTACCCGAGCTGGCGCGCTTCGCGCGTGAACCCCGCGGAGGCGCTGCGCTATGAGTGACGCCGTATTGAAGGTGCGCGGCCTGACCAAGCGCTTCCACGAGGGCCGCATCGATCTCACCGTGCTGCATGGCGTGGACCTGGACGTGCATGCCGGCGAGACGCTGGCCATCGTCGGCGCCTCGGGCTCGGGCAAGAGCACGCTGCTGCACCTGATGGGCGGCCTGGACGCGCCCACCAGCGGCAGCGTGGCGCTGGCCGGCGAGGACTTCTCGCGCCTGGGTGCCGCGGCGCAGGGGCAGCTGCGCAACCGGCACCTGGGCTTCGTCTACCAGTTCCACCACCTGCTGCCGGAGTTCAGCGCGCTGGACAACGTGGCGATGCCGCTGCGCATCCGCCGCCAGGCGCCCGCCGAGGCGCACGAGGCGGCGCGCGGCGTGCTCGCCGCCGTGGGCCTGGCGCTGCTGGTGCTGCAGCGGCCGGACGAGCTGTCCGGAGGCGAGCGCCAGCGCGTTG
>JASGDG010000217.1:0-6332 GCA_047607325.1 Xenophilus sp. | reverse complement strand
CCGGAGGCCGCGGCTGCCAGGCGATCGGAGGCGCCGGCGCCGGCCGCCAGCCTGGCACGGGCGCGGGCGGCGGCCGGTGGCCCCACCAGCGCGGTTCGCCGAACCAGGGCCGGTCGCGGTAGTGGTCGCTCCAGTAGCTGCCGAGGCTGAAGCCGATGATCGGGATGCCGATGGCCGCGCCATAGCCCACCAGCGGCACGATCTGCCCGCCCCACGCATAGTCGAGTCGGTCGGCCACGGCCCAGCCGCGCAGGCCGTCGGGCAGCACCACGTCGCACCATGCGTAGCCACCCGTGCATCCCAGCACGTTCAGCGGCTGGCCCCCGGCCAGCCGCGCGACCACCGGGTACGCGGGGCCGGGGCCGGCGTGCAGGTTCAGCACGCTGCGCGTGTAGGCCTCCTGCGCGGAGGCCGCCAGCGGCAGCGCCAACGCCAGCGCGCCGGCCGCCAGCCAGCGCAGGGAATGCGTTTGTTTCGGATTGGGCATCATGCCTCCTTTGGAGTAAATGAACCGGGTCGAAGGTCGGCGGCCGCGGCGTCGATCCGCCGGCCTCCTGCCATTCTCAACGGCCCACGTACCGGGTTGGCACACCGGCGCAACCTTTGGGTACCAGCTTCATCTTCGCTTCACGAAGCCGCGGCGCCGGGGGACCGGGCTGCTTCGCGGTGGAACGGACCGGCCGAGAGCGCGCGGGCCCGCATGGAGCCCACCGCCGCGCCGATGGCCGCGATGTGCTCGGGCGTGGTGCCGCAGCAGCCGCCGACGATGTTCACCAGCCCGTCGGCCGCGAACTCGTGCAGCAGCCGGGCGGTGACTTCGGGCGTCTCGTCGAAGCCGGTCTCGCTCATCGGGTTGGGCAGGCCGGCGTTGGGGTAGCAGCTGACGAAGGTTTCCGGCGCCGCGCGGTTCAGTTCCTGGATGTAGGGCCGCATCAGCGCCGCGCCCAGCGCGCAGTTGAGGCCGATGGCCAGCGGCCGCGCGTGGCGCACGCTGTGCCAGAAGGCGGTGACGGTCTGGCCGCTGAGGATGCGGCCGGAGGCGTCGGTCACCGTGCCGCTGACGATGATGGGCAGGCACTCGCCCGTCGCCTCGAACACCTCGTCGATGGCGAACAGCGCCGCCTTGGCGTTGAGGGTGTCGAAGATGGTCTCGACCAGCAGCACGTCGGCGCCGCCCTCGATCAGCGCGGCCGCCTGCCCGTGGTAGGCGGCGCGCAGCTGCTCGAAGTCGACGTTGCGGGCGCCCGGGTCGTTCACGTCGGGGCTGATGCTGGCCGTCCTGGGCGTCGGGCCGAGGGCGCCGGCCACGAAGCGCGGCCTGTCGGGCGTGGAGAACCTGTCGCAGGCCTCGCGCGCCAGCCGGGCCGAGGCGAGGTTCATCTCGCGCGCCAGCTCGGCCATCTCGTAGTCTTCCTGCGCGATGGTGGTGGCGCCGAAGGTGTTGGTCTCGACCAGGTCGGCGCCGGCGGCGAGGTAGCCCTCGTGGATGTCGCGGATGACCTCGGGCCGGGTCAGCGAGAGCAGTTCGTTGTTGCCCTTCACATCCTTGTGGAAATCCCGAAAACGCTCACCGCGGTACTGTTCCTCGGTGAGCCGCAGGCGCTGGATCATCGTGCCCATGGCGCCGTCGAGGACGGCGATGCGATCGGCGAGAATGCGGGGCAGCTCGCGGGCGCGGGTGTAAGCGGGCAGGCTCATGGCGGCGATTGTAGGAATCGCCCCGCGGCCGGCCGGTGCTTGACGGCTGTCATGATGCCGTCGCGGGATTTCGCTTAGCTTCGTCGCCACGCGGGCTGGTTTGCCACCCTTGCATTTGTCCGTTTTTTTGCTGATCGCGCGCTGACGCGCGCCTTGCCTGCCATGTCCGAATCCTCCCTGCCGGAGGGGCCGCATCCCCTGCCCCTCGACGCTCCGCTGCCGCACCGCAAGATCATCCGCGGCTGGCTGCTGCCGCTGGTGCAGCGCACCACCCTGCGGCCGATCGCGCTGCTGGCGCTGGACTACGCGTTCTTCTTCGCCCTGCTGGCGGCGGCCGTGCTGCTGCAGCCGTGGTGGGCACGCCTTGCGGCCGGCATGGCCTGCGGCTTCGTGATCGGGCGCCTGTTCATCATCGGCCACGACGCCTGCCACCAGAGCCTGACGCCGCACCGGCGCCTGAACAGGTGGCTGGGCCGCATCGCCTTCCTGCCCTCGCTCACCCCCTACAGCCTGTGGGACATGGGCCACAACACGGTGCACCACGGCTTCACCAACCTCAAGGGCGTGGACTTCGTCTGGGCGCCGCTCACGCAGGGCGAGTACGAGGCGCTGTCGCCGGCGCGCCGCTTCATGGAGCGTGTCTACCGCAGCGGCTGGGCGCCCGGCGTGTATTACATGGTCGAGATCTGGTGGCGCCGCATGATCGCGCGCGACAGGACGGCCAATGCCGAGCGGCCGGTGTTCTCGCGCGACTGCGCGCTGGTGCTGTCCTTCGGCGGGCTGTGGCTGGCGGCGCTGGTGGCCGCGAGCTTCGCCACCGGCCGCGCGCTGCTGCCGATGCTGGGCTTCGCCTTCGCGCTGCCGGTGCTGTTCTGGTTCGCGATGATCGGCTTCGTGGTGTACGTGCACCACACGCACGTCAAGGTGTCCTGGCACGACGACCGCGCCGCCTGGCAGCGCGCGCAGCCCTTCGTCTCCACCACCGTGCACCTGACCTTCCCGTGGCGCATCGGCTCGCTGCTGCACCACATCATGGAGCACACGGCGCACCACGTGGACATGAGCATCCCGCTGTACAAGCTCAAGGCGGCCCAGGCGCGCATCGAGGAACTGCTGCCCGGCCGCATCGTGGTGCAGCGCTTCTCGTGGCGCTGGTACTTCTCCACCGCGCAGCGCTGCAAGCTGTACGACTTCACGCGCCGCTGCTGGACGGACTTCAAGGGCCGCGCCACCAGCGAATCCGCGCCGGCATACTGACCACCGGCCTGTCGGTCCGGGCGCGGCGCCGCGCCCCGGGCAACCTCCGGCAGGGGGCCGGATCCGGCACGGCGCGCTAGCATCGTCCGCCGCGCGCACCGTTCATGCCGACCTCCCCCACCGACACCCTTCCTGCGCTGCAGCCCGGCCTGATGGTGCTGCACGGCAACCGGCCGGAGGACCTGCGCCGGCTGCTGGTGGCGTGGATGCAGCGCCACCCGCTGGCGCCGCTGGAGAACGAGGCGGTGCTGGTGCAGAGCAACGGCATCGCGCAGTGGCTCAGGCTGGCGCTGGCCGCCGATCCGGCCGAGGGCGGCCTGGGCATCGCCGCCGCGCTGGACGTGCAGCTGCCGGCGCAATTCCTCTGGCGCGCCTACCGCGCCGTGCTGGGCCGCGAGGCGGTGCCGGAGCGCTCGCCGCTGGACGAGGCGCCGCTCGCCTGGCGCCTGATGCGCCTGCTGCCGGCCCTGCGCGACGCCCCCGGCTTCGAGCCGCTGGCGCGCTTTCTGGCCCGTGACGAGGAGCTGCGCAAGCGCTACCAGCTGTCCCTGCGGCTGGCCGACCTGTTCGACCAGTACCAGGTCTATCGCGCGGACTGGCTCGACGACTGGGCCGCCGGCCGCGACCAGCTCGCTTCGCCGCGCCACGGCACCCGCCCGCTCCCGGACGACGAGCGCTGGCAGGCCCGGCTGTGGCGCGCCGTGCTCCAGGACGCCGGCAACGGCACCGCCGCCGGCAGCCGCGCCGGCGTGCACCAGCGCTTCATCGCCGCCCTGCAGGCCTGGCCCGAGGGCGCGAGGCCGCCCGCCGGCCTGCCGCGCCGCGTGACGGTGTTCGGCATCTCCGCCCTGCCCGCGCAGACCCTGGCCGCGCTGCACGCCGTGGCGCGCTTCGCGCAGGTGATGCTGTTCGTGCACAACCCATGCCGCCACCACTGGAGCGACATCGTGGCCGACCAGGACCTGCTGCGCGGTGCCTACCGCCGCCAGGCGCGCCGCCCCGGCATGCCGGCCGCGGCCGACCCCGAGGCGCTGCACCAGCATGCGCATCCGCTGCTGGCGGCCTGGGGCAAGCAGGGCCGCGACTACCTGCACCTGGTCGACGGCATCGACGAGCCGGAACGCTACCGCGATGCGTGGCAGGGCGTCGGCAGCGGCCGCATCGATCTCTTCGGCGAGGACGGCGCGCCGCCGCACAGCCTGCTGCGCCAGCTGCAGGACGACATCCTCGAACTGCGCCCGCTGGCCGAGACGCGCGCCCTCTGGCCCGCCGTCGATCCGGCGCAGGACCGCTCGCTGCGCTTCCACGCCGCGCACTCGGCGCAGCGCGAGGTCGAGGTCCTGCACGACCAGCTGCTGGCCCGCTTCGACGCCGACCCCACCCTGCAGCCGCGCGAGGTGATCGTGATGCTGCCCGACGTGGACGCCTACGCGCCGCACATCGAGGCCGTGTTCGGCCGCGTGCCGCGCGGCGACGCGCGCCACATCCCCTTCGCCGTGGCCGACCAGGGCGGACGTGGGCGCGATCCTCTCCTGATCGCGCTGGAACAACTGCTCCAGCTTCCCGACAGCCGCTTCGCCGCCAGCGACGTGCTCGATCTGCTGGACGTGCAGGCCCTGCGCGCGCGCTTCGGCCTGGCCGACGAGGCGCTGCCGCAACTCAAGCGCTGGATCGAGGACGCCGGCGTGCGCTGGGGCCTGGACGCCGGCCAGCGCGCCGCGCACGGCCTGGAAGCCGCCGGCGAGGCCAACAGCTGGCGCTTCGGGCTCGACCGCCTGCTGCTGGGCTTCGCGGTCGGCGAGGGCGCGCCCTTCGACGGCATCGCCCCCTGCGACGAGGTGGGCGGCCTGGACGCCGCCGCGCTCGGCCCGCTGGCCGCCCTGCTGCGCGCGCTGCGCGAGACGCTGGACACCCTGGCCGAACCCGCCCCGCCCGCGCCGTGGGCCGAGCGCCTGCGCGCCCTGCTGCAGCGCTTCTTCGCGCCGCAGGCGCCACGCGACCAGCTGCGCGTGCAGGCGCTGCTGCAGGCCCTGGAGCGCTGGCTGGAAGACTGCGCCAGCGCCGGTTTCGACGAAGCCCTGCCGCTGGCCGTGGTGCGCGAAAGCTGGCTCGCCCTGGCCGAGCCGCGCGGCCTGCAGCAGCGCTTCATGACCGGCGGCGTCAGCTTCTGCACGCTGATGCCGATGCGCGCCATCCCCTTCCGCGTGGTGTGCCTGCTGGGCATGAACGACGGCGACTTCCCCCGCCCCGCGGTGCGCGCCGACTTCGACCTGATGCAGGGCGACTGGCGTCCCGGCGACCGCTCGCGCCGCGACGACGACCGCTACCTGCTGCTGGAGGCGCTGCTGTCGGCGCGCGAACAGCTCTACATCAGCTGGGTCGGCCGCGACGTGCGCGACAACAGCCACCGCGCGCCCAGCGTGCTGGTCGGCCAGCTGCGCGACCACCTGGCGGCCGGCTGGCGCCTGGCGGGCTGCGAAGAGGAGGCCGGCGCGCTGCTGCCGGCCCTGACCACCGAGCACCCGCTGCAGCCCTTCAGCCCGCGCTACTTCGCCGCCGATGCGCCGGCAGCCCCGGCGCTCGACGGCCTCTACAGCTACGGCGCCGAATGGCAGGCCGCGCACGGCGCGGCCGCACCGCAGGCAGACGACCCAACCCTGCCGCCCTGGCAGCCCGCCGAGCCGCTCGCGCTGCGCGACCTCGAAGCCTTCATCGCCCAGCCCATCGAAGCCTTCTTCGCCGAACGGCTGCGCGTGCGCTTCGACGACCAGGCCCGGGAAGCGCTGGACGACGAGCTCTTCGCCATCGACGGCCTGCACAACTGGCAGCTGGAGCAGGCGCTGCGCGGCGCGCTGCAGCCGTGGTGCGATGCGCAGCCGTCGGCGGCCTCGGCGCGCGCGGGCTTGCAAGAAGCGCTCGCGGCTCAGGCCGGGCGGCTGCAGCGCGAGGGCCGCCTGCCGCTGCGTACCTTCGGCGAGCTGGCCGCAGCCGGGCTGCAGCGGCGCGTGGCGCGCACGCTGGGCCACTACCTCGATGCGTGCGAGCAGTGGCCCGTGGCGGAGGAACACCCCATCGCGCTGCGCTGGCACGACGCCGGCAGCGGCCTCGCGCTGGAAGACAGCCTCCCGCCGCGGCGCCTGCCTGCCGCCGGCCACGACGCGCCGCCCGCGCGCGTGCTGCTCGCCAACGGCCGGTTGCACAAGGGCAAGGATTTCGCCTGGCATCACATCGTGCGCCACTGGCCCGCGCACCTGGCGCTGCAGGTCGCGGCCGGGCCGACGCGCACCGTGCTGGCCAGCGAGTCGGGCGTGCTGGCGCTGAAGGAGCAGGACCGCGCCGAGGCCGAGGCCGAGCTGTCCGCGCTGCTGCAGGCCTGG
>JASGDG010000216.1:0-4045 GCA_047607325.1 Xenophilus sp. | reverse complement strand
CTCGCTGGGCCAGTCGATCGCCAAGGCCACCGGCCGCAAGTACGTGCGCATGGCGCTGGGCGGCATGCGCGACGAGGCCGAGATCCGCGGCCACCGCCGCACCTACATCGGCGCCATGCCGGGCAAGGTGCTGCAGAGCCTGAACAAGGTCGGCACGCGCAACCCGCTGTTCCTGCTGGACGAGATCGACAAGCTGGGCACCGACTTCCGCGGCGACCCGTCCAGCGCGCTGCTGGAGGTGCTGGACCCGGAGCAGAACCACACCTTCGCCGACCACTACGTCGAGGTCGACTTCGACCTGTCGGACGTGATGTTCGTCGCCACCAGCAACTCGATGAACATCCCGCCGGCGCTGCTCGACCGGATGGAGGTCATCCGCCTGTCGGGCTACACCGAGGACGAGAAGACCAGCATCGCGCTGAAGTACCTGCTGCCCAAGCAGATGGAGAACAACGGCGTGCGCGAGGGCGAACTGCTTGTCACCGAGGACGCGGTGCGCGACATCGTGCGCTACTACACCCGCGAGGCCGGTGTTCGCTCGCTGGAGCGCGAGCTTTCGAAGATCTGCCGCAAGGTGGTCAAGGGTCTGCAGCTCAAGAAGATGGAGCCCAAGGTCACCGTCGACAGCGGCAACCTCCACGACTTCCTGGGCGTGCGCAAGTACAGCTTCGGCCGCGCCGAACAGCAGAACCAGGTCGGCCAGGTGGTCGGCCTGGCCTGGACCGAAGTGGGCGGCGATCTGCTGACCATCGAGGCGGCCACGCTGCCGGGCAAGGGCGTCATCACGCGCACCGGCTCGTTGGGCGACGTGATGAAGGAGTCGGTCGAGGCCGCGCGAACCGTGGTGCGCAGCCGCGCGCATCGCCTGGGCATCCGCGACGAACTGTTCGAGAAGAAGGACATCCACATCCACGTGCCCGACGGCGCCACGCCCAAGGACGGCCCGAGTGCCGGCGCCGCCATGACGACGGCCATCGTCTCGGCGCTCACCGGCATCCCGGTGCGCGGCGACGTGGCGATGACGGGCGAGATCACGCTGCGTGGCGAGGTGACGGCCATCGGCGGTCTCAAGGAGAAACTGCTGGCCGCGCTGCGCGGCGGCATCAAGACAGTGCTGATCCCCGAGGAGAACGCCAAGGATCTGCAGGAGATCCCCGGGAACGTGAAGAACGGACTGGAGATCGTGCCGGTCAAGTGGATCGACAAGGTGCTCGAGATCGCGCTGGAGAAGCGGCCCGAGCCGCTGTCGGACGAGGAGACTGCCGCCTCGCAGGCGGCGCTGGCCGACCTTGCCAAGCAGCGCGCCGGCGCACCGGCTCCGGCCTCGGACGGTTCGGTCAAGCACTGACACGCAGGAGACCGCTCGTCCGGTTGCCGTTGAGCCCGATTCCGGCATATAATGCAAGGCTTCGGCGAACGGACGAAGCTGAAGAACAGCGCGGGAATAGCTCAGTTGGTAGAGCGCAACCTTGCCAAGGTTGAGGTCGGGAGTTCGAGACTCCTTTCCCGCTCCAGTCTTCCTTCGTCGGTCGAGAAACCTGCGGGAATAGCTCAGTTGGTAGAGCGCAACCTTGCCAAGGTTGAGGTCGGGAGTTCGAGACTCCTTTCCCGCTCCAGTTCAAGAAAGGGAAGCAGCCGCTTCCCTTTTTTTCAGGTACCGAAGGTGCCTGAGCGGCGCGATAGCAAAGCGGTTATGCCCCGGATTGCAAATCCGGTCAGCCCGGTTCGACTCCGGGTCGCGCCTCCACCTCTTCATCGCTCGGCGCCCGGATGGTGAAATTGGTAGACACAGCGGACTTAAAATCCGCCGCTTTCTCAAGAGGCGTGCCGGTTCGATTCCGGCTTCGGGCACCAAACCATTCATGAAAAACCGGCAGCGCTTTCGCATGCCGGTTTTGCAGCCCCATTTAAAATCTCCGATTGGCAGCAGAAGCTGCCGCGGACTCGCCCGTGAAGCCCTGCTGCACCAAGATGCTGGGCGCGATCTGCGGGCCGAGCGAGCCCATCAGCGCCGGTGACCTGGCGGCCGAACTGGGCATGAGCGAGTCGCGCTTCTTTTGCCGTTCCGCCGGCAGGCGGACCACCGCTTCGGCGGGCGGCATCGAGCCGTTCTGTTCGCCGCATCTGCGTGCCCGGCGGCCGCTACGGCGCCGCAGCAGAAAGCGTCCGCCGGAAGAAGGCCGCGACCTCGGCATTGAAGGCGACGTGAAAGGCGAGCCGGTCGAAACCGGCGCCGTCCTCGCACACCGTGGGCGCGGCGCGGACCAGAGCGGCGGAACAGGGTGCGAGAAACGCGAAATGCCCCGCCTTCGTCGCCACATGCCATTCGGGTGGCAGGGGCAGGTCGCGGCGGACCTCCGCGACGCTCTGCGGCGTTACGCCATCGCCCCCGTGCTCCGAAGCCCAGAGCTGAATGGGCGCCGTCACGGCCCGAAGCCCGGCGGCGTCAAAGACGCTCAGCGGATCGACGATGACTGCCGCAAGAATGCGCGGGTCCCGTGAGGGTGTTGGAGGCCACTCGCGGCGGTGAATCTCTTCGCACAGTGGGTACTGCGAACCGGGCGGGCAGAGGTCGGTGCGCAAGCCCCAGTTCGGCAATGCGCCCAGTGCGATCAACCCCGTGTAGCCTCCGCGCGAGAAGCCGAAGAAGCCGATCTTCGTGGCGTCCAGCATGCCGCGATCGGGCCAGGCGCCGAGCATGTAGTCGACCAGCCGCCGCATATCGACCGGCCGTGTGGCGAAGGTCGACAAATGGCTTTGGTGACTCAAGTCCTGAACGTTGTCGCCGGGATGGCTGATGGATGCAACCACGAAGCCCGCATCAGCCAGCGTGGCGGCGGTGTCATGGTGGCCAAGGAACGAGCCACCGCTGCCATGCGACATCACGATGAGAGGCCATCGGCCTCTTGCCAACGGGCAGTCCCGGCTGCCCTCGATGGCGATGGGACCGAGTTCGATGCGACTGGCCGGCGTGGCGCAGGGCGACCACACCGCGCCGCGCAGCGCGGGTCCATCCCGATCGGCCGGAATGTCGATGAAGGCAAAGCCTGCTGCCAGGGCCAGGACTGGCGCGAGGCAGAGGACGGGAATGGCGAGCAGCCGGGCCAGGGTCATGATGCGCGGGCGGGTCGGACAGGGATCAGCAGATCAGTGCGCAGGTCGGCAGGCGCGGTGTCGCGCGACGAATCCAGATAGTGCTCGAGCGTGGGACGATCGTCCGGTTCGTAGCCGCTGCGCGGGAGCCAGCGCGAATACAGCGTCGTGATCGCCGCGTTGATGCGGGTGTAGGGGCCAACGAGACGGTGGCAGGCATAGCAGCCCGCCGGAATATCGAAGACTTCAAGGCCTGCACTGTCGTCCGGCCGTGCGTCGGACAGTGCCATCGCAGCGTAGTAATGGAAGTTGTCCTCGTCCTCCGGGTCGCCATGCGACAGACCCAGCCACTGCACCGCATTGCGTGCGCTGGGATACAGTTGCAACTGCCGCTGGGTGTGCGCGATCGTCGCGGCCGGCCCGTGATGCCGCAGGCCATGTGCTCGCTGCACCGGCCGCTTGACGATCTGTACCGCGAGAGGAGTGTCGGAAGGACTCAGGATCACGTCCTGCATTTGCCGCTGAAAGCCGCTCGGCGTTTGTCCAGCGAACTGCCCGAATGCCCGCGTGAATGCTTGCGGGCTTTCGTAGCCCACCGTCAGGGCCACCTGGGTGATGCTTGACGCGCCTGCCTCCAGCAAGCGCGCAGCCCGAGCCAGGCGTACCCGCCGGACCGTGGCTGCAAGCGTCTCTCCGACGATGCTGCGATAGATGCGATGAAAGTGGTGCGGTGAGAAGTGCACCATCGCCGCCAGCGCGTCCAGTCGATGCTCCGCCAGCGGTTGCGCCACGATGTGCGCGACCACGCGTGCGATGCGGGCGCGGTAGATCTGCTCGGTACGAGAACTCATCACGCTGGCGGGTATGGCCAGCCTGTGCGGGGTCTGCTTAGCCGCTCTTGCGAATCTTCGAGGCGTCCGGTGCTGGGCCGCGCGCTCATGAAAAATGTCCG
>JASGDG010000215.1:0-25236 GCA_047607325.1 Xenophilus sp. | reverse complement strand
GCGCGCGTCCTGCCGCGCGAGGAAGCCGGCGCCCAGCGCCGCCGCGCCGGCGGTGCGGCGCGCGGTGATCTCGTTGCCGTCCATCAGTGCCAGCGGCACGCCGGTGGCCGCGTCGTACAGCACATAGGTGGCATGCAGCCCCGGCAGGCCGCGCGCGCCGTTGCCGGGGAAGATGTTGATCGTCTTGATGCCGAGGAAGGATTCATTCCAGGCCGGCATGATGAGCGCGGTGCCACGGGCCCCACCGTGGCCGGGGAGCGTGTGGACGTGGCGCGGCGGCACCTGGGCCCCGGCCGCGAAGGCGGCGCGCAGGGCGGGGATCAGGCGGTCGAAGGGCAGGGCGGCGCGGGTGGCCTCGGCGTCGAAGTGCTGCATGGCGGCGCAATGTACGCCGCCCGGGCGCTGCAGGAGACACGCCATGCCAGGCCGATCGAACGGCCTCCCTGGAGCCCGCGGCGGTCAGATCAGGCCGCGCATCGCCTCCGCCGTCTCGCGCAGCACCGGCAGCACCCGCTCCACCGCCGCGTCGCTGCCTTCGCGGCCCATCGGCATGGTGATGTTGAGCGCGCCCGCCAGCTCGCCGTGCCGGTCGCGCAGCGGCACGGCGATGCCGCGCGAGTTCAGGTCCAGCTGCTGCTCCGACAGCGCCCAGCCCCGGGCCCGGATGCGCGCCAGCTCGCGCGCCAGCTGCGCCTTGCTGGCGATGGTGTGGGAGGTGAAGACCTGCAGCTCGCGCGTCGCCAGCCAGCGGCTGATCTCTTCCTCCGGCCGCAGGGCCAGCATCAGCATGCCCGAAGCCGTGACCTGCGCCGGCACGCGTGCGCCCAGTACGTAGCCGGTGTTCATGCTGCGGTTGGGGCCGTTGCGGGCGATGTAGACCACCTCGTCGCCGTCCAGCACCGCCAGGTAGGCCGTCTCGTGCGTGCCCGCCGTCACGCGCTGCAGGAAGGGCTGCGCGATGCGCGGCAGCCGCGCCGACTCCAGGTACGACTGCCCCAGGCGCAGCACGCGCGGCGTCAGCCAGAACAGCTTGCCGTCGGTGGCCACGTAGCCCATGTGCTGCAGTGTCAGCAGGTGGCGCCGCGCGG
Organism: Xenophilus sp.; assembly: GCA_047607325.1. Lineage (GTDB taxonomy): Bacteria > Pseudomonadota > Gammaproteobacteria > Burkholderiales > Burkholderiaceae_C > Xenophilus. Next base: position 24,148 of record JASGDG010000215.1, on the reverse strand, counting down.
CGGTGCGCGTCATGCCGGTGCGCTGGCCGGCCTCGCTGGCGGTCATGCGCGGGTGGGCGTCATCGAAGGCCTCGATGATGCTCACGCCGCGCTCCAGGCCGGCGATCCAGTTGCACCGGTCCAGGCCGGGCGGGACGTCGCTGGACGTCATGGATGGGCTCGGGGGAAACCCTCTATGCGATCGATCATCGATCAGGAATGTTCGATTATCGTCGCCTGAGGTGCCGCCGGCCGATGCGCATCCGGGCGCCGCTTTCTACGATTCACCGCGAAAGGCAACTCCCATGGCAGACATCCCCGGCAGCACGGACCTGTACCTGATCCCCGGCGATCCGGTGACCAACGTGCGCCTGCCGCGCATGTTCAATGCCGTGTTCGAGCGCTGCGGCATCGCCGCGCGCATGCTGCCGGTGCAGGTGCGTCCGCGCGACTTCGCCGTGTGGCTCAAGGCCAGCTTCCTGGCGCGCAACGTCCGGGGCATGGTGATCGCGCCGCCGCACAAGCCGCTGGCGGTGGATCTGCTGGACGGCTGCGGCCTGTTCGCGCGCATCGCCGGCTCGGTCAACGTGGTGCGCCGCACCCGCACCGGCGACCTGGAAGGCGACCTGTTCGACGGCGAGGGCATCGTCGGCGCGCTGGACCGCTCCGGCATCCCCTTCCGCGGCAAGCGCGTGCTGATCCTCGGCGCCGGCGTGAGCGCGGCGGCCGTCGGCGTTTCGCTGGCCGAGGGCGGCGTCGACGACGGCGCCGCCCACATTGCCTTCTATGACCCGGCACCCGGCAAGTCCGCCGGCGTGGCGGCGCGCATCGACGACGCCTTCGACGCCCGTGTGGTGGCGGTGCCCAGCGCCGACCCGGCCGGCTACGACCTGGTCATCAACGCCACTTCGGCCGGCCTCTCGGAAGGCGATCCGCTGCCCTGCGACGTGGCGCGCATGGCGCCGCACGCGGCGCTGTTCGACATCCTGCTGCGCAACCAGCCCACGCCGCTGGTGCGCGCGGCGCGCGCGCGCGGGCTGCACGCCCAGCCCGGCTTCGAGATGCTGGTGCAGCAGATGGCGCACTACTTCGACTACTTCGCGCTGCCGCAGGCGGCCGCCCTGGTGCGCCAGGACGCCGACTTCCTGCGCGAGGCGATCTACCCGCCGGCGCTGGCCGGCGAAATCCGAAACCCCTGGCGCTACCCGGACAACGGGCCGCGCTGAACCCCGTGGCGGGGGCCTGAGCGCTTCGGAGGCCCGCCACCCAACCATCCTAAGGAGACATTCATGAACAGTGCCGTCATTGCAGATGCAGGCACGGCCCCTGCGGCCACGGGGGCCGGGCCGGTCAAGGCCCCCCGCAAGGCGGCCTTTGCCAGCTGGATCGGCAGCGCCTTGGAGTACTACGACTTTTTCATCTACGGCACTGCCGCGGCGCTGGTGTTCGGAAAGATATTCTTTCCGTCGGTGGACCCGCGCATGGCCACCATCGCCGCTTTCGCCACCTTTGGCGTGGGCTACATCACGCGTCCGATCGGCGCCTTCTTCATGGGCCACGTCGGCGACCGCTTCGGCCGCAAGAAAGTGCTGACCTTCACCCTGCTGCTGATGGGGGTGTCGACCTTCCTGATCGGTCTGCTGCCCACCTACGAGCAGGTCGGCGTGACGGCGCCGGTGTTGCTGGTGGCGCTGCGGCTGCTGCAGGGACTGTCGGCCGCCGGCGAGCAGGCCGGCGCCAACTCGATGACACTGGAGCACGCGCCGGAGCATCGGCGCGCCTTCTTCACCAGCTTCACGCTCAACGGGACGCAGATGGGCTTCATCCTGGCCACGCTGGTGTTTCTGCCGATCTCGGCACTGCCCGAGGCCGACCTGCTGGCCTGGGGCTGGCGCATCCCCTTCTTCCTGAGCGCGGTGGTGGTCGCGGTGGGCTACTGGGTGCGCCGCTCACTGCCCGAGACGCCGGCCTTCGAGGAGGAAAAGGCCTCCGATGAAGCCCCGCGGCTGCCCGCGGCGGAGCTGTTCCGCAGCCATGCGCCGGCGGTGCTGCGCGTGGTCCTGGGCGCGCTGGTGTCGGTGGTCAGCACCATCTTCGGCATCTTCGTGCTGTCTTACGGGGTGAACGCGGTGCACATCCCGCGCGCCGCCATGCTGACGCTGATGGTCAGCGCCAACGTGGTGGCCCTGGGCGCCATCCCGCTTTGGGCCATCCTGTCGGACCGCATCGGACGCCGGCCGGTGTTCATCTTCGGGGCACTGGGCTGCGCCGTGCTGATCTGGCCCACCCTCTGGGCCATCAGCCGGGGCAACCTGCCGCTGATCTTCGTGTTCGGCTTGCTGACCTCGGGCATCGTCTACAGCGCGGCCAATGCCATCTGGCCCTCGCTGTACGGCGAGATGTTCGAGACGCGCGTGCGGCTGTCGGGCATGGCCATCGGCACGCAGATCGGCTTCGCGCTGGGCGGCTTTGCGCCGGCATTGAGCGCGGCGCTGATGGGCGAGGGGCCGAATGGCTGGATGCCAGTGGCCGCGTTGACCAGCATCACGTCGGTGATTGCCGCCGCCGCGATCTACACCACGCCCGAGACCCACAAGGTGCCGATGCACCTGCTCGGCAAGACGCGGAGCGGGGCATGAGCGGCGCCGAACAGGCCCTGGCGCCGGTGGCCGTGGAGGGCGGCCTGATTGCCGGCATCGCGGACGTGCGGCGCGGCCAGCGCCAATGGCTGGGCGTGCCCTACGCAGCCGCGCCGGTGGGGGAACTGCGCTGGCGCCCGCCTGCGCCGGTCGCCCCCTGGAGCGGCGTACGCGCGGCCGATCGGCTGGCGCCGCAGTGCGTGCAGCCCCGCCGCGTGCCGGAGTCCGTCTATGCCGAGTACGCCGGCGAGCAGCCCATGAGCGAGGACTGCCTCTACCTGAATGTCTTCGCGCCCTCGGAGCCGCCTGCTGCGGCGCTGCCGGTGATGGTCTGGATCCATGGCGGTGCGTTCCAGCAGGGCGCGGGGTCGAACCCGGTCTTCGTGCAAGGCGACCTGCCGGGCCAGGGCGTGGTGCTGGTCACGCTCAATTACCGGCTGGGGCCCTTCGGTTTCCTCGCCCATCCGGCCCTCACCCGGGAAAACGGCGGCGCCAGCGGCAACTGGGGTCTGCTGGACATCGTGGCCGCGCTGGAGTGGGTGCAGCGCCACATCGAGCGCTTCGGCGGCGATCCGGGCCGGGTGACCGTGTTCGGCCAGTCGGCCGGCGCGCACGCCGTGACCTGCCTGCTGGCGGCACCCCGCGCCCGGGGCCTGTTCGTGCGGGCCATTGCGCACAGCTTCGGCCTCAGTCCCATGCCCACGCGGGCCGAGGGCGAAGCGCAGGGCGAGCGCTTTGTCCGGCGGGTGCTGGAAGCGCAGGGGCCCGGGGCCGACCCGATGCGGGCGCTGGCCGCCCTGCGCGCGATGGACGCGCAGGCGCTGCTGGAGCGCTATCTCGAACAGCCGGAACGCTTCATGCCGATCGCCGACGGCGCCCTGCTGGCACAGGCGCTGCCGGATGTCTTCGCGCAGGGCCGGCAGCAGCCGCTGCCGCTGCTGATCGGCTGGAACCGCGACGAGGGCACCGCCTTTGCGCCGCCAGCGTCGGACCTGGCGGCCTTCAGGGCCCAGTTGCGAGAGCGCTTCCAGGGCGAGCGACTGGCACGGGCCGAGCGCCTGTACACGGCCCGCGACGACGCGCAGGCGCGCGCCGCCAGCCGGATGCTGTTCGGCGATGGACTGTTCGGCGCCGGGGTGCTGGCGGCGGCCCGGGCACAGGCCCGTATCGCCCCCACCTACCTGTACCACTTCGTGCACGCGCAGCCCTTCGCCGCCGGCCAGCATTACCGCGAGGCCGATCCGGCCAGCACGCTGGGAGCCTTCCACAGCGCCGAGTACCCGTACCTGTTCGGCAGCACCCGTGTGCTCACGCGCGAATGGAGTGACGACGACGATGCGGTCACCCGCCTGATGCAACGGGCGTGGGTGGCCTTCGCGCGCGGCGGTGACCCGAACACGCAGGGCGTGCCCGCGTGGCCGGAATTCACGCACGGCACGGCCAGCGTGATGCTGATCGGCCCCGATGCCCGCGCCGTCGAACTGCCGCAGGCGCAGCGGCTGTCGCTCTTCGACCAGCCGTGAGGGCGCCGGAGTGAGCATTGCCATGGCCCGCTTCGGCTTCAACACCGTCACCATGGGCGGCGCGCTGGGCCACAAGCTCGACTGCATGAAGGCGGCCGGCTTCTCGGGCGTCGAGCTGTGGGCGCGTGACCTGGTGATGCACCCCGGCGGCGTGGAGGAGGCGGCGCGCATCGTGAAGGCCAGCGGCCTGGCGGTCACCGACTTCCAGCCGCTGCGCGACTTCGAGTGCGCGCCCGACGCCATGCGGGCGCACCGGCTGGAGATGGCGCGCGAGCAGCTGCGCCAGATGGCGCTGGTCGGCGCCGACCTGCTGCTGGTGTGCTCCACCACCAGCCCGCTGGCCATCGACGACCCGGAGCGCGCCGCGGAAGACCTGCGCACCCTGGCCACGCTGGCCACGCCGCTGGGCATCCGCATCTGCTACGAGGCCCTGTCCTGGGGCCGCCACGTCAACCGCTGGCACCAGGCCTGGGACATCGTGCGCCGCTGCAACCGCAGCAACGTCGGCCTGAACCTGGACAGCTTCCACATGTCGGTGCACGGCGACGACACGCCCGAGACGCTGGCGCGGCTGGCCGAGGTGCCGGTGGAGAAGATCTTCCTGGTGCAGCTGGCCGACTACTTCTTCGAGTACAGCGACCGGCAGGCCGACATGATCGCGCTGGCGCGCCACCAGCGCCTGTTCCCCGGCGAGGGCCTGCACGACGTGCGGGACCTGGTGCAGCTGCTGGAAGACCGGGGCTACCGCGGCCACTACACCTTCGAGGTGTTCAACGACGACTACGTCAACTCCGACCCGATGGTGGTCGCGCAGCGCGGCATGAAGGCCGCGCGCCGGCTCAGCGAGAGCCACGTCGCGCGCTCATGAACAAGCCCTCACGCATCTTCCACCCATGATCTCCGGCAAGACCACCCTCATCGCGCACCTGGGCTATCCCACCGAGGCCTTCAAGGCGCCCATGATCTACAACCCCTGGTTCGAGCAGCAGGGCATCGACGCGGTCGTCGTTCCGATGGGCGTCAAGGCCGAGGACTACGCCGCCACGCTGCCGCGGATCATGCGCCTGGCCAACCTGCGCGGCGCGCTGGTGACCATGCCGCACAAGATCTCCACGCTGCGGCTGGTCGACGAGGCCACGCCGACGGCGGAGATCGCCGGCGCCTGCAACGCCATCCTGCGGCGCGCGGACGGCTCGCTGCTGGGCGACATGTTCGACGGCGCCGGCTTCGTGCGCGGCGTGCAGCGCAAGGGCCGCAGTTTCAAGGGCGCACGGGTGCTGGTCTCGGGCGCGGGCGGGGTGGGCTCGGCCATCGCCGCCTCCATCGCCGCCGCCGGCGCGGCCGAGCTGATGCTGTTCGATGCGCACGCCGGCGCGGTCGAGGCGCTGGCCGGCCGCCTGCGCGAGCACCACCCGCAGCTCAGGGTGGCCACCGGCGCCAGGGACCCGGCCGGCTTCGACGTGGTCGTCAACGCCACGCCGCTGGGCATGAAGGAGGGCGATCCGCTGCCCTTCGACGTCGACCGCATCGACCCGCGGACCTTCGTGGGCGAGGTGGTGATGAAGGCCGAATACACGCCGCTGCTGCAGGCGGCGCGCGCCAGGGGCTGCGAAGTGCAGGTGGGCACCGACATGCTGTTCGAGCAGATCCCGGCCTATCTGGAGTTCTTCGGCTTCGGCACCACGACCGCCGAGGCGCTGCGCGCCGTCGCGAAGCTGCGGTACTGATCCGGCAGGCGCGCGGCGCAAGGCGGCCCCTGAGCACGCTTTGGCCGCCCGCGCAAGCTGGGGTAAGCCGCTACGTAGTTTCCACTGACGCCAGGTCAGACAGCGATCAGGGAAGTCAGCCGACCATCAGGTTGCGTTCAGCTTCGCGGCGCGCACCGGTGCGCCGCCCCTTTCCCATGATCGACCAGAACCTGACAAGAGGCATCTTTCTCATCCTGTTCGCGATGATCTTCGGCGTCACCGCGGCGCTCAACTACCCCGTCGGCAGCTTCGCCCACGGCGGGCCGGGCCTGTTTCCGGTGCTGATCAGCATCCTGCTCGGCCTGGTCGGGCTGGCGACGGTGATCCGCGCCTGGTTCGAGGAGGGGGTGCCGGTCAATCTCCAGATCAAGAACATCGCCGTCATCATCGCCAGCCTGTGCTGCTTCGCGATCATTTCCGAGCACGTCAACATGGTCGTGGGCATCGTCCTGATGGTCTTCGTCGCGGCGATCGCGGGAACCCACTATTCGTGGTGGCGCAACGTGAAGGTGTCCGTCGTGCTGGTGCTCATCGCCTTCGGCTTCCAGAGAGGCCTCGGGCTGAACCTGCCGCTGTATTGACGTGACGCACCCCCCGTTCTCGCGGACTTCGCTCCGCCTCGCCGCTCCCCTCCGATGGGCTCGCGCGACGGGCTGGCGCAGCCAGCGCCGTGCGTATTCCCGCGTGGCCTGCCCCGCGGCTTGCGGCACCATGGATAACTGAGAATAAATATGGACGCCCTGCACAACTTCGCCTTCGGCTTCGAGCACGCGCTCACCCTGCACAACCTGATGTACTGCGCCATCGGGTGCGTGGTCGGCACGCTGGTCGGCCTGCTGCCCGGGCTCGGCCCGCTGGCCACCATCAGCGTGCTGCTGCCGCTGACCTATTCGATCGACACCACCAGCTCGCTGATCATGCTGGCGGGCATCTACTACGGCGCCCAGTACGGCGACAGCGTGAGCGCCATCACGATGAAGATGCCGCATGCCAGCAGCATCGTGGCCTGCATCGACGGCTACGCGATGACGCTCAAGGGCAAGTCCGGCCTGGCCCTGTTCACGGCGGGCATCTCCAGCTTCATCGGCGGCACGATCGCGATCGTGGTGCTGGTGTTCCTGGCGCCCAAGCTGGGCGAGGTGGCCTTCCTGTTCGGGCCGGCGGACTACTGCGCGCTGATGATGGTGGGCTTCTTCTGCGTGAGCTTCGTCACCACCGGCAGCCTGCTCAACGGCCTGGCGATGTGCCTGGTGGGCGTGCTGCTCGGGCAGATCGGCACCGACGTCAACAGCGGCATGCAGCGCTACACCATGGACCTGCCCTTCCTGGCCGACGGGGTGAGCCTGGTGAGCATCGCGCTGGGCTGTTTCGGCATCGCGGAGATCACCAAGAACCTCGATTCGGGGCAGGAGCGCTCGCCCTTCAACGGCACGATCAAGCTGATACCGACCTGGCCGGAGTTCAAGCGCATCTGGCCCAGCGCGCTGCGCGGCAGCGTGATCGGCTCCTTCCTCGGCATTCTGCCCGGCGGCGGGCCGGCCATCGCCCAGTTCGCGGCCTATGCGATCGACAAGAAGGTCAGCAAGTACAAGCACGAGATCGGCACCGGCTGCATCGAGGGCGTGGCCGGGCAGGCCGCCGCGGACGAGGCGGCCGCGCGCACCAGCTTCATCCCGCTGATGAGCATCGGCATTCCCGAGAACCCGGTGATGGCGCTGATGATGGCGGCCTTCATCATCAAGGGCATCCAGCCCGGACCGAACATGATCGCCGGCCACCCCGAGCTGTTCTGGGGCCTGGTGGCCAGCATGTGGATCGGCGGCTGCTTCCTGGTGATCCTCAACGTGCCGATGGTGCGCTACCTGCTGTCGGTGTTCAAGATCCCGTACAACGTGCTGTTCCCGGGCATCCTGTTCTTCTGCTGCATCGGCACCTACAGCGTGAACAACAACCTGGACGACATCTTCATCACCGCCGTCTTCGGCGTGCTGGGCTTCGTCTTCATGCGGCTGAAGCTGGACTCGGCGCCGCTGATGCTCGGCTTCATCCTCGGGCCGATGCTGGAGGAGAACTTCCGCCGCGCCATGCTCATCAGCCGGGGCAGCTTCGGTGTCTTCGTGCAGCGGCCGATCAGCGCCACGCTGCTGAGCCTGATCGCCATCCTCGTCATCTGGCAGATCACCGCCTTCGTGCTGGAAGCGAAGAAGAAGCGCGGCGCCGCGCTCGCGGCGCCGCAGGCGAGCTGACCGGGCGCCACCCCTGCAGCCCTCCACCGGTCGGAGGTGCGCACCGGCCAAGGCGCGCACCTGCGGCCTCTCCCAGGCAATCCACGGCGTGCCGCAGGGCCCGCTCAGAATTGATCCGCGAGGCCCATGCCGGGGTCGGAGACCGAATCGCGCCCGGTCTCCATGCGGCCGGCCAGGCGGCGGATGAAACTCGCATCGGCATCGCAAGTGACGACGACGTCGTACCACCAGCCGGTCGCGTCCAGATTCCAGTACAAGGACTGCGTGCCGCGGCCATCGAGCCTCAGCGCCCACTCGGTGCCTGCACCGAGCGCCTGCCCGGAACCACCCGGCTCACCGGATTTCACGGCGCTCAGAGCGCCGTACACCCTGTTCGAACGCACCTTCAGCAGCAGTGGGCCGGAACCGTCGTTGCGTGCTTCCAGCCGCAAGCCGCCGTTGGCGGGGTCGTAGTGCAGCCTCACTTCGGGCGCCGGTGCATGGCCCGCGCGTTGTGCGGCCAGATCTCCCTTGAAGCGGCGATGGAAGCCATTCGGGCCCAGCACCCACAGGTCGTAGCGGCCGGCATCGTCCCGGCCCGCGGCCCAGACGTCGCTGAGCGACAAGCCCGCCTCGACCGCGTAGCGCCTCGGCAGGCGGTCCAGGTGCAGTTGGTCGTAGACGTGGAAGATGGCGGCGGCACGGCCGGTATTGGCGAAGTTCAGCGCGACCACGTCCTGGACCGCGTCCGTTGCAGCCGTGGCGTGCAGCTCGTACGGCAGTGCGCGTGACGGGCGCAAGCCGCTCGCTTGCACGGGCAGGCCGCGGCCCGGGTCGGGCTGGATCTGCGGCAGCGCCTGCTGCGCGGCGCGCAGCGCATCGGCATCCGTCTTGGTCTTCCAGCCCTGCAGCGTCGGCGGGGCCTGCAGGTCGGGCTGCGCGAAGCCGAAGGCGCTCGTCAGGTCGCCATTGACCGCGCGGCGATAGGCGCTGATGTTGGGTTCCTTGACGCCGAAGCGCGCTTCGAGGAAACGCAGGATCGAGGTGTGGTCGAAGTTCTGGGAATTGACCCAGCCGCCGCGGCTCCACGGCGAAATCACCCACAGGGGCACGCGCGGACCGGGGCCGTAGGGCCTGCCGTCCCGCGCAGGCTGGCCGGGCGACTCGGCATGGGTGTCGGGGCGGCGCGGGCGATCGTGCGTGTAGTACTCGACGCCCAGGTCTTCGCTGCGCAGCGTGGTCTTGCCGGCGTAGGTGCCGTCGCCCAGCGGCGACGGGGGCGCGGCGGGCGGCAGGTGGTCGAAGAAGCCGTCGTTCTCGTCGTAGTTGACGAGCAGAACGGTCTTGCTCCACACCTCCGGCACGGCGGTCAGCGCGTCGAGGAACTGCTGGACGAACCAGGCACCCTGCGCCGGGCTGGACGGGCCGGGGTGCTCCGAATACACGTCCGTCGGGATGATCCACGACACCTCGGGCAGCCGGCCATTCAGCACGTCGTCACGGAATGCCTGGATGAAACGGTCGCTGGTGTTCGGGTCGCTATCCGTGGTGGGCATGGTGTTGGCGTAGCCCTTCATCAGCGGCTGGATCCGGGCATCGCCCGGCTCGTAGACCGGCTGCGCAGCCTGGGTGCCCGAAGACTTGACCTGGCGCGCCGCGGGCATCGCCTCGTTGGCCTCGCGATACTGCCTGAAGCCCAGCAGCGGATTGCAGCCGTACGTGTTGAGAATGTTCTGGTAGACCTTCCAGCTCACGCCGGCGGCTTCCAGCCGCTCGGCGTAGGTCGTCCAGTCGAAGAAGGCCGAGGCCGGGGAGGCGACGCTGAAGTCGTCGCTGAAGTTGTTGACGAAGGCCGCATTGGCCACCGCACCGTTGGTGCCGGTCATGTGCATCATGCGGTTGGCGTGCGTGCCGGTCTGCATCGCGCAGTGGTAGGCGTCGCACAGCGTGAAGGCCTCGGCCAGCGCGCGCTGGAACGGGATCTCGGCCTGGTCGAAATAGCCCATCGACTGCTTCTGCTTGTAACGGGCCCACTGTTCCATGCGGCCGCCATCCCAGGCCTGGTGGCAGTCCACCCAGGTGTGCGGCGTGCCGGTGGTGCGCTGGGCGTTGCCCTGGGCCTGGTCCAGGTGGTAGGGGCGGTCCACGGCGCCGGTGGCGTCGAGCTGTTCCCATACCTTGCGGCCGTCGGGCAGCGGAATCGTGAAGCGGTCGCCGAAGCCGCGCACGCCCTTGAAGGTGCCGAAGTAGTGGTCGAAGCCGCGGTTCTCCTGCATCAGGATCACGACGTGCTTGACGTCCTTGATGGTGCCGGTCTCGTTGTGAGCGGGAATGGCCAGCGCCTTGCGGATGCTGGGCGGGAAAGCGGCCAGCGTGGCGGCACTGAGGGTGGTGGTGGCGGAATGCTTGAGGAAACTTCGGCGCGAAGGGGCGGTCATGGCTTGTCTGTCTGCTGTGGGGGGTGGATGGAGAGACTGGACGCCGCGGAATGCGAATGCATCGCTGCGGCCTGCGGCGACGAAGGCTAGCGGCCATTCATGACGATGGTGGGGCCGCTCGATGACATCGCGCTGCCGCGTCGCTCGCGCCACCGGGGCGCGGGCATCGTTGCCGGAGCCCCTCGCGTCGCGGGCGTCCGGCTCGCTCGCTCAGCGCACCAGCGCCAGATAGTCCGCGCGGGTGGCCGGCGAGACGGCGTCCAGCACCTGCCCGTAGGGCGTCCGATGGCGCGCCAGCAGGCGGGCCGAGGCCACCGCCTTCGAACGGCAGAACCAGTGGCAGGTGTGCTGCATGAGCAGCAGCTCGGCGCTCATCATGTAGGCCTGGGCCTTCGGGTCGAGCTGCCCGGCGTTGGCGCAGGCCGCCTCGATGCCGCGCGCGTGCACGGCGAAGGCGCGGCGCACGTCGAACAGCCGCCTGGCCGGCAGCAGCGGCTGGGCCAGGGGCAGCCACAGCGGCAGCTTGCTCACCTGTGCCGGGGGCGCCTGCATGCGCTGCACGTCGGCGGCGAAGCGCGCGAACTGCTGCGCGAGCGACCGTTCCACGTCGCCGAGGACGCCGCGGATCTGCCGCCGCCGCTCGGGGTCCTCCTCGCCCAGCCAGCGCAGGTAGCCGTCCAGCAGCCGCTCCATCTGGCCTTCGATCCGGTAGGGCGCGAGGAAGCCGCCGAGCAGGGCGATGCGGCGCTGCTGCTCGCGCTGCCTGACGGCGTACAGGCCGGCGGCCAGCAGGAGTGGGACGAACAGGATGTCCATGAAGCGGGGAACAGGGCGCGGGCCGGCCGGGTCAGGCGCCGCCGCCGTAGTGCAGCGCCTTGTCGGCGTACATGGCGCGGTCGGCGCGCAGCAGCGCGGTCTCCAGGCTCTCGCCGGGGCTGCACAATGCGCCGCCGACGGCGAAGCTGAGCACGTGGCCGCTGGTGCCGGTGTAGAACTGGTTGTTGACGTCCACCAGCGAGGCGAGGCGGTCGCGCACGGCCTGCATCGCGCGCTCGTCGCAGCCGGGCAGCAGGATGGCGAACTCGTCGCCGCCGACGCGCGCCACGCTGCCCGGCGCGTCCACGCACTTGGCGAGCACCTCGCCGGCGCGGCGCAGCAGCGCGTCGCCGGCGGCGTGGCCGACCTCGTCGTTGATGCGCTTGAGGCCGTTCATGTCGATGGCCATCACCGCCACCGGCCACGGGCCCTTGCGCGCCAGGCGCTTGATTTCCTCGGTGTACCAGGTGCGGTTGCGCAGCTGCGTCAGCACGTCGTGCGTGCCCAGGAATTCGAGATACGCCTCGGCCCGCCTGCGCGCCGTGATGTCCACCAGCGACACGAGCACCAGGTCCCAGCGCTGCAGGTGCTCGGGCAGCACCGCCAGCTGCATGTGGATGTGGATGGCCTCGCCCGAGAGCGAATAGTTCACCACCTCGCGCTGCTGGATGGTGCGACCGTCCCACAGGTCGCGCAGCTGCTCGGCGAAGGAGTCCTGCATCTCGCCCTGGAAGATGTCGGGCAGGTGGCGCAGCAGCTCGTCCTTGGAGGCGGCGCCGAACATGCGCAGCGTCTCCTCGTTGACGTCGAGCACGCGGATCTCCTGCATGCAGCGAACGATGAATTCCGGGTGCACCTTCAGGAAGGTGCCGAAGTCGCGGATGCCCTGCAGGCGCACGTCCTCCAGCAGCCGGCGGATGCCGCTGAAGTCTTCCACCCACAGCGACACCGGCGAGTGCTCGAACAGGCCGCGCGCGTGGTGCTCGCTGCGCGCCAGCGCCGCGGCGGTGCGCGACTGCTCGGTCACGTCGTCCAGCGAGACCAGCACGCGATCCCAGTCCCGCTCGTGGCCCGGAAGCACGCGCACGCGCACGTCCACTTCCAGGCGGCGGCCGTCCAGCGTGTAGTTGACGGTGCGGTCCTCGAAGTGCAGCGCGCCGCCCCACAGCTGTTCCAGCTCGTGCAGCATGTGCTCGCCCGCGTCGTCGCGGAAGACCTCGCCCATGCGGTCCACCAGCTCGTCCAGGCTGGCCGCGCGGAACAGCTGCAGCGTGGCCTGGTTGACCTTGATCACCTTCAGCGCCGCCATGCAGGCGGTCAGCCGCGCTGGATCCTGCCTGAAGTGCTCCCGCAGGTCCTCCACACCCTGCGCGCGCCAGCCGTCGAACAGGCGCTTCAGGCCGCTGAAGTCCTCCAGCCAGAGCGAGACCGGGGCGAGATCGAACATCGACTGGTCGTCGTTGAATGTGGGCATGGGCGGGGCGAAGAAAGGGGCGGAACGCGCTGCTGCAGGGTGAGGGCACGGCGATGCTATCAGCGGGGTGGGGGCGGCGACAGGCGAGTACTTTCTTGCTCAGGGCCTTCTCGTGCTTCCGCGCGGGCGACTTGCCGGCACAATTCATGTCCATTCATGATGGCGCACACCCGTGTTGGCCCTGCCCCCTCCCCAGACATGATCGCGCCCCTGCGCCGATGGCTTGATGCCGCCTTGCCCGCCTGCGCTGGCCGAGGCGGACGCGGCATGGCACCCCTGGCGGGGCTGCGTGCGGGAGGCGGCGGGCCATGATCCGGCGCAGCCACTGGCGTGCGGCGGCCGCCATCTTCGGCGCCACGCTGCTGTTCGTGCTCGCCGTGGCAGCCGCCACGCAATTCGCCCTGCTCCAGTCGAGACATGCCGCCGAGCAGGCTGCCGAGAACCAGCTCGTGCGCTTCGCCCAGGACGCCTCGGCGGCGTTGAACCAGGCCCTGCTGGACATCGGCCTGCGGTTGGCCGGGGCCGGCGTCGCCCTGCGCGAGGGCAAGGCGACGCCGGTCGAGGCGGTCCGCCTCCTGCGCGAGCTGATGCGCGCTGACCTGCGGGTGCAGTACACGGCCCTGCTGTCGCCCGAGGGCCGCGTGCTCGCTGCCTCGGGCCGCGCCGGCGCCGAGCAGGCGCTGCAGCTGCCGGCCGGCTTCCTGGCGCGCACCCTGGCACAGCCGGTGGCGGCGCTGGCCGTCAGCGTGCCCATGGTCAGCCCCGTCACGGCGCAGCAGGTCCTCTACTTCGCGTGGCCGCTGCAGCTCGCGGATCAAGGCCGCGTGGTGGCCGTGGCGGAGGTGCAGGCCGCCGCGATCCTGCGCATCATCAACCAAGGCGTGGACATCCCGGGCCTGGAGACGACCCTGGAGCGCGACAACAGCGCGCTGCTGGCCAGCGAGCCGCCGCGCGATGCGCTTGCCGGCCCGGCGCGCGGTCAGCCGCTGCAGCACGGGGGCGAGCACGCGGTCCTGCAGCGCTCGGCGGCGCGCCTGTCGGGCGTCCCCGCCATCGTGGCCTTCCGCGCCACGCTGCAGGACGGCCTGGTGGTGGCCGGCAGCCTGCCGATGGAGATGGTGCTGGCCGACTGGTCGCGCCAGCGCCGGCTGGCCTGGACGGAGGCCGCGGCCTTCATGCTCATGATCCTCGGCGCGGGCTGGTTCTCGTGGCGCCACTGGCGCGGGCAGTGGCTCCAGCGCGAGCACCTGCGCCACTCGAAGGCCATGCTCGACCAGGCGCTGGAGTCGATGTCCGACGGCTTTGTGCTGCTGGACGCGCAGAGCCGGGTGCTCAACTGGAACCGCCGCTTCGTCGAGCTGTTCCCCCGGACCGAGGCGGCCATGGGCCCGGGCGCGCTCTTCGCCCCCATCGAGCAGGCACTGGTCCTGCGGGCGCCGGCCGACGCGCCGCCGCTGGCGCTGGGCGAGCAGGAACTGCACCTGCCCGAGGACGGCCGCATGCTGGAGATCGTGCGCAGCCGCACGCCCGCCGGCGGCCTGGTGTGCGTGTACCGCGACATCACCGAGAAGCGCCTGCGCATGGCCGACATCATCGACGGCCGCGCGCAGCTGCAGGCCACGCTCGACGCGCTGCCCGATGACCTGTTCGAGCTGGACCTGGACGGCCGGTGCCTGCGCTTCCATGCCGCGCGGACCTCGTCCCTGGACATCGGCGACCCGGTCGGGCGCACGGTCGCCGACCTGCTGCCGGGCGAGCCGGCCGGGCAGATCCTGGCCGCGGTGCGCGACGCCTATCTGGCCGGCGTCTCGGCCGGCCGCCAGTTCGAGCACCGCGCCCGGCAGGGCACCGCCTGGTTCGAGGTCTCGGCCTCGCGCAAGAGCAGGGGCGAGGGCCGCGAGGCGCGCTTCATCGTCATCCTGCGCGACGTCACCGAGCGCATGGCCGCGGCGCGGCAGATCGAGCACCTGGCCTTCTACGACAGCCTCACCGGCCTGCCCAACCGCCACCTGCTGCTGCACCGCCTGCAGTCGGTGCTGGACGGCTGCCGGCGGCACCGGCGCCTGGGCGCGCTGCTGTTCCTGGACCTGGACCACTTCAAGACCCTCAACGACGCGCAGGGCCGCACGGCGGGCGACCTGCTGCTCAGGCAGACGGCCGAGCGGCTGGCCCAGCTGCTGGGCGAGGGCGACACCGTGGCGCGCCTGGGCGGCGACGAGTTCGTGCTGCTGCTCGGCTCGGCCGGGTCGCAGCCGGGCGCGGCCGCGCTGCAGGCGCAGGCTTTCGGCGACGCCGTGCTGGCCGAGCTGGGCCGGCCGGTGCAATTGCCGGGCATGCTCTACCACGGCACGGCCAGCATCGGCGCCGTGTTCTTCGGCGGGCAGGCGGCGTCGCTGGAAGACCTGCTCAAGCAGGCCGACATCGCGATGGTGCATGCCAAGAAGGCCGGCGGCGGCGTGCTGCGCTTCTTCGAGCCCGACATGCAGGCCACCGTGGCCGCCCGCGCCGCGCTGGAAAGCGAACTGCACGCGGCGCTCAAGTCGCGCCAGCAGTTCACGCTGCACTACCAGCGGCAGGTGGCGGCCGAGGGCCGGATCATCGGCGCCGAGGTGCTGATCCGCTGGAACCACCCGCAGCGCGGCCAGTTGCTGCCCGCGGCCTTCATCGACGTGGCGGAGGAGACCGGCCTGATCGTGCCCATCGGCCTGTGGGCGCTGGAGCAGGCCTGCCGCCAGCTCGACGAATGGAGCCACCACCCGCGCCGCCGCCACCTCACGCTGGCCGTGAATGTCAGTGCGCGCCAGTTCCGCCGCGAGGACTTCGCCGAGCAGGTGCGCGGCGTGCTCATCCGCACCGGCGCCGATCCCTCGCGCCTGAAGCTGGAGCTGACCGAGAGCCTGCTGCACGACCAGCTCGCCGAGACGGTGAGCAAGATGAAGTCGCTGGCGGCCATCGGCATCCGCTTCTCGATGGACGATTTCGGCACCGGCTACTCGTCGCTGTCGTACATGGCGCAGCTGCCGCTGGCGCAGATCAAGATCGACAAGTCCTTCGTCGGCAGCATCGGCAACAACCGCAAGGTGGAGCTGATCGTGCAGATGCTCATCGGCATGGCCGCCAGCCTCGACCTGGAGGTGGTCGCCGAGGGCGTGGAGACGCGCGAGCAGTTCGACTTCCTGGTGCGCCATGGCTGCCGCATGTACCAGGGCTTCTTCTTCGGCCGGCCGCTGACCTTCCAAGAACTGGAGGCGCAGCTGGACGTGGAGCTGGCGCCGGATCTGGGGTGAGGACGTGAGGGGGCATGGGGATTCGTCGATTCCGGGTGGGTGATAACCAAGGACGGGGGCAAGAGAACGCCAACGGGCGGCAAGGGAAGCAAAAGCCATTGAGGCTGGACACTTATGAGCACCAGCGAATTATTTCTGGATCCTTCGGAAATCGAGGATTTCATCCGGGAGACAAAGATCCATCCCCAATGGTTTTATGGCTACGAAGGGCGGGAGATGGGGGTTTGCCCATTCGCAACCTTCTACATGCACCATTCACCAGAAGAATACATGAATTTGTCGCGCAAATTCATTGCCATATGGGAGGAATTTCAGCGGTTGATGGACTTGCCTTTTGAGAAGGTTTTCAAATCGCGCACCCAGGTCTGGCTCAGTCCAGGCGACAAAAGATTCCCCAAAAATCTTCAAGCCGAAGCCGAATTCCTTGAGAATGAATTCAAATCCTTCTACCTCATGGGGACGGACATGAATTCGCCTGACGAGTCGCCACGATGGTCCTACTCGGGCATGGTCACTCATTGTCATTGGCAGCGCTACAGCACTCTCAAGCTCATTTTTCGCTATAAATGGTATACCGCAGGCAACAGGGAAGTCTGGCGGAATTTCATCAACCGATGCATGGAAAAACTTCAGCCCGAACAGTGCTACATGGGCTACGAAGTCGGAAATGGCGGCCTGAGCGTGATGGG
This sequence comes from Xenophilus sp., assembly GCA_047607325.1. Lineage (GTDB taxonomy): Bacteria > Pseudomonadota > Gammaproteobacteria > Burkholderiales > Burkholderiaceae_C > Xenophilus. Next base: position 7,330 of record JASGDG010000215.1, on the reverse strand, counting down.
GGCCTATGAATCCGATGTGCTGGAACGTATCTGCGCCGATTATTTCTATGGCATGGATATCGATCACCCCTCTGAAATGGGGTTTCATTACCATGATCCTCATCGGGAAGGGTTTGTCAATCCCAGCCGGCTTGGTTCCGGCTTGCGCCCACCCACGTGGTGCTTCATGCTTTCACCTGTATGGCAGCGCAAGCTGGGCAAGACGACTGCCCAGATTCGTGCCGAACTTGCCGACCCGCGCATTCGCATCACGTCCGTTCCTTATGCCACGACCGCACTCAATCCCGAGGGTGCCGATGGCCTATGGATCGAGTTGGGCGACTTGAGTCTCTACCCGGTCGAGGAGGGTGTTCCTGATTTGCTGGTCAAGGCCAACCGCTTGATCCAGCCCATCCGCTGCGACCAACTCAAACTCACCACGCTGGACCCATGGGATGGCGATCCCAATCCACGCTTTGACTACGAAAGTTCTTTACGGTGGATGCGTCGTTTCGACGAGGATAGCGATTGGCCGACCGCGCAGGTGCGTCACGCACAGCCGCAGGCCGATGTGCCTTCTCGCACACCCGGTGGCCAACCACGCCCCGCACCGGCTGGTGGTTCATCCGCGCGTGCTCCGGCCGCCGCCGCTACGCCCAGGCCGGCGACCTCCTGACCGTCATCGAAGGCAGCGATGACGGGCAGTTCTATCGAGCATTGCAGAGACCGACCATGACCACTGACGAATTCCGCGCAGGACGCAGACAAAAATTCTTAAATCTTCAATATTATCATCTTAATTTGGATGATTTGTCTGAAGATCTTGAAATCCAGGCGCAAGCAATAACCAATTTGCGTGCTCAGAACGATTTCGAGCCTCTTGGTCAAGGTGGGACTTTCAAAACCCGTCTTAACCTTCTCAAGCTTCATTACACCGCAGGCTGCCTCATCGAGCAGCTAAACCCATTGTATGCAGATGTGATCAGTGCTCTTGGCGAATGGCATGCTGCTTATCATGACTATATCCGCGCACTGGCAGCAGAGTCTGGTGAAGATTTGCGCGGAGATGGAACTCCATTGGAATTCGAGTATATTTTCCACTACCAACTTGCACTGGATGTGGTGAGCCTTGGCGTGCTGCTGGGGGATGGCGACGCGCTACGCAAGATGGCCCTGTGGATGCAAAGCGAGCGCGGCACGGACCTGCTCTTTGAATCGCTGTGGGCGCCTGCCGTCCCCGATCCCCGAGACAACACCGACTTCTACCACCTTAAACCATACGATCCGTTGATCGATGCCTTCTGGACGGCGGAAACGCCCCACGAGGCGAGCGCCAAGGTCAAGGAGTATCTGGACAACTGGTACCAAAGCTTTGAAGGTTTACCCTGGCATGACGGCCATCTGCACGCTGTCGAGGGCGAATACATGCCCTACTACGGCTACTGGTCCTTCGAGGCGGCTGCCGTGTGCATCATCAACGATATCGACGACAGCAGCTTCCGCGACCACATTCACTATCCCAAGGATCTGGCTGACTGGGCGCGTGCCCATTGCTCACTTGTTCATCTTAAATCTGGCAACGCGCAAAAATAAGCCAATTCCATCCGTATTCAAGATATGGAATCATATGGGAGCGATGAGCCATCGACAAGGTCGTGGACAAGCATGCTGGCATTAAGGGAAAAGGGCGTAAACAAAAATGACGAAAAATACACCATTTCAGCAGCGGCGGCGGCAGCAGTTTTTGGTGGAGTCCTATTTCAAGCACCAGTTGATCGACTATGACGCAGTCATCAACGGCCCAGAAGGGCTGGAGGAAAATCTGAAGAGTCGTGAACGAGAGCGTGGCTGGCACATGTCGCTCGCGCGTGGCGTAGGAACAGAAAAACTCCACCAGCTATTTCTAAAATACACAGCCGGCGAACCTATTGATCCGCTGCGTAAAGATCTAGAAGAGGTCGTTTCCGCCTACGAGCGCTACGGTGAATACCTGTGGAAACACACCGGCGACCGCAACGACTGGGTGTTCGATTTCGACTTTCTTGACGAGTATTGCGAACTGATGCAACTGGTCGGCCTGTGCTTCCTGCTGCACCGGCGCGACCTGCTGCCTCGTATTGCCGCACTGCAAGATGGCGACAATGGCTCCAACGGTGGTGCGGATGTCCTCTTCGAGGAATTCATGTGCCATGTCGTTGATGCACAAAAACGCTATCAAACCGATCATGCCTGTCAAATTCGTCCTTACGAAAACCTCTTTTACGCACTGACGGAGCCTGAACAGCCAGCGCAACTAAAAGAGCTCGACCTGTTCCTCGAGCATTGGTACAAGGACTTGTCGGGCGTGGGCTGGCATGACAGCCACAAGCCCAACGAGAACGGCGACCTGGGCGGCTATTACGGCTATTGGAGTTTCGAGGCCGGCGCAGCCGTGCTGCTGCTGGGCATCGAGGACGACAGTAGCCTGCACAAATACCTCTACTACCCCAAGGACCTTGTGGCCTGGGCGCGTGCCCATGCAGCGGAGTACCCGGATGGCGGTCTGTCTTCTTCAGCGCCTGCCCCTGACCGGGTTCCAGGGGGCCAGCCCTGCCCCCCAGCCCCTCCCCGTGGAGCCTCACCGGCCTGAGCAACCGTCTTGTCCGTCAAGCACCATGTATCGTCGAACCCCACATCGAGCCATGATGCCCGCCGCCTCCCTGTTCATCCTCACCGGCGCCTCGCGCGGCCTGGGCCGAGCCATGGCCGCGCAACTGCTCGCGCGCGGCGGCGTGCAGCTGCTGTGCCTCTCGCGCCGCACCGATGCCGCGCTGGAGGCCGAGGCCGCGCGCGCCGGCAGTCAGCTGACGCAGTGGCCGCTGGACCTGGCCGACCCCGTGCCTGCGGCCGAGCGGCTGGGGCAGTGGCTGCGCGGCCTGGACGGCGCCGGCTTCGCCGCCGCCGCGCTGATCAACAACGCTGGCACGGTGGGCGAGCCGGCCCCGCTGGCGCGGGCCGCGCTGCCGGCGCTGTCGCAGGCGCTGCGGGTCGGCCTGGAGGCGCCGCTGCTGCTGACCGCTGCCTTTCTTGAAGCCACGGCCTCCTGGCCGGCGCGCCGGCAGGTGCTCAACATCTCCTCCGGCCTGGGCCGCAACGCCATGGGCAGCCAGGCGCCGTACTGCGCAGCGAAGGCCGGCATGGACCACTTCTCGCGCGCCGTGGCGCTGGAGGCGGGCGGCGCGCGCATCGTCTCGCTGGCGCCGGGCGTGATCGACACCGACATGCAGCGGCAGCTTCGCGACGCCGACGCCGCGCTGTTCCCCGGCCGGGCGCGCTTCGAGAAGCTCAAGAGCGAAGGGCTGCTCGATTCGCCCGGGTCGGCCGCGCGCAAGGTGCTGGCCTGGCTGGAGCGGCCCGACTTCGGCGACCCGCCGGTGGCGGACGTCCGCCAGGGCTGATCGATCAAAGATAGATCTTCTGCAGCAGCCGGATCAGCGTGGCGCGCTCGCGCGCGGTGAGCCGGGCGCTGGCGTCCTGCTCCGCCTGGACGACGGCTTGCTCGGCATCGCGGATCAGCGCCTCGCCCGCCGGCGTGAGGTGCAGGCCCAGGGCCCGGCCGTCGAGCGGGTGCGGGCGCCGCTCGATCAGCCCGCGCCTGTCCATGCCGGCCACGATGTTGACGAGGTTGGGCGGCAGGATGTCGAGCTTGGCGCACAGCTGGCGCGAGGTGGCGCCGGGGTTGTGGGCCAGCAGCGAGAGCACCGAGAAGTCCACCTGCTTGAGGCCGTAGGCCGCCATGCGCTCGGCGAACGTCGTGCTGATGACCAGGTAGGCGCGCCGCGCGTTGTAGCCGACCAGGCTTTCGAGCAGGACGCTGTCCAGCGGGTCGGCCGCAGCGGGGGGGCGGGCGGTGTCGTTTCCGGGCTTGGGCGGTGTCGATGCCATGGGGTGCGGTCTGATGCGGCGGTGCTCGGGGCGAGTATGTGGCATCCCAGGCGCCTGCCCGGTGGCCGGGCCGGGGATGTTTCGCCTCAGGCCGCCCCGCAGGCTTTCTTGACGATGCCGGCGCGCAGTTCGAATTCCGGCAGCACCCAGCGGCGGAAGGCGGCGGCCGGCCGCGTCCAGCGCGCGGCATCGGCACCGGGCGCGGCCTCGATGCGCGCCCAGGCCCAGGCCAGCATGGCCAGCATCGCCAGGCGCAGGTAGTCGTCGGCCACCTCGTAGGGCAGGCGGGGGTTCGCCCTGGCCGCCATGGCGATGTTCGTCGTCAGGTAGCGCAGCTGCGCCAGGCGGCGCTGGGCGTCGGCGTCGGCCTCGCGCGCGGCGTCCAGCTCGTCGCGCAGCGCCAGCAGCGCGGCGGCGAAGCCGGCGCCGGCGTCGGGCAGCACCTTGCGCAGCAGCAGGTCGATCGCCTGGATCTCGTTGGTGCCCTCGTAGATCATCGTCACGCGGGCATCGCGCACGGTCTGCTCGATGCCCCATTCGCGCACGTAGCCGTGGCCGCCGAAGACCTGCAGGCAGGCGCTGGCGCCCTCGAAGCCCTGCTGCGTGCAGGCCGCCTTGAGCACCGGCGTGACGTAGCTGCACCACTGCTGCGCGGCCTCGCGCGTGCGGGCGTCGGGGTGGTGCCGCGCCACGTCCAGCTGCACCGCGGTGCGGTAGGCGACCAGGCGCGCGCCGTCGATCCAGGCGCGCTGGGTGTCGAGGATGCGGGCGACGGCGGGGTGCTCCCCGATCAGGCTCGGCTCGCTGCCGGACGCGCCGGGCGCCGAGGCATCGCCGGCGGCTGGGGGCGCTTTCATCTGCCTGCGCTCCGCCGCATAGGCCGTCGCCTTCTGCAGGGCGGCGTCGAGCAGGCCGATGCCCTGCAGCGCGACGTGCAGGCGCGCGCTGTTCATCATGACGAACATGGTGGCCAGCCCGCGGCCGGGCTCGCCCACCCGCCAGCCGGTGGCCCCGTCGAAGCGCATCACGCAGGTGGGGCTGCCGTGCAGGCCCATCTTCTCCTCGATGCGTTCGCAGTGCACCGCGTTGCGCGTGCCGCCGTCCAGCAGCTTGGGCACCAGCGCCAGCGACAGGCCCCTGGGGCCGGGCGGCCCGTCGGGCAGGCGGCACAGCACCAGGTGGAGGATGTTGTCCGTCAGGTCGTGCTCGCCGCCGGAGATGAAGATCTTGGTGCCCGACACGCGCAGCGAGCCGTCGGCCTGCGGCTCGGCGCGCGTGCGCACCTGGCCCAGGTCGCTGCCGGCGTGGGCCTCGGTCAGGCACATGGTGGCGAGCCACTCGCCGCTGGCGATCTTGCCGAGGTAGCGCGCCCGGAGCGCGCCGCTGCCGTGGTGCTTCAGGCATTCGTAGGCGCCGTGCAGCAGCCCGGGCGCCATGGTGAAGCCGTGGTTGGCGCCGCTGAGCCATTCGTACAGCACGGCCTCCAGCACCGCCGGCAGGCCCTGGCCGCCGTCGTCCGGGTGGGCGGACAGGGCGGGCCAGCCGGCCTCGACGAAGGCGCGGTAGGCCTCGCGGAAGCCCGGCGGCGTGCGCACGCTGCCGTCGGCCTCGCGCCGGCAGCCGGCTTCGTCGCCCTCGCGGTTCAGCGGCGCGACCACCTCGCCGACGAACCTGCCGGCTTCCTCCAGCACCTGCTGGACGAGTTGCGCATCGACCTCGCCGAAGGGCGCCAGCGCGCGCAGCGCGGCCGGCGCGGCCAGCACCTCGCGCAGCAGGAACAAAGGGTCTTCGGGAAGCGGCCGGTAGTCCATGGGGCGGCGGAGACGAGGTTCAGGAAGCACGGCAGGCGAAGCTGGCCGCCTGCTCGGGATCGCCGCCGACGTAGCGGGCCACGCGCGGCCAGGCGCACAGCGGGCGGCTGCGCCGGGGCGACCAGTCCGCCGGCACCTCGGGGTTGGGCTGCGGCGTGCCGGCGCCGCGGGCGCGGGCTTCCACGGCATCGGGCGCCAAGCCCTGCTCGACCCAGGCCACCAGCGGCGCCAGCAGGTCGAACTGGTCGGTGGACGGGCCGCCGCGGCAGTGGTTCATGGCCGGCACGGGGAAGTAGCGCGCGAAGGCCGCGGCCCGGCCGTCGTGGGCGGCGTCCAGTGCGCCGTACCAGCGCGCCGTGTCGCCGGGCGAGAACACGCCGTCGGCGGTGCCGTGGTAGACGATCATCTTCGCGCCGCGGCCGCGCAGCGCGGACAGGTCGCCGGCCGGCGGCAGCATGAAGTCCAGCGCCGACTCGCGGTAGGTCGCGTCGCGGGCGGCGATGCGTGGCGCGTCGTGGTCCAGGTCGAAGCCCAGCGCGAAGGGCAGGCCCTGCGGCCGGTCGGCCAGCGGCGGCGTGCTGAAGATGAAGGCCACCGCCGCGGCGTCGCGCGTGCCCGGCGAGGCGAACTTCCAGTCGCGCCAGTCCTGGCCGGCCAGGCCGGGGTCGAAGGGGAAGGCGCTGTACAGGGCCTGGCCCTGGCTGTCGCGGGCGCCGGCGAAGACGCGCGCGAGCGTGTCCTTCTGCGCCGGCGTGAGGCACCGGCCGGTGCGTTCGCCCGTGCAGGCCGGCACGTCGCGCGCCAGGTCGAAGCGCGCCTGGCAGGCTTGCACGTCGCCCACGATGCCGTCGGCCAGGCCGTCCAGCGCATCGCAGCGCGCCCGGATGCGGCCGGCGACGAACTTCAGCTCCTCCGGCGTGAAGGCGGTCTGCAGGTCGGGCTGGCCGGCGGCGGTGCGGCCGGTGGCGATCCGTGCGTACTGCTGCGCGCCCCACAGCTGCGCGACGGCGGCCCGGGGCAGGTTGAAGCCCGGGTTGCCGGCCAGCACGCCGTCGTATTCGCCGGGCAGGCGCGCCGCGGCCACCATGGCGTGGCGGCCGCCGTTGGAGCAGCCGGCGATGTAGGAGCGGTCGGGCCCGCGCCCGTAGGCGGCGGCGATGAGCTGCTTGGCCACCGGCGTGAGCCGGGCGACGGCGTCGTAACCGTAGTCCCGCCGCGCCTGCGGGTCGAGGCCGAAGCGCGGGTTCTGCGCGCCGCTGTGGCCGGCGTCGGAGCTGACCACGGCGAAGCCCTGCTGCAGGGCCGTGTGGGTCGGCGCGCCGCCGCCGATCGCGCCCATGGCGGGCACCACCTCGCCGTCCAGGCCGCCGTTGACCTGGTGCAGGAAGCGGCCGTTCCAGGCGTCCGGCAGCCGCAGCTCGAAGCCGATGGCGTAGCGCTGGCCGTCGACCGGGCTGGTGCGCTCGTTCAGCCGGCCCTGCACCAGGCAGTGGGCCGGCACCGGGACCGGGCTGCCGCCCACCGTGACGGCGCCGGCCGCCACCGGCTCGGCGCGCGTGAGCACCGTGCCGGCGGGCAGGGGGCCCTGCGCCAGCGCGGCGCAGTGGCGCAGCGTG
>JASGDG010000214.1:0-9538 GCA_047607325.1 Xenophilus sp. | reverse complement strand
GCACCCAGGTCAGGTTCTCGATCCAGTGGCGCTGCTTGCCGGAGGCCGTCGGGACGGGGATGGGTTCCGTCATCAGAAGGCCTCTTCAGGCAGTTGCGCGCACACGGGGTCGCGGCGCTCGACGACGTCGAGCCAGGCGCCGATCTTCGGCAGCTCGTAGTGGAAGAAATAGGTCATGGCGCCGATTCTGCCCAGCGTGGCCGGCCCCTTGGCGGGGTCGGATTTCAGCGCGCACAGCGCGACCTCGAGCCACATCCAGGCGATCACCATGTGCCCGAAGGCCTGCATGTACGGCACCGCGTTGGCCAGCGCCTCGGCCGGGTTGCCGGTGGCCCAGGCCGCCTGCGTCGCCTTGCCGACCTGCTCCAGCGCGCCGGCCAGCGCCCGGGCGTGCGGCGCCAGCGCGTCCACGCCCAGCGCGGCATCGACGGTGGCGGCGATGCGCTCGCCCAGCAGCTTCAGGCCGCGCCCGTCTTCCATCAGCACCTTGCGGCCCAGCAGGTCGGCCGCCTGGATGCCGTGGGTGCCCTCGTGGATCATGTTCAGGCGGTTGTCGCGCCAGTACTGCTCGACCGGGAAGTCGCGCGTGTAGCCGTAGCCGCCGTGGATCTGGATGGCCAGCGAGTTGGCCTCCAGGCACCATTCGCTGGGGAAGCTCTTGGCGATGGGCGTCAGCACCTCCAGCAGCAGGCGCGCGGCGTCGGCGGCCTCGGGCGTGCCGGTCTTCTGCTCGTCCACCAGCCGGGCGCAATACAGCTCCAGCGCCAGCGCGCCCTCGCAGTACGCCTTCTGCGCCAGCAGCATGCGCTTGACGTCGGCGTGCTCGATGATGCGCACCTGCGGCCGGCTGGCGTCCTTGCCCGCCGGTCCGACCGGACGGCCCTGGGGCCGGTTCTTCGCGTAGTCCAGCGAGGCGTAGTAGCCGGCCAGGCCCAGCATCACCGCCGCCGTGCCGACGCCGATGCGCGCCTCGTTCATCATGTGGAACATGCAGGCCAGGCCCTGCCCCGGCTTGCCGACCAGGTAGCCCACGGCGCCGGCCCTGCCGTCGACCGGGTACTTGCCCTCGCCGAAGTTCAGCAGCGTGTTGGTGGTGCCGCGCCAGCCCAGCTTGTGGTTCAGGCCGGCCAGCGCCACGTCGTTGCGCACGCCGGTCAGGTTGCCTTCGGTGTCGACCAGCTTCTTGGGCACGATGAACAGCGAGATGCCCTTCACGCCCGGGATCAGCCTGCCCTGCGCGTCGGGGATCTTCGCCAGCACGATGTGCACGATGTTCTCGGTCAGCTCGTGGTCGCCCGAGGAGATCCACATCTTGTGGCCGGTGAGGCGGTAGCGCGGGCCCAGCGGGTCGCTCTCGGAACCGGCGCCGTCGGGCACGGCGCGCGTGGCCACGTCCGACAGCGACGAGCCGGCCTGCGGCTCCGACAGGCACATGGTGCCGGCCCAGCGGCCCGAGAACTCGTTGAGCGCGAAGACCTTCTTCTGCATCTCGGTGCCGTGCACCATCAGCAGGTTGGCGTTGCCGCTGGTCAGCATGTTGGAGCCGATGCTCACCGAGGCCAGGCCGAAGAAGGAATTGGCCGCAGCCTGCAGCGTGTAGGGCAACTGCATGCCGCCGATCTCGTAGTCCTGCGCGGCGGCCATCATGCCGCTCTCGACGAAGGCGGCGTGCGCGTCGTGCGCGGCCTGCGGCAGGATCACCTTCTCGCCGTCGAACTGCGGCTCCTGCGTGTCCACCAGGCGGTTGAAGGGCGCGTACTTCTCGCGCGCGATGCGCTCGCAGGTGTCGAGCACGGCGTCGAAGGTCTCGCGCGAGTGGTCGGCGAAGCGCTCGCGCTCACCGAGCTTCTCGGCGGCGAGCCAGTCGTAGAGGAGGAAGTCGAGGGTGGGACGAAGACTCATGACGGTACTGCGGAATCGTTGGAGGGCGCGCGGGTCAGCGCCCGGAAGCCCTCAGGCGCCTGGACCTGCGCCGCCGCGCCCATGGTGGGGTCGGCCGTCGCGGCCATCACGCCGGCATGCACCACTCGCCCCTGGCGGGCGCGCTGCGGAAGAAGCCGGGCAGGGGGGCCATCTTTGCCCTTCCCTGCCCGGCCGGGCGGCCTCGCGTCAGAGGACTTCGAACACGCCGGCGGCGCCCATGCCGCCGCCGATGCACATGGTCACCACGACCTTCCTGGCGCCGCGGCGCTTGCCTTCGATGAGCGCGTGGCCCGTGAGGCGCTGGCCGCTCACGCCATAGGGGTGGCCCACCGCGATGGCGCCGCCGTTGACGTTCAGGCGGTCGTCCGGCAGGCCCAGCTTGTCGCGGCAGTAGATCACCTGCACGGCGAAGGCCTCGTTCAGTTCCCACAGGTCGATGTCGCTGACCTTCAGGCCCAGGTTCTTGAGCACCTTCGGGATGGCGAACACCGGGCCGATGCCCATTTCGTCGGGCTCGCAGCCGGCCACCGCGAAGCCGAGGAAACGGCCCAGGGGCTTGAGGCCCTTGCGCTCGGCGTACTTCTCGTGCACCACCACGCAGGCGCCGCCGCCGTCGGAGAACTGGCTGGCGTTGCCGGCCGAGATCAGGCCGCCGGGGATGGCCGGGCGGATGCCGCTGATGCCTTCCTTGGTGGTGCCGGGGCGGATGCCCTCGTCGTTCTCGACCGTCACTTCCTTGGTGATCAGGCCGAGCTGGCCGTCGGCCACGCCGGCCAGCACGGTGATGGGGGCGATCTCGTCCTTGAACTTGCCGGCCTCCAGCGCGGCGGTGGCGCGCTGCTGGCTGCGGGCGCCGTACTCGTCCATCGCGTCGCGGCCGATGTCGTAGCGCTTGGCCACCTGCTCGGCGGTCTGCAGCATGTTCCAGTAGATCTCGGGCTTGTGCTTGACCAGCCAGGGATCGGCCAGCATGTGCTTGTTGGCCTCGTTCTGCACGCAGGAGATGCTTTCCACGCCGCCGGCCACGTACACCTCGCCCTCGCCGGCGATGACGCGCTGCGAGGCGGTGGCGATGGTCTGCAGGCCCGAGGAGCAGAAGCGGTTGATGGTCATGCCCGAGGTGGTGACGGGCAGGCCGGCGCGCAGCGCGATCTGGCGGGCGATGTTGGAGCCGGTGGCGCCCTCGGGCGTGGCGCAGCCCATGATCACATCGTCGACGGAGGCAGGGTCGATGCCGGCGCGCTGCACGGCGTGCTGCACCGCGTGGCCGCCCAGCGTCGCGCCGTGGGTCATGTTGAAGGCGCCTTTCCAGCTCTTGGCGAGCGGGGTGCGGGCGGTGGAAACGATCACGGCGCTGGTCATGGTGTGTTCCTTGGCAGATTCGGGAAATGTCGGAGTGGATGCCGCCGTGCCTTACCGCGCGGCGGCGCAGGGTCGAAGCAGATCAGTCGAAGCTCCTGCCTTCGGCCAGCAGCTTCTTGATCAGCGGCGCCGGCTCCCAGAACGCCGCGTCGTCGTTCGGATTGCGCGCGAAGCGCTTCATCGTCTCGGCCACGTTGTACAGGCCGACCTGGCCGGCGTAGTGCATCGGGCCGCCGCGGTGGATCGGGAAACCGTAGCCCGTCAGGTACACCATGTCGATGTCGCCGGACTTGCTGGCGATGCCGTCTTCCAGGATGTGCGCGCCCTCGTTGACCAGGGCATACACCAGGCGCTGCACGATCTCCTCGTCGCTGATCCTGCGCGGGGCGATGCCCAGCTCCTTGCGGTGCTCCTCGATCATCTTGTTGACCAGCTCGCTCGGGATGGCGTCGCGCTTGCCGGCCTGGTAGTCGTACCAGCCGGCGCCGGTCTTCTGGCCGAAGCGGCCCAGCTCGCACAGCTTGTCGGCGGTGCGGCTGTACTTCATGTCGGCGCGCTCGACGGCACGGCGCTTGCGGATGGCCCAGCCGATGTCGTTGCCGGCCAGGTCGCCCATGCGGAACGGGCCCATCGCGAAGCCGAACTTCTCGATCGCCTTGTCCACCTGTTGCGGCGTGGCGCCCTCGTCGAGCAGGAAACCGGCCTGGCGGCTGTACTGCTCGATCATGCGGTTGCCGATGAAGCCGTCGCACACGCCCGAGACCACGGCCGTCTTCTTGATCTTCTTGGCCACCTGCATCACGGTGGCCAGCACGTCCTTGCCCGTCTTGGCGCCGCGCACCACTTCCAGCAGCTTCATCACGTTGGCGGGGCTGAAGAAGTGCATGCCGACCACGTCCTGCGGGCGCTGGGTGAAGGCGGCGATCTTGTCGACGTCCAGCGTGGAGGTGTTGGAGGCCAGGATGGCGCCCTGCTTGGCCACCTCGTCCAGTTGCTTGAACACCTTCTCCTTGACGCCCAGCTCCTCGAACACGGCCTCGATGATCAGGTCGCTGTCCTTCAGGTCGCCGTAGTTCAGCGTGGTGGAGAGCAGCGCCATGCGCTCCTCGTACTTGTCCTGCTTGAGCTTGCCCTTCTTGACCTGGGCCTCGTAGTTCTTCCTGATCGTGGCGATGCCGCGATCCAGCGCCTCCTGCTTCGTCTCCAGGATGGTCACCGGGATGCCGGCGTTCAGGAAGTTCATGCTGATGCCGCCGCCCATGGTGCCGGCGCCGATCACACCCACCGTCTTGATGGTGCGCACGGGCGTGTCTTCCGGCACGTCGGGGATCTTGCTGGCGGCGCGCTCGGCCACGAACAGGTGGCGCAGCGCGGACGACTCGGGCGTCATCATCAGCGCGACGAAGATCTCGCGCTCCTTGGCCATGCCGTCGTCGAACTTGAGCTGGGTGGCGGCCTGCACCGCCTCCACGCACTTCAGCGGCGCCGGGAAGTTCTTGGACATGCCGCCGACCATGTTCCTGGCGAACTGGAAGTAGGCGTCGCCCTGCGGGTGCTTGCACGGCAGCTTGCGCACCAGGGGCAGGTCGCCACCCTTGGCCGCCACCTCGCGGGCGAAGGCCAGCGCCTCGTCCATCAGCGACTCGGGCGAGGCCGCCAGCTTGTCGAACAGCTTCTGGCCGGGCGCCTTGGCGAGCAGCTCGCTCTTGACCGGCTGGCCGCTGACGATCAGGTTGAGCGCGGCTTCCACGCCCAGCACGCGCGGCAGGCGCTGCGTGCCGCCGGCGCCGGGGATCAGGCCCAGCTTGACTTCGGGCAGCGCGACCTGCGTGCCGGGCGCGGCGACGCGGTAGTGGCAGCCGAGGGCCAGTTCGAGCCCGCCGCCCATGCACACCGAATGGATGGCCGCGACGATCGGCTTGGTGGACGCTTCCAGCGCCAGGATCACGGAGAGCAGGTTCGGGTCCTGCAGCGCCTTGGGCGAACCGAACTCCTTGATGTCCGCGCCGCCCGAGAACGCCTTGCCGGCGCCGGTGACGACGATGGCCTGGACGGCGTCGTCCGCCAGCGCCTTCGACAGGCCGTCGGTGATGCCGACCCGCGTGGCAAGGCCCAGGCCGTTGACCGGCGGGTTGCTCAGGGTGATCACGGCCACGTCACCGTGCACTTTGTATTCAGCCGTCATGCTGCGTTCCTTTGGAGAATGGAAAGAAAGGTGGCGGAAATCGGGGGCTGCCGCCGGGCGCTGCCTCGGCCTCAAAAAAAGCACGAGTGTTCTTTTCTGGGCATTCTAGGCAATTCACCCTTGCCCACAACGCGGCCCAGTCGCTGGCGAGACAAAACCGCGGCGGGTCGGGCGCGATGGCCCGGCCACGCGGCCAGAAGCCTCCGGCGCCGGGGCGGCGGAGGCTTTCACGGCAGCCCGCGCGGGTGCCGTGCAGCGGGCAGTTGCTCAGACCTCCAGCCACTCCTTGCGGGTGGCCGCATCGGCACGCAGGCCGTCGGGCGTGCCGTCGAACACGATGCTGCCGTGGCCCATGACCAGGGCGCGGTCGGAGATGTGCATGGCGATGGTCAGCTTCTGCTCGATCAGCAGCACCGAGATACCCTTGTCCTTGAGCGCCTTGAGGTACTCGCCCACCAGCTCGACGATCTTGGGCGCCAGCCCTTCGGTGGGCTCGTCGATGATGATCAGGTCGGGGTCGCCCATCAGCGTGCGGCACAGGGTCAGCATCTGCTGCTCGCCGCCCGAGAGCACGCCCGCCTCGGTGTGCTGGCGCTCCTTCAGGCGCGGGAACATGCCGTACATGTCGTCGCAGGACCAGCGGCTGCCCTGTCCCTTGCCCTTCTGCCCCAGCAGCAGGTTCTGGTGCACCGTCAGCTTGGGGAAGATGTCGCGGTTCTCGGGCACGTAGCCGATCCCCAGGTGCGCGATCTCGTAGGCCTTCCTGCGCAGGATGTCCTGCCCCTTCCAGTGCACGCGGCCCTCGGCATGCACCAGGCCCATGATGGCCTTGGCCGTCGTGGAGCGCCCCGAGCCGTTGCGGCCCAGCAGCGCGACGATCTCGCCCGGGTCGACGGCGAAGCTCACGCCGTGCAGCACGTGGCTCTTGCCGTAGTAGGCGTGCAGGTCTTCTATCTTGAGCATGGGGCCTCCGCCGGGCCGCCCCAAGGCAGGCCAGCGCCCCCTCGGGGGGCAGCGATACACGAAGTGATGGGCGTGGGCGTCATGTCAATGCATCCCTCCTTGCGACGCGGATGCGGAGGCGCCCAGGTAGGCCTCCTGCACGCGCGCGTTGGCCCGCACGGCCTCCGGTGTGTCGTAGGCGATCACCTCGCCGTACACCACCACCGCGATCTTGTCGGCTAGGCCGAACACCACGCCCATGTCGTGCTCCACCGTCAGCAGCGTCTTGCCCTCCGTCACCTTGCGGATCAGGTCGATGAAGTGCGCCGTCTCGGTCTTGCTCATGCCGGCGGTGGGCTCGTCCAGCAGGACCACGCCGGCGCCGCCGCCGATGGTGACGCCGATCTCCAGCGCTCGCTGCTCGGCATAGGTCAGGTTCACGGCCAGCACGTCGCGCTTGGCGCCCAGCCCCACCTGCCTGACCAGCAACTCGGCACGCTCGTTGGCGTCATGCATGTTCGACAGGAAGCGGGTGAAGCTGTAGCGGTAGCCCAGGCTCCACAGCACCCCGCAGCGCAGGTTCTCGAACACGCTGAGCTTGGGGAAGATGTTGGTGATCTGGAAGCTGCGCGACAGGCCCTTGCGGTTGATGGCCTGCGGCGGCAGGCCGCTGATGCGCTCGCCGCCCAGCAGCACTTCCCCGCTGGTGGGCTGCAGCCGGCCGCTGATCAGGTTGAACAGCGTGGACTTTCCCGCGCCGTTGGGGCCGATCACCGCCACCCGCTCGCCCGCGTTCACGGCCAGGTTGGCGCCGCGGATGATGGGGGTCTTGCCGAAGCTCTTGTGCAGGTCCTTGAGTTCGAGGGCATAGGTCATGCGTGCGCCTCCCTGGCCGGGTTGAGCCGGGCTTCGATGGTCTCCTGCACCTCTCCCCACGCGCGGGCGAAATGCCGCCAGGCCAGGCCGAACAGGCCCAGGCCCACCACGGCCACTGCGGTGACGGCCAGCCAGCTTCCGGCACTGCTCACGTCCAGCGGCCAGCCCATGAACTTCATGGCCGTGCCGCTGCCGGCGCCGAGCTGGCGGAAGTAGATCATCTCGATCAGGCCCGCAACGCCGAAGAGCGCCGCCAGGGCCGTGACGAACACGCCCGCGTAGGGCAGGCCCAGACGGCCGAAGTGGCCGGCCTTGATCACCCGCTGGTTGGCCATGATCAGGCTGGCGATGCCGCCGGGCGCGAACATCACCATCAGCAGGAAGGCGGCGCCCAGGTACAGCAGCCAGGCCTGCGTCAGCTCCGACAGCACCACCGAGGCCAGCACCAGCAGCACCGCGCCGATGATCGGGCCGAAGAAGAAGCCCGCCCCCCCCAGGAAGGTGAACAGCAGGTAGCTGCCCGAGCGTGCACCGCTGAATGCGTCGCCCGCGTTCACGATCTCGAAGTTGATGCTGGCCAGCGCCCCGCCCACGCCCGCGAAGAAGCCCGAGATGATGAAGGAGAACCAGCGCACCAGCTGGGTGTTGTAGCCGATGAAGCTCACCCGCTCCGGGTTGTCGCGCACCGCGTTGAGCATGCGCCCCAGCGGCGTGCCGGTGAAGGCGTACATGAGCGCCGTGCAGACGAAGCAGTAGAAGGCGATCAGGTAGTACACCTGCACCTGGGCGCCGAAGTTCCAGCCCAGGAAGCGGCTGTAGGTGCGGTCGGTGGTGATGCCGCCGTCGCCCCCGAACAGGCCCGGGAACATGTTGGCGCAGGCCGCCACCAGCTCGCCGATGCCCAGCGTGATCATGGCGAAGGTCGTGCCGGCCTTCTTGGTGATGACGTAGCCCGACACGAAGGCGAGCAGCACCCCCGCCAGCCCGCCCGCCAGCGGGATGAAGGGCAGCGGGACCGGCAGCTGGCCGGCGGTGACGTGGTTCATCGCCCACACGGCCGCGAAGCCGCCGGCGCCGGTGTACACCGCATGCCCGAAGCTGAGCATGCCGCCCTGCCCGAAGATCATGTTGTACGACAGGCAGATGATGATCACGTAGCCCATCTGCGAGAGCATGGTCAGCGCCATGCTGCTGCGGAAGACCAGCGGCGCGACGATCAGGCCGAGGGCGAACAGGCCCCAGATCAGCAGGCGCCCGGGGTGGAAGGAACGGTTCGTGCTCATGGTCGTCAGCCTTCCCGGGTCCCGAGCAGGCCCTTGGGCCGGAAGATGAGGATCAGCACCAGGAACAGGTACGGCAGGATGGGCGCCACCTGCGCCACCGTGAGCTTGAGCACGGGCGCGCCGAAGGTCGCGTCGCTGATGTGCATGCCGAGTGCGCCCAGCAGGCTGGCCAGCGAGTGGTCGATGGCGACCGCGAAGGTCTGCACGATGCCGATCAGCAGCGACGCCAGGAAGGCCCCGGCGAGCGAGCCCATGCCGCCCACCACCACCACCACGAAGATGATCGAGCCCACGCTGGCCGCCATGCCGGGCTCCGTGATGTAGGTGTTGCCGCCCACCACGCCGGCCAGCCCGGCCAGGGCCGCGCCGCCGCCGAAGACCATCATGAACACGCGCGGCACGTTGTGGCCCAGCGACTCCACCGTTTCCGGGTGCGTCAGCGCGGCCTGGATGACCAGCCCGATGCGCGTGCGCGTGAGCACCAGCCAGATGGACACCAGCATCAGCACCGCCACCAGCATGATGAAGGAGCGCGACCGGGGGAACTGCGTGCCGAACAGCGTGAACAGCGGGCCCTGCAGCTGCGGCGGCAGGCCGTAGGGCACCGTGGCGCGGCCCCAGACGAGCTGCACCACCTCCAGCACCACGTACGACAGGCCGAAGGTGATCAGCAGCTCGGGCACGTGGCCGAACTTGTGCACCCGGCGCAGGCAGTAGCGCTCGAACAATGCGCCCACCCCGCCCGCCAGCAGCGGGGCGATGAACAGCGCCGGCCAGAAGCCGATGACGCCCGAGAGCGCGTAGGCGAAATAGGCGCCCAGCATGTAGAAGCTGGCATGGGCGAAGTTGAGCACGCCCATCATGCTGAAGATCAGCGTCAGCCCGGAACTGAGCATGAACAGCAGCAGGCCATAGCTCAGGCCATTGAGCAGTGAGATCGTGAAGAATTCCATGAAAGCTCCGTTTC
>JASGDG010000213.1:0-8847 GCA_047607325.1 Xenophilus sp. | reverse complement strand
GGCCCAGCCGCGGGGCGGCACGCAGCTCGCGCCGCCGCTGCCAGGCCAGGGCGGCGAGCGCGGCGAGCGCCAGCAGCCCGAGGGGATCGTCGGAGCCGTCGGCCAGCCGCGCCGCCATCCAGCGCCAGGTGGGCCACAGGGCGAGGGCCTGCGCGGCCAGCCAGGCGGCGGGCGGCACGCGGTCCAGGCGGATGCCGGCGTCGAGCCAGCGCGGATGATGGGTGGCGAGGGAAGCGAGTGTCATGGCGCCGGCCTCACGCCGTCAGCTTGCGCGAGTCGTGGCGGCGGGCCCGGCGGCGCAGCATCAGCAGCATCGACAGGGCGACGGCCATGGCGCCGAACACCTCGGGCTCCGGCGTGCTGGGCACCTCGGCGCCGAGCGCGTTCTCGCCCACGCCCTGCGGCAGCGGCAGGGGCTGGTCCACGGCGGTGCTGCCCGCGGTGTTGCGCACCACCTTGTCCACCGCGATGAAGCTGGTGTACTGCGTCAGCAGGCTGTACTTGAGGCCGAGGTCGGTGATGGCCTGGCGCAGGCCGTCGCCGCCTTCCAGCGCCTCCTGGTCGCTCAGCGCGGCGATACGGTGGCGGGCCCACAGGGCGCGCAGGGCGGAGGCGTCCTGGGCGGTGCGGCCGTCGATGCGCAGCGCCTGCGACCACGGGCCGGTGGCGCTGCGGCCCTCGATGCGCACGCCGCCGCGCGCCTCGCCGCGCCACTTGCCGAAGACGATCACCGGGCGCTCGCCCAGCACGTCGGGCAGCTGCTGCGGCTCCACGTCGTAGACGTCCAGGCCGGTGAAGACGGCGCGCACGTGGGTCAGCACGGGCGACTCGATCATGCGGCGGAAGCGCGCCGCCTGCTCCGGCGCCTGCACCGGGTCGGTGATGACGAAGGGCTCGCCCATGCCGGCGCGCGCCAGGCCTTCCATCAGGTGGCGGTTGACCGAGGAGCCGATGCCGAAGGAGAACAGGTTCGCCTTGCCCAGGTTGCGGCGCACCAGGTCGAAGGCCTCGCGCTCGACGGTGACGTAGCCGTCGGTGACGACCACGATGCTGCGCGACACGCCCTCGGCCTTGGGCTCGGCGTAGGCGCGCTTCAGGGCCGGGATCAGCTCGGTGCTGCCGCTGCCGTTGTAGTTCTTGATGGTGGTCAGCGCCTGCTCGATGTTGGCGCGCGTGGCCGGCACGGAGTGCGCGTTCAGCATCCTGTTGCTGCCCGAGAACAGCAGCACGTTGAAGGTGTCGCTGGGCCGCAGGCCGCCGATCAGGCGCTCCAGCACGGTCTTGGCGGTGTCGAGCGGGAAGCCGTGCATCGAGCCCGAGATGTCGACCACGAAGATGTAGTCGCGCGGGCTGATGGCGCTGGCCGGCACGGCCTTGGGCGGCTCGACCATGGCGAGGAAGAAGTTCTCCGCGCCTTCGCCCTGGCCCTGGTAGAGCATCAGGCCCGATTCGATCTTCTCGCCGGCCAGGCGGTAGTCGATGACGACGTCGCGGTTGTCCAGCGGACGGCCGTCGGCGGCGAGCACCACGTCGGCGTGGCGGCCCTCGCCGTCCTTCTTCACGTCGATGGCGTGCGTGGGCGAGCGCACCTCCTTGATGCCCAGCGGCGTGTCGATGCTGGCCTTGAGGGTGAAGCGGGTCGAGGGCGCCACGTCCGCGCGCAGCGTCGGCTGCGCGACCCATTGGGCCTGCGCGTTCTCCGACTGCGGGCTGTTGTAGCGCGGCCCCACCACGGTGGGGAAGACGAACTGGTAGTTGCCGCCCTGCGGCACCAGCAGCTCGGTGTAGCGCAGCTCCACCTTCACGTCGTCGCCGGGCAGGATGTTGGCGACGTTCATCTGGAAGACGTTGGGCAGGTGCTGCTCCAGCAGGGCGGCGGTCTTGCCCTCCTTCTTCGCGGCGTCGTACTCGATCCTCGCCTGCTGCTTCTCGCGGATCTGCGCGGTGATGAGGCGGTCGGCCAGCCGCACGTTCAGCCCGCCGACGGCTGCCCTGGTGGAGCCGGGGAAGACGTACTTCGCCTCGATCGGCCGCTGGCCTTCGTTGCGGTAGGTCTGCGTGACGGTGACGTCGGCGATCACGCCGGAGATGCGCACCTGCACGTCGGTGCCCTTGAGCGGCAGGCGATCCACGTCGGGTGAATCGCTCTTGACGAAGAAGTAGGGGCTCTCGGTCTTCTGTCGCGGGGCATCGGCCTCCTGCGCGTGCAGCGGCCGGGCCAGCAGCAGCGCGAAGCCGGCGGCCGCCAGGCCGACGGTGGCGAGCCACAGCCAGCGGGCGCCGCGGCGCGGCGCGATGTCTTCTCGGAGTGCGGTGATGTCCATGGGAGGTGTCCGGTGGTGACGCATGGCGCCACTGTGGCGGCGTGCCGAGAAGGCGGGAGGAAGCGCGCGCGAACCGGGCGCGAAGGGCCGGCCGCCGTGTGAAGCGCGCGTGAAGTCCAGATGCAGCGCGCTTCATACGGGCTTCGGCGGCGGGGAACAAACTGACAGGCCTCGCATTCGCATCGTTCTTTTTGTTGCCGCCGGACCTGTCGGAGAAGCTAAGCTTTTCCGCCGCCTCCGCGGTCCTCCTCATGCCCCGACCTGCCTTTCTCTCCAACCCGCGTACCCGCCGCGCCCTGCTGTGGAGCGCCGCCGGCGCCATCACCCTGGCACTGGCCGCCGCACTGACGCTGGGCGTGGCCGCTGCCGTGGCCTGGCGCCGGCTGCCGGACGTTTCCTCGCTGGCGAACTACCAGCCCAAGCTGCCGCTGCGCGTGTTCACCGCCGACGGCCAGCTCATCGGCGAGTTCGGCGAGGAGCGCCGCCAGCTCGTGCCGCTGGACCAGATGCCGCGCGTGCTCAAGGACGCGGTGCTCGCCACCGAGGACGCGCGCTTCTACCAGCACGGCGGCCTCGACTACGTCGGCCTGACGCGCGCCGTGATCGCCAACGCGCTCACGGGCCGCGTGCGCCAGGGGGCGTCGACCATCACGCAGCAGGTGGCGCGCAACATGTTCCTCAGCAACGAACGCACCTTCAGCCGCAAGTTCAACGAGGCGCTGCTGGCCTGGAAGCTGGAGAAGTACCTGACCAAGGACCAGATCCTGGAGATCTACCTGAACCAGATCTACCTGGGCAACCGGGCCTATGGCTTCGCCGCCGCCGCGCAGACCTATTTCGGCAAGCCGGTGCAGCAGCTGAGCGTGGCCGAGGCCGCGATGCTCGCCGGGCTGCCCAAGGCGCCGGGCACCAACAACCCGGTGGCCAACCCGCGCCGCGCGGTGGCGCGCCAGCAGTACGTGATCCAGCGCATGGTGGAGACCGGCTACCTCGGCGCCGCCGACGCGGACAAGGCGCGCGCCGAGCCGCTGAAGCTGCGCGACGCCGCCGACCCGCAGCGCGTGCATGCCGAGTACGTGGCCGAGATGGTGCGCCAGCAGATGGTCGAGAAGTACGGCGACGCGGCCTACACGCGCGGCCTGAAGGTCTACACCACGATCGCCGCGGCCGACCAGCAGGCCGCGTATGCCGCGCTGCGCGCCGGCCTGATGGACTACGAGCAGCGCCAGCCCTACCGTGGCCCCGAGGGCTTCGTCGCCGACCTGCCCAGCGATCCGAAGGCACTGGATCAGGCGGTCGACGAGGCGCTGGCCGACCATCCGGACAACGGTGACCTGGTGGCGGCGGTGGTGCTGGAGGCGAGCCCGAAGAAGGTCGTCGCCGCCCGCGCCAACGGCGACACGGTGGAGATCACCGGGCACGGCCTGCAAGCCGTTCAGCGCGCGTTCGCGCCCAAGGCGCCGCAGAACATCCGCATCGCGCGCGGCGCCGTCATCCGCTTGGCGCCCAACGACAAGCGCTGGGAAGTGGCGCAGCTGCCTGAAGTGGAGGGGGCCTTCGTCGGCCTGGACCCGGTCAATGGCGCGGTGCGCGCGCTGGTCGGCGGTTTCGACTTCAGCCAGAACAAGTTCAACCACGCCACGCAGGCCTGGCGCCAGCCGGGCTCCAGCTTCAAGCCCTTCATCTACTCGGCAGCGCTGGAAAAAGGCTTCTCGCCCGCCACGCTGGTCAACGACGCGCCGCTGGTCTTCGACGCCGCCGCCACCGGCGGCCAGCCCTGGGAGCCGAAGAACTTCGAGGGCAGTTTCGAGGGACCGATGACGCTGCGCACCGCGCTGCAGAAGTCGAAGAACCTGGTGACCCTGCGCGTGCTGCAGGCCATCGGCCCGCCGTATGCGCAGGAGTGGATCGGCCGCTTCGGCTTCGACCCGGCACGGCATCCGGCCTACCTGACGATGGGGCTGGGCGCGGGTTCGGTCACGCCCATGCAGATGGCCGCCGCCTATGCCGTCTTCGCCAACGGCGGCCTGCGCGTGCAGCCCAGGCTCGTCACCCGCATCACCGACGCGCGCGACCAGGTGCTGGAAGACACGCCCCTGGCGCCGCCGGAGGAGGCGCAGCGTGCCATCCCGGCGCGCAACGCCTTCGTGATGGACACGCTGCTCAACAGCGTGGTGAAGAACGGCACCGGCGCCAAGGCCTACGCCGCGCTGCGCCGCGACGACCTGTATGGCAAGACCGGCACCACCAACGACTCCTTCGACGCCTGGTTCGCCGGTTTCCAGCCGACCCGCGTGGGCATCGCCTGGGTGGGCTACGACACGCCGCGCCAGCTCGGCGTGCGCGGCGAGACGGGCGCCAGCGCGGCGCTGCCGGTGTGGACGGCCTACATGAAGGCGGTGCTCAAGGGCGTGCCTGTCGCCGGGCTGGCCGTGCCCGAGGGCGTGACCCAGGTGGCCGGCCCCGACGGGCAGGATTGGTCCTACGACGAATACGCCAACGGCGGCGGCGTGCAGGCGCTGGACGTGGACCCGGCCCTGGCGTCGCCCGGCCTCCAGCCCGGCCAGGTGCCTGGCATGGGCACCAGCGTGCCGGCCGAACTGGGCATGCTCCCGATGGGACAGCAGGCGTCCCGGCCGCAGGGCGATTCGAAGGAGCGCAACCGGATCCTCGATCTGTTCCGGTGAGCGGCCGCCATCGCCCTTCCGATGAATTCAACTCGGCTCGCGCCGCACGGCCGACAGCGGCAGCGTCAGCACCGCCAGCGCCCCGCCGCCGGCCGCATTGCCCAGCTCGACGCGGCCCTGGTGCAGCGCGGCGATCTCCTTGACGAAGGCCAGGCCCAGGCCGGTGCTCTTCTTCTGGCTGTGCGGCCGGGCCAGTGAATAGAACTTCTCGAACACCTTCTCGTGCGCGTAGGCCGGGATGCCGGGGCCCTGGTCGCGCACGGTGATGCGCGCCTGGCGCGAGGTGGCGGCCAGGCCGACGACGATCTCGCCGCCCTCGGGCGAGAAGTCCACCGCGTTGGCCAGCAGGTTGGCCACCGCGCGGCGCAGCAGGAAGGGGTCGCCCTCGGCCGCCGCGTCGGCCTTGGCCTCGACGCGGATGCGCACGCCGCGCTGCGCCGCCGCCGTCCGGGCGCTGTCGGCCACCTCGTCGACCAGCGGGCGCAGCGGCACGGTCTGCACGCGGTCGAGCACGCGGCGCGCCTCCAGCGTCGCCAGCTCCATCATGCGGTCGACGATCTCCTGGATGCGCTGGGTCTCGCGCACGATGTTGCCGAGGAAGCGCTCGCGCTCGCCGGCCGGCATGCCGGGCTCCTGCACCAGCTCGGCGGCGCCGCGGATGGCCGACAGCGGGCTCTTGATCTCGTGGGTGAAGGTCTGGATGGCGTCGGCCGTGCTGCTGCGGCCGGTGACGGCGTCGCGCATCTCGTGCGCCGTGGCGCGCAGCATCGAGAGGCCCTGGCGCACCATGCGCACCGGGTGGAAGCCGCGCTGCGCGCGCAGCCAGCGCAGGTAGTCGGCCGTCAGGCCAAAGGGCCGCACCAGCCATACCGACAAGATCAGCGCCAGCAGCAGCAGCGCCACCGCCGAGCCGATGCCCACGGCCAGCGTGCGCTCGCGCGCGCCCTGCACCAGCTGGCCGAAGCTCTGCACCGGCTTGCCGGCGCTGACCATGCCGACGATCTCGCCGTTCCAGCGCACCGGCGCGCCGACGTACATGACGGAGCTGAGCGGATCGCCGGCGACGTCGCGCGTGGTGCGGGCGCCGTAGCGGCCTTCCAGCGTCATGTGCACGTCGCGCCACTGCGAGAAGTCGGCGCCGGCGGCGCGGCCGGTGGAGTCGAAGAGCACGTAACCGGCCCGGTCGGTGACGTAGACGCGCAGTTCCACCCGCCGCTTGTGCAGGTTGTAGATCTGGGCCGAGAACTCGCGCGCGTAGACGCTGCGGAACAGCGGCTCCAGCCGTGCCGGGTTGATGGCGCCGGCCACCACGTCCTGCTCGACCAGGCTGGCCAGCAGCTGCGAGGTCTCGACCAGCGACTCCTCGGCCGACTCGCGGTAGCGCGGATCGATGTCGCCCATCACCCGGTACAGCAGCACGCCGATGCCGGCCGCGTACAGCAGCAGGATGCCGATGAAGATGCGCGTGCGGCGGGAAATCACGTTCTCCCCCAGCCTGCGCGGACTTCGTTCCGCTCCGGCAACCCCCTCTCCGGGGGCGATGCCAGCGGCCCGGCAAAGCCGGTTCCGCGGCATCTCCCGCAAAACGCAGGTGTTGCTTCGGTCACCTCGCCGCCGGCAGGTTTTCGCTGAGCGCGTAGCCGGTGCCGCGCAGGGTGCGGATGGGATCGACCCCGGGCGCGACGGCGCGCAGCTTGGCGCGCAGCGTCTTGACGTGGGCGTCGACGGTGCGGTCGAAGCTGTCGCTGGATTCGTCCCATACCAGCGAGAGCAGTTCGTCGCGGGTGAAGACCCGGCCCGGCCGCTGCACCAGCACGCGCAGCAGGCCGTATTCGTAGCGCGACAGTTCCAGCGGCCGGCCGTAGTAGCGGATCTGCATGCGCTCGGCATCGACCGCGAAGGGCAGGGCCGGCGCCTCGGACGGACGCGCCGGCGGCGGTGCCGCGGCCGCCGGCGCCGCTCCGCGCTGGCTGCGCCGCAGGATGGTGCGAACCCGCGCCACCAGTTCGCGCGGCGAAAAAGGCTTGGCGATGTAGTCGTCGGCGCCCAGTTCCAGGCCGACCACGCGGTCGATCTCGTCGCTGCGAGCGGTGAGGAAGACGACCGGCACCTCCGGCCCGCCGCGCTCGCGCATCAGGTCCTGCAGACGCTTGAAGAGCTCGAAGCCGTTCAGGTCGGGCAGGCCCACGTCCAGCACCACTAGGACCGGCAGCGTGTCAGCGAAGCTCTTCAGCGCCGCCTCGGCCGTCTCGCACCACACCGGCTCGAAGCCGTCGCTCTTCAGCACGTACTGCAGTGTGTCGGCGATGCCGGACTCGTCCTCGACGACCAGGATGCGCGGCTTGATGGACATGGACGCGGATGGTAGCCGGCCCGCGCAGTGCCACGGCGCGGCCGCTGCGGCTGCCGCGTGGGCGAGACGCCACCCTGGTGAAAAGGCAGGGGCGCTTCTCTTTGCTCTTTATCTTCCTTATCTGATTAGTAGTAGTAGCTAAGGGGGCGCCACCGCTGTGGAAAGGCTCAGTTTTTCCCGGGCCGACAAGGGTTTGGCGATGCGGGAGCACTGTGCGCAGCCCTGCTTCCGTGCTGTCGCCGCCAGGCGGACAACCTGCGCGCGGCTGCCGGCCCTGTGGACAAGGGGGTGTTTGTGCCGGAAATCTCCCCAGAGTTGTCCTTTGACAGCCGCCTGAAAATCTGGGAAAGAGGCCCGCGCGGCCGAAGATGTGCACTGCACAAAAAAATGGCAATCTGTCAATTTCCTTTGTAAATCAACGTGTTGTGCTGTCTTTACAAGGAAATACGTGAGTTGCTCACAAAGTTATCCAGAGGGGGTGGGGAGAAGATCGCGGCTATCGGGCCAGGTCGTCGAGGATCGGGCAGCCGGGCCGGTGGTCGCCCTGGCAGCAGCGCACCAGGTGCGACAGCGTGCGGTGCATCGACTGCAGGGCGGCGATGCGCTGCTCCAGCTCGCCCAGGTGCTGCTGGGCGATGCGCTTGACGCTGGCGCTGGCGCGGCCGTGGTCGTGCCAGAGGCCGACCAGCTCGGCGATCTCGTCCATCGAGAAGCCGAGGTCGCGCGCGCGGCGGATGAAGCGCAGGGTGTGGACGTCGGCCTCGGTGTACTGGCGGTAGCCGCTCCCGGTGCGCGTCACCGGCGGCAGCAGGCCCAGGCCTTCGTAGTGCCGCACCATGCGCGGCGAGACGCCGGAGCGCTCGGCCGCCACGCCGATGGACACCGGTGCTGCCTTGGCGGCGCTCATGGCTGCACGCGGTAGCCGGCCGAGGCGATGGCGGCGGCCAGCTGCGCGCGTGGCGCGGCGCTGGCGATGTCCACCCGGCCGGCGGGCAGGTCGACCTGCACGTCGGCCTCGGGGTCGGTGGCCCAGACGGCGTCCTGCACCGAACGGACGCAGTGCTGGCAGCTCATGCCCTCGACGTGGAACTGCTGGGCGGGGGCGGGGGTGGAAGCGGTCATGGCGAAGGTTCTCCTTGAAAAAGCAGCCGCAAGTCTGAACCTTCACATCATGGCAAGGTCAAGCGCCGAAGACCGGCGGGCCAGGGCTTGACCCTCACACCATGTCAGACCTTAGCCTCGCATCCATGACCCCCCAGACCCTCGCCGCCCCGCCGGCCCTGCAGACCCTCGACCTCGGCGTGGAGGGCATGACCTGTGCCTCCTGCGTGACGCGGGTGGAGAACGCGCTGCGCCAGGTGCCCGGCGTGCGGGATGCGAGCGTGAACCTGGCGACCGAGTCGGCGCGCGTCACGCTGGCCGGCGCCGCTGGCGGCGACCCGATGCCGCGGCTGGCGCGCGCCGTGCGCGACGCGGGCTACGC
>JASGDG010000212.1:0-6201 GCA_047607325.1 Xenophilus sp. | reverse complement strand
GCCGCATGCGTGAGCCGGCGGCGTGGGCGGCCGGCGCCGACGGCCCGTGCAGCCGGCCTTCAGCGCGGCGCCAGCGGCCGGGCGTCCAGCGCCTCGCCGTCGATCAGGAAATGGCCGCCCGCCACGTGGTGGACGGTGCGCAGCGCATCGTGTCCGTCGAAGTGCCAGCGCCCCTGGCTGAACACCCGCGCATCGGCCTGCGCCGCCACCACCTCGCCCAGGAAGAGGTCGTAGCGCGCCTGGAGGGCGGGCTCGGCAAGCAGCCGGCATTCTAGCCAGGCCGCACAGCCTTCCAGCAGCGGCGCGCCGGTGGCCATGCCGGCGAAGACGGCGAGGCCGAAGGCGTCGAACTTGTCGCGCCGGCCCAGCGTTGCCTCGTCGGCGCCGGAGACGCTGCCCAGCGCGTCGACCAGGTCCAGCTGCGCCCGCACCGGGACCTGCAGCGCGAACTCGCCGCTGGCCTCCAGCAGCCGGCGGGTGTAGGTGCTTTTGTCCAGCACCACCGCCACCTTGGGCGGCGCGAAGTCCAGCGGCATGGCCCAGGCGGCGGCCATGATGTTGCGCCGGCCGGTGGCGGCGGCGCTCACCAGCACGGTCGGGCCGTGGTTGAGCAGGCGGTAGGCCTTGGCCAGGTCAACGGCGTGGCGATGCGTGTCCATGGCGCGACGATAGCGCGCTGCGCTCACCGATGCGAAGATGCCGGCGCACCCGGACGAGGATAGGCACACGCGGCTTGGCATTCATCATGTTCTCCGGACCGGAAGCCGCACTCTCCAGTGCAGTTTTGCTCCGGCCGTGGCCATCAGGATCAGACAGGCCCCGACAGCCTGCCGCGGCGAAATGAGGTGGCCGAAGAAGAAGTAGTCGAACGCCACCGTCGAGATCGGATAGAGAAACGACAGGATGGCGACGATGCTCAGCCTGAGCCTGGCGATGGCCGAGTAGATCAGCCAGTACAGGAATGCGGTATGAACCGCTCCGAGCGCGACGATGAACGGCCATTGATGAAAACTCACGCCCTCACCCGGCGAGGAAGTCAGTGGGTAGGTTGTCACGGCGCCGGCGAAGGCCTGCACCAGGACGATCAAGAGCGGTGGTGTCCCGGCGAGCTTCTTGGCGATCAGCACCGAACCCGAATAGAGGCTGGTGGCAACCAGCACCAGGCCGAGGCCGGCCAGTTCCATCCGCGGCACGTTCACTTCGTCGAGGCCGATGACGACCAGGAGTCCAGCGAAGCCCAGCGCGATCCAGGCACCGTCCGACGCGGTGAATCGCTCTTTGAGGACCACGACGCCCAGCAGCAGGATGATGAACGGATTGACGTGGTAAACGATCGTGGCCAGAGAGATCGAGGTCAGCGGGAAGGCCTTGAACAGCAGCACCCAGTTGAAGATCAGGAGCCATCCCGACACGATCATCATGGCCAGGTTCTTTGGCTGAAAGTATTCTCTTTGAAATGACCCGGAGAGGACACAGACCGGGATCAGGCAAAGGAAAGCGATCACGCAGCGGAAGAACACGATGTTTTCCGGTGACTGCCCGGACTTGACGACGAAAAGGCCGATGCTTCCGGAAATGACCATCGCCACGGCCATTTCGAGCGTCCCGAGCGTTTCTTTGCCGGTGTTCATGGTGCATCTTTCTAAAATCGTCCATGGAGGTTCGCAGCCGTGCGCAGCCGCGTGCTCCATCACACGGATAGGCGCGCTGCGTTCACTTCACGACGTACCGCGCCGCATCTGCGTGAACAGCTCGAACTCCCAGTTGCGCATGCCCAGCAGCAGGGTGTAGCCCGCCAGGTGCTCGGGTGGCAGCTTCTGGTCGGCCTGGTGCTGCTGGGCGAAGTCGGCCGCCACGCGCTGCAGGCGCTCCAGGAACGCCGGGGCCAGCGCCTTGCTGATGGTGCCGTGCACCAGCAGCAGCCCCTCGGCCGGTCCGTCGAAGCCGCCGCGGTAGTAGTCCAGCACCACGTGTTCGCGGAAGAACTGCATCACCGGGCCGTGTGGGCGCCAGCGGAAGGTCTTGGCCAGCTTGAGGCGGTAGCGGTTCAGTGGCCGCAGCTCGATGATGCCGATGCGGTCCAGCTGCGCCAGGTAGCCGATGCATTCCGCCTCGCTGATGCGGTAGGCCGCCACGATCTGCTCCAGCGTCCACTGGCTCAGCACGTTGATGGCCACCAGCAGCAGCTTCTTGTCCCTGACCACGGCCTTTTCCTGGTCCTGCGTCAGCTCCTTGAGCAAGGGCTGCGCGTCGGCCACGCGCCGCGCCAGGTCGGCGAAGTCCAGCCGCAGCGCGCGGCAGATCGCGTCCACCCGCGACAGCGGCATGTCGCCCTTGGCCAGCATGCGCTTGATGCTCGATTCGGCCATGCCCAGCGTGGCGGCCAGGTCGGCGTAGGTCATGCGGGCGCTCTTGAGTTCTTGCTTGATGGCCTGGACGAGGTCGATGCTGGTGCTCATCCGGGTGAGTATAGGAATCCGATACCGGAAATGGCAGATTCCTCGTTCGCATCGATTTTCGATGCTGCGCGCAGGCAGGGCTTCCTACAGTGCGCGTGAATTTCTCCACGGAGCACCGCCCATGAACCCCCCCGCCTCCCTGTCCCTGAGTCGCCGCGAAGGCCGGCTGGCCAGCGTCGTGGCCTTGCTTCTGGTGCTGGCCATGTTGCGCGCCGCCGGGCGCCAGGGGCTGCGGCACAATCCCTCGCCGGACGCGGCCACGGCATGATGCAAGAAGGACACCGGCCGACGAGCGAGGGATTCCAGCCGATGAGCACCAGCGCTTCCAACCCCATCCAGCCCGGCGCCAACATGCAGGCCAACCAGTTCGCGCTGCTCGGCCAGCGGCGCTTCGCGCCCTTCTTCTGGACGCAGTTCGCCGGCGCGGCGAACGACAACCTGTTCAAGTTCGCCTTCACCGTGATGGTGACCTACCAGCTGCAGGTGGCCTGGATGCCGCCGGCCATGGCCGGGCTGGTGGTCGGCGCGCTGTTCATCCTGCCCTTCCTGCTGTTCTCGGCCACCGCCGGTCAGCTCACCGACAAGGTCGACAAGACGCGCATCATCCGGCTGGTCAAGAACCTGGAGATCGGCATCATGCTGCTGGCGGCCTGGGGCTTCGTGGCCTCCAGCGTGCCGGTGCTGCTGGGCTGCGTGTTCCTGATGGGGCTGCACTCCACGCTCTTCGGGCCGGTCAAGTACGCCTACCTGCCGCAGGTGCTGGACGCGCGCGAGCTGACGGGCGGCAACGGCATGGTGGAGATGGGCACCTTCGTCGCCATCCTGCTCGGCCAGGTGGCCGGCGGGCTGCTGGTGGCGCTGCCGGGCATCGGCCATGTCACGGTGGCGGCCGGCTGCGTGCTGCTGGCGCTGGCCGGCCGCGCGGCGGCGCAGGCGATCCCACCCACGCCGGCCACCGATGCGCAGTTGCGCATCAACTGGAACCCGGTGAGCGAAACCTGGCGCAACCTCAAGCTCGCGCACGGCAGCCTCGCCGTGTTCCGCTCGCTGCTGGGCATCTCGTGGATGTGGTTCTTCGGCGCGGTGTTCCTCAGCAACTTTCCGGCCTTCGCCAAGGAGGTGCTGCACGGCAACGAGCAGGTCGCCTCGCTGCTGCTGGTGGTGTTCTCGGTGGGCATCGGCGTCGGCTCGCTGCTGTGCGAGACGCTGTCGCACCGGCAGGTGGAGATCGGCCTGGTGCCGCTGGGCGCCATCGGCATGAGCGTGTTCGCCAGCGACCTGTACTTCGCCTCGCGCGGCCTGCCGCCGGCGGCCGGGATGGGCGCCGCCGCCTTCATGAGGCAGGCCGCGCACTGGCGCGTGATGGCCGACCTGGCGCTGCTGAGCCTGTGCGCGGGCCTGTACAGCGTGCCGATGTACGCGCTGATCCAGCTGCGCAGCCAGCCCACGCACCGGGCGCGCGTGATCGCGGCCAACAACATCCTCAACGCGCTGTTCATGATCGGCAGCGCGGTCATTGCCGGCGCGCTGCTGGCGGCGGGTTTCACCATCCCGCAGATCTTCCTCTTCACCGGCATCGCCAACGCGGTGGTGGCCTTCTACATCTTCATGCTGGTGCCCGAATACCTGCTGCGCTTCGTCGCCTGGGTGGCCTCGCGCTTCGTCTACCGCTTCAAGGTGCGCGGCGACGAGCACATCCCCGCCGAAGGCCCGGCCGTGCTGGTGTGCAACCACGTGAGCTTCGTCGACGCGGTGCTGCTGATGGCGGCCAGCCCGCGGCCGATCCGCTTCATCATGGACCACCGCATCTTCAAGGTGCCGGTGCTGGGCTGGCTCTTCAGGCTGGCCAAGGCCATCCCCATCGCGCCGCAGAAGGAGGACGCCGCCGCCTACGAGCGCGCCTTCGCCGAGGCCGCGGCCGTGCTGCGCGAAGGCGATCTGCTGGGCATCTTCCCCGAAGGCGGCATCACGCGCGACGGGCAGCTGCAGCCCTTCAAGGGCGGCGTGATGAAGATTCTTGAACTTGCGCGCGCCGAGGGCATCGAAGCGCCGGTGATTCCGATGGCGCTGACCCACCTGTGGGGTTCCTTCTTCAGCCGCATCGAGGTGCGGGGCGGCGAGAACGTGGCCATGGTGCGGCCCTTCCGCCGCGGCCTGTTCAGCCGCGTGGGCCTGAACGTCGGCCCGGCCCTGCCGCCGGCCGAACTGGCGCCCGAGGCCATGCGTCGCCACGTGGACGGGTTGCTGGCTTCGTGAGTCGACCGCACTTGCAGCGCAGCGCGCAACCCTCTCTCCGGCCGGCCGGCCGCGCCCGGTGAGCGGCTGGCATCTTTTCACCTGGCTGGGCGACAGCGCGCTGCTGCTGCCCTGCGCCGCGCTGGCCGCCCTGTGGCTGCTGGTCCCCCGGGCCACGCGCCCGGACGGCTGGCTCTGGGCGCTGTGCTTCGGCGCCACCGGCCTGCTGGTGGCGCTGACGAAGGCGCTGTTCCTCGGCTGGGGCATCGGCAGCGCGGCGCTGGACTTCACCGGCATCAGCGGCCACACGGCGCTGTCCACCTGCTTCTGGCCCGTCGCGCTGTGGCTCGCCGGCTCGCGCGGCACGCACCGGCTGCGCGTGGGGCTGGCCGCCGCCGGCTGGCTGCTGGGGGCGATGATCGGCGTGTCGCGTCTGGCGCTCCATGCCCACTCGCTGTCGGAGGTCGCGGCCGGCTTCCTGCTGGGCGGCTCGGCGAGCCTGCTCTTCCTGGTGCGGCAGCGCCGATGGCCGCATCCGCGCATCCACGCCTGGGCCGTGCTGGCGACGCTGCTCGCGCCCCTGCTGGTGGTGGAGCCCGGCTGGCGGGCGCCCACCCATGACTTCGTCGCCTGGCTGGCGGTGGAAGCGGCCGGGCACGACCGCCCCTACACCCGTGCCGATCTCCGGCATGGCACCCATCCCGCGCCACGGCGCAAATGACGCAAAAGGTATCGTAAATAGATACCGAAGATGCTTTGATGAAAGACGAGTGCATTCATCCGATGCGCCCGAGCGGGCCGCCAGGCACCATGCGTGCACCTCAACTCCGCCGCAAGGCACACGCACATGCACGCTTCCGCACCCCTCGTCCGCATCCAGCGCGACACCCGCGCCTGGCAGTTCCAGACCTGGGCCTCCTTCGGCATCGCCGTCTTCCTCTGCGCCATCGGCCTGGCCTGGCTGCCGGGGCAGAACCTGGAGCGCGCCTTCATGGTGATGGGCTACGTGTTCTGCCTCTCGGCGGTGTTCATGCTCGCCAAGTTCGTGCGCGACGGCCGGCAGCCCGGCGCCGCCGGCGACACGCCGATGTGGCGGCTGGTGGTGTGGGGCGGCTTCGCCACCGCCATGGGCCTGACGGCCTGGGGCCTGGTCCGCATGCCGATCAACGACGCCTACAAAGCGTACCTCGGCGTGAGCTGGCTGTTCCTGGTCAGCTCCGCCTTCACGCTGGCGAAGATGCTGCGCGACCGCCACGAGGCCGACCTGGCCGACGCCCGCCTCGCCGGCCGCCTGGAAGCGGCGCGCATCACTGAACCGAAGGAGCAGTGACCATGCGATCCATCCGATTCCCCCTGGCCGCCGCCGCCTTGGCGCTGGCCCTGGCGACCACCCTGCCGGCCCGTGCGCAGAGTGAGGCGTCAGCAGCGCTGTCGCTGCTGCCCGTGGCGTCCGTCGCGGGCACCGCCTCGGCGGCGGGCGCCGTCGGCGCGGCGGCGGTGGCGCTGC
>JASGDG010000211.1:0-11863 GCA_047607325.1 Xenophilus sp. | reverse complement strand
GTCGGCGATCCGGCGCAGCGCCGCGGCGCAGGCCCGGCCGAAGCGCGCCGGCGTGGCCTGCCACAGGCTGGCCAGCGACAGCAGCGCGCCGGTGCCCACGCCCAGCCCGATCTCCACGGCCCGCAGGGCGGCCATCTGCAGCGCCGAGTGCGGCCCGATGCCGCCGCTGCCGAGCACGATCAGCGCCGTGATCGGCGCGCTGCGCAGCCAGGGCACCAGCGCGCTGCCGGCGGCCAGCACGGCCGTCAGCGCCAGCGTCACCGGCACCTCATCGAGCCCGTGCACATGGCGCAGCGCCACGCCCGCGAGGCCGGCCGCCGTGCCGGCCAGGGTGCCGCGGATGCGGTCCCAGCCCGCGCCCAGCGTGGCGCCGGCCGTGGGCCGCAGGACGATGAGGGCGCTCATCACGGCCCAGAAGCCTTCGGGCAGGCGCAGCAGGGCGGCGGCGCTCCAGGCCAGCACGACGGCGGCGCCGAGCTGCGCCGCATGGGGCCAGTCCCGTTCCGGCGGGGTCGGCGCACTCATGTGTCGGCGCGCATCGGCGGTGCGGGCTGGCCGGCCAGTGCGTCGGCCAGCCGGTCCAGCAGGTGGCAGGCGGCGCGCAGCCGGGCGCGCTCGGGCGCCGTCAGGCGGCGGGCGATGGCCTCGGCCAGCGAGGTCTCGCGGCGGTGCGCCTCTTCGGTCAGGACGCGCGCGCCCTCGGGCGCGAGCGTCAGCAGGCTGCGGCGGGCGTCGGCCGGATCGGGGCCGCGCTGCAGCAGGCCTTCGGCCTCCAGTTCGGCCAGCGGGCGGGTCAGGCTCTGCAGCCGCACCCGCGCGCGGCGGGCAATCTGCGACGGCGCCAGCGGCCCGTGGCGATGCAACAGCGCCAGCACCTCCAGCCGGGCGCTGCCCAGGCCGTCCTCCCGCGCGCGGGCGCGCAGCTCGCGCTGCACGCCGGACAGGGCGCTGCGCAGGTGGATGGCGGTGGGCAGGACGTCTTCGGGCAGCGGATGCATGCCTGAATAGTAAGCTTTGGCTTAGTTAAATATCAAGCAAAAACTGCCCGATATGTCTTCTGGAGAAGACGCAGGTTGCTATCAGAAAGAGGGTGATCTGACGGCTCAGTAGCTCAGCCGTTCCGGCCGGAGCTCCTGCAGGATCGTCGTCGCGATCTCCTCGATCGACTTGGTCGTCGTCGACAGCCAGCGGATGCCGGCGCGGCGCATCATGGCCTCGGCCTCGCTCACCTCGTAGCGGCAGTTCTCGATGCTGGCGTAGCGCGAGTTGGGCCGGCGCTCGTTGCGGATCTCGGCCAGGCGCTCGGGCTGGATGGTCAGGCCGAAGATCTTCTTGCGGTAGGGCACCAGCGCCGGCGGCAGCTGGCGGCGGTCGAAGTCCTCGGGGATCAGCGGGTAGTTGGCGGCCTTCAGGCCGTGCTGCATCGCCAGGTACAGCGAGGTGGGCGTCTTGCCGCTGCGGCTCACGCCCACCAGGATGACGTCGGCCGACTCCAGGTCGCGGTTGCTTTGGCCGTCGTCGTGCTGCAGGCTGAAGTCGATGGCGGCGATGCGGTCGTTGTATTCCTTGCTCTTGCTGACGTCGGAGAAGCGGCCGATGCGGTGGTTGGACTTCATCGCCAGCTCGATCTCCAGCGGGCGGACGAAGGTGCCGAACATGTCCAGCAGCATGCCCTTGCAGCCGGTCTCGATCACTTCCAGCACCTCCATGTCGGCCAGGGTGGTGAAGACGATCGGCCGCAGGCCCTCGATCTCGGCGGTGTGATTGATCTGCCGCACCGCCTGGTGGGCCTTGTCCACGGTGTCGGTGAAGGGCAGCCGCACGTGGCGCGGCTTGATCTCGAACTGGGCGAGCACGGCGTTGCCGAAGGTCTCGGCGGTGATGCCGGTGCCGTCGGAAACGTAGAAAACGGTGCGGGTGCGGGGCGTCACTGTGGTTCCTGTCCTGCAGCGGCCCAGCAAGAGCCACGCCTACAATCCGCCCCATTATCGGGACCGAGCGTCCCAGCCCCCCACACTCCCCATGCAGCCCGGCCGTGCACCCAGAGCAAGAAGAACGATCGTGCCCCGCGCCCGCCTGCATGCCGCCGCGCCGCTTTCAACTTCCGGAGCTTTCCCATGTCTCAACTCTTCGACGCGGCCGCCCTGGTCGTACCGTTTGAAAACCTGAGGATGACCGACGTCGAGGCGGTCGGCGGCAAGAACGCCAGCCTCGGCGAAATGATCTCGCAGCTGCCGCAGGGCGTGCGCGTGCCCACCGGCTTCGCCACCACGGCGCATGCCTTCCGCCAGTTCCTGGCGCACGAGGGCCTGTCGGACAGGATCAGCCAGCGCCTGGCCACGCTCGACATCGAGGACGTGCGCGCCCTGGCCGCCGCCGGCGCCGAGATCCGCGGCTGGATCGAGGCCCAGCCCTTCCCGGCCGACTTGGAGAAGGCGGTGCGCGAACACTTTGCCCAGCTCTCGGGCGGCAACGACCAGGCCAGCTTCGCGGTGCGCTCCTCCGCCACGGCCGAGGACCTGCCCGACGCCTCTTTCGCCGGCCAGCAGGAGACCTTCCTGAACGTCGTCGGCATCGAGGACGTGCTGCACAAGATGAAGGAGGTCTTCGCCTCCCTCTACAACGACCGCGCCATCAGCTACCGCGTGCACAAGGGCTTCGCGCACGACGTGGTGGCGCTGTCGGCCGGCGTGCAGCGCATGGTGCGCTCCGACCTGGGCGCCGCGGGCGTGATGTTCACCATCGACACCGAGTCCGGCTTCGACCAGGTCGTCTTCATCACCAGCAGCTACGGCCTGGGCGAGACGGTGGTGCAGGGCGCCGTGAACCCCGACGAGTTCTACGTCCACAAGCCGATGCTCGAAGCGGGCAAGAAGGCCGTCATCCGCCGCAACCTGGGCTCCAAGCTGATCCAGATGGAGTTCGCCACGCCCGAGGAGAAGAAGGCGAGCGGCAAACTGGTCAAGACCACCGACGTCAAGGCCGAACTGCGCAACCGCTACTCGCTGACCGACGCCGAGGTCGAGCAGCTGGCGAAGTACGCCCTGGTCATCGAGAAGCACTACGGCCGCCCGATGGACATCGAGTGGGGCAAGGACGGCACCGACGGCCAGCTCTACATCCTGCAGGCGCGCCCCGAGACGGTGAAGAGCCAGCAGGCCGGCAAGGCCGAACAGCGCTTCAAGCTGCTCAGCAAGGGCACCGTGCTGGCCGAGGGCCGCGCCATCGGCCAGAAGATCGGCACCGGCCCGGTGCGGCTGGTGAGCAGCATCGCCG
The DNA here is from genome assembly GCA_047607325.1 of Xenophilus sp. Taxonomy (GTDB): domain Bacteria; phylum Pseudomonadota; class Gammaproteobacteria; order Burkholderiales; family Burkholderiaceae_C; genus Xenophilus. The sequence goes on along the minus strand of JASGDG010000211.1, from coordinate 8,587 downwards.
AGATGGACAAGGTGCAGGCCGGCGACATCCTGGTCACCGACATGACCGACCCCAACTGGGAGCCGGTGATGAAGCGCGCCAGCGCCATCGTCACCAACCGCGGCGGGCGCACCTGCCACGCGGCCATCATCGCGCGCGAGCTGGGCATCCCGGCGGTGGTCGGCTGCGGCGACGCCACCGACCGCCTGAAGGACGGCACCCTGGTCACCGTGAGCTGCGCAGAGGGCGACACCGGCCACATCTACGACGGCCTGCTGGAGACCGAGGTCACCGAGGTGCAGCGCGGCGAGATGCCCGCCATCCAGACCAAGATCATGATGAACGTGGGCAACCCGCAGCTCGCCTTCGACTTCGCCCAGCTGCCCAACGCGGGCGTGGGCCTGGCGCGGCTGGAGTTCATCATCAACAACAACATCGGCGTGCACCCCAAGGCCATCCTCGACTACCCGCAGGTCGACGGCGACCTGAAGAAGGCGGTGGAGTCGGTGGCGCGCGGCCATGCCTCGCCCAAGGCCTTCTACGTCGACAAGGTGGCCGAGGGCGTGGCCACCATCGCCGCGGCCTTCTGGCCCAAGCCGGTGATCGTGCGCCTGTCGGACTTCAAGTCCAACGAATACCGCAAGCTCATCGGCGGCAGCCGCTACGAGCCCGAGGAAGAGAACCCGATGCTGGGCTTCCGCGGCGCGGCGCGCTACATCAGCCAGGAGTTCGGCGAGGCCTTCGCCATGGAATGCGAGGCGCTCAAGCGCGTGCGCAACGACATGGGCCTGACCAACGTGCAGATCATGGTGCCCTTCGTGCGCACCCTGAAGCAGGCCGAGCGCGTGACGCAGCTGCTGGCCGGTCACGGCCTCACGCGCGGCGAGAACGACCTGAAGGTCATCATGATGTGCGAGGTGCCGAGCAACGCCGTGCTGGCCGACCAGTTCCTGCAGTTCTTCGACGGCTTCTCGATCGGCTCGAACGACCTGACCCAGCTCACGCTGGGCCTGGACCGCGACTCCGGTCTCGAACTGCTGGCCGCCGACTTCGACGAGCGCGACCCGGCCGTGCAGGCCCTGCTGGAGCGGGTCATCCAGTCCTGCAAGGCCCAGGGCAAGTACGTCGGCATCTGCGGCCAGGGCCCCAGCGACCACCCCGACTTCGCCCAGTGGCTGGCGGGGCAGGGCATCGAGTCGATCTCGCTCAACCCCGACAGCGTGATCGACACCTGGCAGCGGCTGGCACAGTCCTGAGGCCGGGAAGCAGCCCGGACACGGCTGCGCCTGCCCGCGCGGGCCGTGTTGCATCGCGGCGACGCACGCAGTGGACAAAGCCCCGGCGGGCGGGAATTGTCCCTGCAAGCCCTGCGCAATTGAAAAAAATTGTGAATATGGTGCCAAACTCATGCCGGCCGCACCGGCGTGAGTGCTTGCTGGCGTCTTCGTGCGGCGACGCAGGACGGAGACCTCCATGATTCTTGTGAAGACAGAGAAGGGCCAGCAGGTCATGAAAGACCGCTCGGTCCGGCTGACGCCGCGCCAGCGCTCCGCTTTCATCCTGTTCGACGGGCGGCGTTCGGTGGCCGAGGTGCTGGCCGCGGGCATGGGCGTGACACAGGAGGAGGTCGACCAGCTGGTCGACCTCGAACTGCTGGGCCGATCGGCGTCCGGGGAGGCTCCCGCGTCCCCATCGGCGCCGGAACTGTCCAGCTCCGCGGAGGCCGCCGGCGTGCCTCCCGCAAGTGCCCGCGAGCGCTACCAGGCCGCCTATCCGATCGCCATCCAGCTGACCGCCAGCCTCGGCCTGCGCGGCTTCCGGCTCAACCTGGCGGTGGAGGCCGCCGCCACCTGCGAGGAACTGGCCGTGCTCGTCCCGAAGATCCGCGCCGCCGTGGGCCCGGACAAGGCGCAGCCGCTCGAGCGGGCGCTGGCCGGATGACGCGGCCGCTGCCGGCCGCGCTATAATCGTGGGCTTTTCCTTGCCACACCGCCTGGACGCGGCGGGTGGCTCTTCCTGGGCGGCGCCTGGTTCGCCTGCCCGCCAACCCACAAGGAGTGCCATGCGTCACTACGAGATCATTCTGCTGATCCATCCGGATCAGAGCGAACAGGTTCCGGCCATGCTGGAGCGCTACAAGGGCATGATTGCCGCCGGCAACGGCAAGGTGCATCGTGTCGAGGACTGGGGCCGCCGCCAGCTGGCCTACCAGATCAACAAGCTCAACAAGGCGCACTACCTGTGCATCAACATCGAGGCCGACCAGGCCGTGATGGGCGAGCTGGAACACGCCTTCAAGTTCAACGACGCCGTACTGCGCCACCTGACGGTGCAGAGGAAGAAGGCCGACACCGGCCCGTCGTCGATGATGAAGACGGTCGAGCGCGAAGAGGCCCGCAAGGCCCAGCAGGCCGAGTACGCCGCCAACAACAGCTGACGTGGGGCAGCCGGGTGCGGCCAACCAGCTTGTGCTGACGGCCTGCATCACCGAGCTCGCCGCCTTGCGTTTCACCCCCGCCGGCCTGCCCGCCGTCGACCTGCGGCTCGAACACGAGTCGACGCTCGAAGAAGCAGGGCAGTCCCGCCAGGTGAAGGCGGCGCTGAAGGCCGTGGCCTTCGGTTCGGTGGCCGAGCGGCTGGCGCGGCAGGCCCTGGGCAGCCAGTGGTGCCTCAGGGGTTTCCTGGCCACGCCGCGCAACGCGAAGCACCCGGTCTTCCACATCACCGAGTTCCAGCAAGATTAATTTTCGAGAGGTCCCGAAATGGCCACGTTCAAGAAATTCAACAAGGACAAGCGTCCCAAGCGCAACAGCCAGTCGCTGCTGTTCAAGCGCAAGCGCTTCTGCCGCTTCACCGTCGCCGGCGTCGAAGAGATCGACTACAAGGACGTCGACACGCTGCGCGACTTCATCGGCGAGAACGGCAAGATCATCCCGGCGCGCCTGACCGGCACCCGCGCGATCTACCAGCGCCAGCTCAACACGGCCATCAAGCGCGCGCGCTTCCTGGCCCTGGTGCCCTACACCGACCAGCACCGCATCTGAGGAAAGGCCTGAACCATGCAAGTCATTCTTCTGGACAAGGTCGTCAACCTCGGCGCCCTGGGTGAGATCGTCAAGGTCAAGGACGGCTATGCCCGCAACTTCCTGATCCCCACCGGCCGCGCCCGCCGCGCCACCGAGGCCGCCAAGGCCGAGTTCGAAGCCAGGCGCGCCGAGCTGGAGAAGGCGGCCGCCGAGAAGCTGGCCGCCGCACAGGCCCAGGGCGAGAAGCTGGGCGGCACGACCGTCAAGCTGACGCAGAAGGCCGGCGTCGACGGCCGCCTGTTCGGCTCCGTCACCAACCACGACGTCGCCGACGAGCTGAAGAAGCAGGGCTATGACGTGGCGAAGTCGCAGGTGCGCCTGCCCGCCGGCCCGATCAAGACCGTGGGCGACACCACCGTCAGCGTGCAGCTGCACACCGACGTGGTGGTGGAGATCACCGTCACGGTGTACGGCGAGACGGCGTAAGAGGCCAGGCTCGTCGCCACCCCGGAAAGGGCCGCCTTTGGGCGGCCCTTTTCTCTTGCGGCGCTCGGCTGCCGGGGCCGGGCGCCGTGCACAGTCTCCAGCGAGGCTTGCACCGGCTGTCCCCAGCGTTGTCCACAGAACGCAGCCGCCTCGCCCCTCTTTTTTGTAAGCAAGCAGCCCCGAAGCGGCTGCGCGGGTGGACTGGCCGCGCCGGTCTGCCGACAATTTTTTGCTTGCCCTCCTGCGCCTCATGTCCGCTGTCTTCTCCTTCCCCGACGACCCCCGTCCCGACGACCGCCAGGTCGCCCAGTTGCGCATCCCGCCGCATTCCATCGAGGCAGAGTCCAGCGTGCTCGGCGGCCTGCTGCTGGACAACGGCGCCTGGGACCGCTGCGGCGACCTGCTGGTCGATGCCGACTTCTACCGTCACGAGCACAAGCTGATCTTCGCGGCGGTCGGCCAGCTCATCAACGCCAGCAAGCCGGCCGACGTCATCACTGTCCACGAGCAGCTGCAGGGCCTGGGCAAGGCGGAGGAGGTGGGCGGGCTGGTCTACCTCAACGCGCTGGCGCAGTACGTGCCCAGCGCCAGCAACATCCGCCGCTACGCGGAGATCGTGCGCGAGCGCTCCATCCTGCGCAAGCTGATTTCCGCCTCGGACGAGATCGCCACCAATGCCTTCAACACACAGGGCAGGGCGGTCGACAAGCTGCTGGACGAGGCCGAGCAGAAGATCTTCAACATCGGCGAGGAAGGCTCGCGGATGAAGCAGGGCTTCCAGAGCATGGAGTCCCTGGTGGTCGAGCTGCTCGACCGCGTGACCGAGATGGCGGACAACCCCAACGACATCACGGGGGTGCGCACCGGCTTCTACGAGTTCGACCGCATGACCTCGGGCCTGCAGCCGGGCGACATGATCGTGCTGGCGGCGCGCCCCTCGATGGGCAAGACCTCGCTGGCCATCAACATCGCCGAGCACGTGGCCATCGAGGAGGGCCTGCCGGTGGCGGTGTTCTCGATGGAAATGGGCGCCTCGCAGCTGGCGGTGCGTATCGTCGGCTCCATCGGCCGCATCGACCAGGGCCACCTGCGCACCGGCAAGCTCACCGACGAGGAGTGGCCGCGCCTGACCGAGGCCATCGAGAAGCTGCGCAACGTCTCGCTGCACATCGACGAGACGCCGGGCCTGACGACCAGCGAACTGCGCGCCAACGCGCGGCGCCTGGCGCGGCAGTACGGGCGGCTCGGCCTGATCGTGGTCGACTACTTGCAGCTGATGAGCGTGTCGTCCAGCATGAGCGACGAGAACCGCGCCACCGCGGTGGGCGAGATCTCGCGCGGCCTGAAGATGCTGGCCAAGGAACTGAAGTGCCCGGTGATCGCGCTGTCGCAGCTCTCGCGCGGCGTGGAGAGCCGCACCGACAAGCGCCCGATGATGAGCGACCTGCGCGAGTCCGGCGCCATCGAGCAGGACGCCGACCTGATCATGTTCATCTACCGCGACGACTACTACAACAAGGAGTCGAAGGAGCCGGGCGTGGCCGAGGTCATCATCAGCAAGCACCGCAACGGCCCGACGGGCACGGTGAAGCTGGCCTTCCTTAAGCCGCTGACCAAGTTCGAGAACCTGGCGCTGGGCACGGGCGACGACTTCTGACGCCGGCGAAGGGGCGCCGTCCGCCAGCGGACTGCACCGCTACGGCTTCTTCGGCGTGACGGACCGGGCGACAGGCCAGTCCGGCGGCTTGCGCAGGATGCGCAGCAGATCGGCGAGCGTCTTGCCTGGCTCGTCGCGGAAGTGCTCGTCCAGCACGGCCACGGCAGCGATGCGGTCGATGCGGAAGCCCCGGAAGTCGTTGCGCAGCTCGCACCAGGCCGAGAGCGTCCAGACTTTGCCCCAGTAGAAGCAGCCGAGCGGCCGCACGACGCGCTGGCTGGCCGCGTCGTTGGCGTCGCGGTAGTCCAGCCGGAGCTTCTGCCGCGCCTGCACGGCCTCGCGCAGGGCCTGCAGGCGCAGGCGCGTCGTGTCGTCCATCGCGATGGCCGGCGCGTACAGTGCCAGCGCCTCGGCCGAGACGCGCGCCGCAGGCGGAAGCACGGACAGGATCTTGCCCAGCGCGCTCTCGATGTCGTCCGCCATGGCGGTGTCGACCCAGCTCTGCGCCAGCCGGGCCGCTGCCACCAGCGCGCGCGCCTCGTCCTGCGTGAACATGAGCGGCGGCAGTTCGAAGCCGGCGCCCAGCCGGTAGCCGATGCCGGCCTCGCCCTCGATGGGGACGCCCTGGTGCTGCAGGTCGGCGATGTCGCGGTAGACCGTGCGCTCCGACACCTCCAGCCGCTGCGCCAGCAAGGCGGCCGTGGTGAGCCGCCGCCCGCGGATGAGCTGGACGATCTGGAACAGGCGGTCGGCGCGGCGCATGGGGACCTGCGGGCAACCGGCTCAGTGCCGCCGGAGCGGCTGGGACGCGCGCGCATTCACCAGCCAATCTCCTCCGCCGACCCGCCGAAGGCCGGCGGGAAGGCCCGGTAGTGCGGCAGCGCGTCCACCACCGGCAGCACGGCGTGCTGGCATTGTGCGTGGAACTGGGGCGCGAAGGTGCCGGGCGGCAGCAGGTACGCATTGACGCTGCGCATCCCGACCCCGGCGATCTCGGAGAACAGGTGGGTGCCACAGCCGCCGCAGCGCATGCGCGGAGTATGGCGCACCGATGCGGCGACAGGCTCGCCGCGGACCACGCTCACCTGCTGCGCCGGGTAGATGGCGGAGGCGACGTAGGCGGCGCCGTGCGCCGCCTGGCAATCGTCGCAATGGCAATACAGCTGGACGAGCGGCGGGCCCGCCACGTCGAACTGCACGGCGCCGCATCGGCATTGAAGATGATGCGTTGTTTTCATGAGGGATTCCCTTGTTGTTGCTTGACCGGTCCGGCGCGCGCCAGCCGGATCATGCAGCGGCCCGGCGCACGAGCGCCGTGGCCAGCGCCGAGGCGACGATCTCGCCGTGCTGGCGCAGTTCGCCGGCCATCGTGCGCCAGAAGAAGGCCTGCGGGTCCGTGGCAGGGCGGCTTTCAGTCGGGCGCATGCAGGCCCACCAGGTTGCCGTCCAGGTCCTCGATGTGCGCGAAATAGCCGATGCCGGGCGCGATCAGCGTGCGCGGCGTGACGATCCGGCCCCCGGCCGCCTGCACGCGGTCGAGCGCCGGCTGCACGCCGGGCGCGCAGTCCAGGTAGACCAGCGTGCCGCCCTGCACGGCCTGGTGGCCGGGCCGGTGCATCAGGCAGCCGCCGGCGCCGGGCTTCTCGTGCGCGAAGACGGCCATCGATTCGCCGCCCATGTCCTCGGTGCCGCGCATCGGCCGGCCGAGCACGGCCTCGTAGAAGCGCTGGGCGGCGGCGAGGTCGCGCACGGGGATGTCGAACCAGGTGTTGGCGTTCTGCATGACGGGCTCCTTGAAGGATGTGTTGAGGAGCCAGCATGCTGCGCCGGACCTCCTGACAGCGTGTTGTCAGGAGACTGGCATCGGTTGCCCGAAAAAAGAAACCTGCACGGCCTTGCGGCGGTGCAGGTCGGCGGGGCGCGCGAGGCGCCTCAGAGCACGTCGCTGGCGAAGTCCGCCAGGCGCGAGCGCTCGCCGCGCGCCAGCGTGATGTGGCCGCTGTGCGGCCAGCCCTTGAAGCGGTCCACCGCGAAGGTCAGGCCCGAGGAGCCTTCGGTGAGGTAGGGCGTGTCGATCTGCGCCAGGTTGCCCATGCAGATGATCTTGGTGCCTGGGCCGGCGCGGGTGACCAGCGTCTTCATCTGCTTGGGCGTGAGGTTCTGCGCCTCGTCGATGATCACGTACTTGTTCAGAAAGGTGCGCCCGCGCATGAAGTTCATGCTCTTGATCTTGATCTTCGAACGGATGAGTTCGTTGGTGGCGGCGCGGCCCCACTCGCCGGCGCCGGAGTTGTCGCCCTTGGCGAGGAACTCCAGGTTGTCGTCCAGCGCGCCCATCCAGGGGCCCATCTTCTCCTCTTCGGTGCCGGGCAGGAAGCCGATGTCTTCGCCCACGCTCACCGTGGCGCGGGTCATGATGATCTCGGTGTAGCGGCGATCGTCCAGCACCTGCGTCAGGCCCGAGGCCAGGGCCATCAGGGTCTTGCCGGTGCCGGCGGTGCCGGCCAGCGTCACGAAGTCGATCTCCGGGTCCATGAGCAGGTTCATCGCGAAGTTCTGCTCGCGGTTGCGGGTGGTGACGCCCCACACGGCATTCTTGCCGGAGCTGAAGTCCTTCAGCGTCTTGAGCACCGCCGTCTTGTCGCGGATCTCGGTCACCCGCGCGTACATGCTCGGCTCGCCGGGCGCCTCGAAGTAGACGAACTGGTTGATGTAGAGGCTGGGCACCAGCGGCCCGGTGATGCGGTAGAAGGTGCTGCTGCCCGACTGCCAGCTTTCCACCGTCTTGCTCTGGCGCGTCCAGAAGTCGGCCGGCAGCGCCAGCGAGCCGGCGTACAGCAGGTCGCCGTCCTCCAGCGCCTTGTCGTTCTGGTAGTCGTCGGCGGCCAGGCCCAGCGCGCGCGCCTTGACGCGCATGTTGATGTCCTTGGACACCAGCACCACCTCGCGCCGGTCGGCGCCGCTGCGCTCCTTGGCGTACTTGGTGCGCAGCGCCTGCACCACGCCCAGGATCTGGTTGTCGGCTTTGCCCTGCGGCAGGCTGGTGGGCAACTGGTACTCCAGTGGCTCTGTCTGGAAGAACAGGCGCCCGCCGGCGGCCTTGTTGCCGGTGGAGTCGAGCTTGAGCCCCTTGCCGATGTCGGCGCCCTGCGCGCCGGCCAGCGCATCCAGGGTGCGGCTGGCCTGGCGGCCGTTGCGGGCCACTTCGGTCGTGCCCTTCTTGTGCCCGTCCAGTTCCTCCAGCACGATCATCGGCAGGTAGATGTCGTGTTCCTCGAAACGGAACAGGCAGGTCGGGTCGTGCAGCAGCACGTTGGTGTCCAGCACGAAGAGCCGGGCCGGGCCGGTGGCCTTGGCGCGGCGCGGCCGGGCGGCGGGGGGCTGCGCCGCGGCGTGGAGGGCGGGTGGTGCCTCTGGTCCGCCGGGCCGGGCCGGTTCG
>JASGDG010000210.1:0-4286 GCA_047607325.1 Xenophilus sp. | reverse complement strand
CGGCGTGCTCGCCGCCGTGGGCCTGGCGCAGCGGGTGCTGCACCGGCCGGCCGAGCTGTCCGGCGGCGAGCGCCAGCGCGTGGCCATCGCGCGCGCCCTGGTCAGCCGGCCCGACTGCGTGCTGGCCGACGAGCCCACCGGCAACCTGGACCGCGGCACCGCCGACGGCGTGTTCGCGCTGATGCTGCGGCTGGCGCGCGAGCGCGGCACGGCCTTCGTCGTCGTCACGCACGACGATGCGCTGGCCGCACGCTGCGACCGGCAGCTGAGGCTGGTGGAAGGGCGGCTGGGCGGCTGAAGCCGCGCCCGTCCCGGACGCCGGCAACGTGGCGCAGCACACTATCGGATGCCGCGATCGATAGGATGAACAGACGTGGCCGTCGCTGCGGCGAATAGCGGCTGCCGGTGCGCAGAGAGACCATGCACACGACGCCCACCCAGCTCATCGATTTCTCCCTCGACTACGCCGGCGACCAGCCGCTGTACCGCCAGGTCTATTTGCGCTACCGCGACGCCATCCTGCACGGCAATCTGCCGCCGGGGGCGCGTGTGCCGTCGATCCGCACGCTCGCGTCCGAGCTGCACCTGTCGCGCAACACCGTCGAGAAGGCGTACGACCTGCTGATCGGGGAGGGCTTCCTGGCCGGCAACAACCAGGCGGGAACGACGGTCGCGTCTCTCGCCGCACAGCACCGCTGGCGACCGGCAGCGCCGGCCGTCCATGACCAGGCCTTTGCCGAACCTGCCGCCGTCGCGGTCGCGCAGCCCCGGCCATTCCAGCTGGGGACGCCCGCGCTCGACGCGTTTCCGCTGGCCGCCTGGAACCTGCTGAGCCATCGCCTGGCACGCGATCGCCTGTCGATGCATTCGCCGCCCGATGTCCAGGGATACGGGGGACTGCGGCGCGCGATCGCCGCCTACCTGCAGGTCTCGCGCGGCGTTGCCTGCGTCGATTCGCAGGTCTTCGTCACCAGCGGCTACCGGCAGTCCCTCGGCCTGCTCGCATCCGCGCTGCTGCGTCCAGGCGACCCCGTCTGGGTGGAAGACCCGGCCTACCCGCCGGCGCTGCGCGTGCTCGGGCGCGCCGGCCTGCGCGTCGTACCCGTGCCCGTCGATGGCGCCGGCATGCAGGTCGCGGCCGGCCGCGCCGCCGCCCCCCGGGCCCGCATGGCCCTCGTGACCCCGGCCAACCAGAGTCCGCTCGGCATGGTGATGTCGCTGCCGCGGCGGGCCGACCTGCTGGCCTGGGCCGCCGAAGCCGAAGCCTGGCTGGTGGAAGACGACTATGACAGCGAGTTCTGCGCCGAGGGGCGCCGCCTGCCGACGCTGACCAGCCTCGATCGCGCCGAGCGGGCGATCTATCTCGGCACTTTCAGCAAGGCCCTGCATCCTGCGCTGCGAGTCGCCTACATGGTCGTGCCGCCTCGGCTGGTGCCGCCACTGCGCGCGATCTACCAGGACCTGGTCGACGGCGGTCCGGTGCCGGTGCACCGGACCCTGGCCACGTTCATGGCCGATGGCCACTTCGGCCGGCACCTCAAGCGCATGCGCGGAATCTATGCCCGGCGGCGCGAGGCGCTGGTCGCGGAGCTTGCGTCGCGCCTCGGTGACCGCCTGAGCGTGGCCCCATGGGCCCGGGGCCTGAGCGTCCTTGCCAGACTTCGCCCCGGCCTGGATGACCAGTCGATCGCGGCCCGCGCGCAAGCCGCCGGGCTGGCGCCCGGTGCCTTGTCGGCGCGCGGCATCCACCGTTCTCCCGGGCAAGGACTGCTCCTGGGCTTCGCCAACTTTCCCGATGCCGGCGCGGTGGCGCGCGCCGTGGATCAGCTCGCTCGCTGCTTCTGAAGATTGCCTGCACGTGCTCGGTGCTCGTCGGAGGCGCCTGTTCATGTGCTGGCGGCCGGCCGCACGTTTCCGGGCGCATCGAGCCCCCGGGCCAAAGCCATCCCGGCCAGGCTGGCCCCGAGGCCGAACAGGACCACGCCAGGCATGCCGAGGCGCCGGAATAGCAGCCCGCCGGCAGCCGAACCGAGCGTGAGTCCCACGTAGAGGCTGCTGCTGATCAATCCGAGCACCGTGGGCCGGCGCGCGGCGAAGCGCTGTACGGCGCAGGCCTGGAGCGCCGGGAAGAAGCCATAGGCCGAGAGCGCGAACAGAAACAGCAGCACGGCGAGCCATGCGATGGCGCGCGAGGGATAGACGGCCAGGAGCGCGGTCAGCCATACGATCATGGCGACGAAGCACCCGGTCGCCATGCGTGCAGGCCCGACCCGATCAGCAAGCCGGCCCCCGCACACGCTTCCCAAGGCTGCGCCGGCGCCGAACACCCCGAGACAGGTGGCGACACCCACGGCTTCCAGCCGGTAGTCGGCGGCCAGTGCCGCGCCCAGCAGGGTGTAGAGCGCATACACGCTGGCGGACCAGCACACCATCGCGGCCAGGCAGGGCCAGGCGGCCGCCAGCGGTTCGGCCGCCAGCGTTCCAGGCGGCCGGACCGAAGCCGGCCGGGCCGGCGCTGCGGCTGGGCGCCAGACGCGGCAGTTCACCGGCAGGAGGGCGGCAAACGCGACGGCCAGCAGCTCGAACACCAGCCGCCAGTCCGAGAAGCTGCCCATCATCAGACCCAGGGGCGCGCCGAGCACCAGAGACATCAGCAGCCCCGAATTGATCAGTGCCAGGTCGCTGGCGCGGCGCTGCGGGGGCGCATGTTCCGAAGCGAGGGCGTACAGCGTCGGCGACGTGGACGCGGCGCCCAGCCCCGCCAGTGCGCGGCTTGCGAGCAGCGACGGCAGGTCGTGCGCCCAGGCTGTGCACAGGTTGCCGATGGCCAGCATCGCGACGCCTGCCAGCAGCACGCGGGCGGAACCGATGCGCTCCGCGAGCCGGCCTTGCAAGGGACAGGCGACGGCATAGGTCGCGCTGAAGATGCTGACGATCCAGGTCAGCGACGCCTGCGGGCTGGCGAGGTCCCGCCCGATGGTCGTGAGGAAGGGCGACACCACGAACAGGTCCGTTCCGACCAGGAAGACGGTCAGCCAGCCCACCAGCATCCAGCGCCGGCTGCGGGGCGCGGCGGTCTCTACGTACATCGACATGGATCGATGCTAGGAGCGGCGTGGCCGCCGCAACAGGTTCAGCGGGTTCGTTTCGCGTCGGGCCATGCCAGGCCAAGAAGTCGTGGATCGAGCAGGCCATGGCCAGCGGCGCGCTCGGGGCGGCGACGCATCGCGCGCAGTCCGGCCGCGTGTGGACCAACTGCTACCATCACGACCCGGCGCACGCGGCCTTTGGCGGCTACAAGCTGGACCACGACCAGCAGACCAAGAACCCGCTGGTCAGCGACAGCGAGAACAAGCGCGGGTTCTTCTGAACGCCCCCGGGGCCGGGCGGTTCGGCATTTTCTTTGGGATCCCGTGCCGCGCGGCACGCTTCGGCCTGAAGACGGGGCCCCGCTACGCCTTGACCACCGAGATCGAGAACCCGTCCCAGCCTTTCTCGCCCACGGTCTGCACCGCGGTGCTTTCCAGCCGGTCGTCCGCCGCCAGCATCGAGAGAAAGCGGCGCACGCCCTGGACGCTGGCGTCCGTGCTCCGGGCCTCCACGACCGCGCCGCCGCGCACCACGTTGTCGCCGACGATCACCGTGCCGGGCCGGGCGAGTTTCAGCGCCCATTGCAGATAGAGGGGGTTGCCCGGCTTGTCGGCATCGATGAAGACCAGATCGAAAACGTCCGCCAGCGCCGGCAGCACCTCGGCGGCATCGCCCGTGCGCAGATCGACCCGGTCTTCGATGCCGGCGCGATGGAAGTTCTCGCGGGCGGTCCGCGCGAACTGCGGATTCCTTTCGATCGTGACGATCCGGCCGTCCTCGGGCAGCGCGCGGGCCATCCAGAGGGTGCTGTAGCCGCCGAGCGTGCCGATTTCGAGCACGCGCCGGGCCTGCGTCAGCCGGACCAGCAGCGCGAGGAGCTTGCCCTGGACGGGAGAGACTTCATGCGCGGGCAGGCCTGCCCGCGCGCTGGCTGCCAGCACGCCGTCCAGCACATCGTCCGGCGGGGCGAGCAGGCGGGAGAAATAGGCGTCCACGGCAGACCACCGGGGGACGTCGGCATGCGGATAGTCGGGGGGCGCTGCGGGCGGTCGTTCATGGCGGACTCCGTGGTGTCACGGGGCGTCGGGCCGCTGGTGCGCCGGGCGGCCGCAGGCCAGCGCCGCCAGCCCCAGCGCCGCGGCCGCCGCGGCGTACAGCCACACGGACGGCACGCGCGGCAGCAGCAGCCCCGCCGT
>JASGDG010000209.1:0-8770 GCA_047607325.1 Xenophilus sp. | reverse complement strand
TCGACGGCACGCGGGCGCAGATCGCGGCGGCCACGCGCGGGGGTGCGGCGAACCAGGACCGGCCAGCGCCGGCGGCCTGAGGGGCTGGCGCGGCGCCCTCTTCCGGGGCCTGGTCGGCCGGCGCCACGGCGTCCCCCCAGTCAGTGATCACCCGCCTTGGCCAGGCGCTCCGGCCGGTTGGCGGGCACGAAGAGGAAGGCGCAGGCGTGCTGCGGCAGCTCCGGCGGCACCGGTCCAGCGACGTGCGGGCATCGAAGCCTCCTTGCAGCACCCCCACCGTAGCCGCATTCACTCCGCGGTGACGCCGGCCGCCTTGATGACCTTGTCCCAGCGCGCCACCTCGGCCTCCAGGTGCTCGCGCAGACCTTCGGGCGTGGCCTTGTCGGGCGTCGCCAGCTCGGAACTCAGCTCGGCGATGCGCCGCTTCACGGTGCCGTCCTGCAGCGCGGCGTTCAGCGCCTTGTTGAGCGCAGCCAGCGCCTCCTGCGGCGTGCCCCTGGGCGCGTACATGCCGTGCCACACCTTCACGTCGAAGCCCTTGAAGCCCTGCTCGTCCAGCGTCGGGATCTGCGGCAGCGTCGGCTGGCGCTTCAGCGTGGTGACGCCGAAGACCTTGACGCGCTTGCCGTCCTGGATGACGGGCACGGTCTGCGTGGTCTGGTCGCACAGCAGGTCCACCTGCCCGCCCAGCAGGTCGTTCATGGCCGGGCCGGCGCCCTTGTAGGGCACGGTGGTCAGCTTCACGCCCGCCTGGTGCATGAACAGCATGCCGCACAGCTGCGATACCGCGCCGGTGCCGGCGTTGGCCAGCGACACCTTGTCCTGGTTCTTCTTCACGTAGTCCAGCAGCTCGGGGAAGGTGCTGGCCGGGAAGTCCTTGCGCGAGAGCAGCGTCATCGGCACGTCCAGCACCTGGCCGATGTACTCGAAGTCCTTCAGCGGGTCGTAGGGCAGCTTCTTGTACAGCGCCGGTGCGGTGGCCATGCCCATGTGGTGGATCAGCAGCATGTGGCCGTCGGCCTTGGCGCGGGCCACGCGTGCCGGGGCGATGGTGCCGCCGGCGCCCACGGTGTTCTCCACCACCACCGGCTGGCCCAGCGACCTGCCCATGGGCACCGCCAGCAGGCGCGCCACCACGTCGGTGGGACCGCCGGCCGAGTACGGCACGACCAGCGTGACGGGCTTGTCGGGCCAGCCGGCCGCCTGGGCGGCAGGGCCGGCGGCCAGCACGGCGAAGGCCGCGGCCACGGCGCGGCGCAGGCGGGATGCAGGGTTCGATTGGAAGTGAAAGCTCACGGGGTCTCCTTGAAGTCGAGTGGGCGTTGCGACGCCTCTGGCGAAGGGCACGCGGCGGCCTGCGCGGACGGCGTCCGCGGCCGGCTGGTCGCGTGGATGGGAAATAAGGGGCGGCTTCAGCCCAGCAGCCGCTGCACGCGCGGCCACTGCGCCACCTGCCACAGCCGGTCGACCGCCCGCGCCACGCGCGCTGCGGGCAAGCCGGGGCTGCCGTAGGCCGCCAGGCGCAGCGCCTTGGCGGTGATCTCCTCGCGCGACAGGGTGTTGCCGGGGTCGCCCTTGGGCTCCTCGACGCGGCCCTGCAGCGTGCGGCCGTCGGCGGTCTGCACCGTCACCTTGCCGATCCAGCGCTGCGGGTAGGCGGCGTCCACCTCCGCGTCCAGCGCCATGCGCACCTTCTCGCGCAGCGCCACCGTCTCGGGCGCGAGGTACTGCGCGTCGAACTCGGTCAGCCCGGCATGGCCAAAGCGCGCGGCCAGGCCGAGCACGGTGCCCATCGAGAACTTGCTCTGATGCACGGTGACGGGCGAGACCACCGCGCCCAGCACGTCGATGGCGCCCTGGTGCACGTGACAGGTGACCTGCGCGATGTCGCCCGGCTGCAGGTCGTTCGCCTGCATCACCTGCAGCAGCGCGTCGGCGGCGGGGTGGGTGTGGCGGCACGAGGCGTGCCACTTGAAGGAGGTCTCGGCCGTGGCCCAGCGCGTGCCCAGGCCGTCGGTCAGCTTCGCGGGGTCGGCGTCGCTGGACATGCCCGCCGCCAGCCCCTGCGGGCCGGTGAAGATGTCCTGCGCGCCGGTGAATCCGTCCTGCGCCAGGGAGGCCGCCACCAGCCCGGCGGCGGCGGCGTGCGCGGTGTGCAGCTGCTTGCTGTCGGCGCCGGTGCGCAAAAACTCCCACAGCCCCGCCGACTGCGTGCCGGCCGAGCCGAAGGCGTGCTGCATCTGCGCGGGCGTCAATCCCAGCAGGCGCCCCACCGCGGCCGCGGCGGCCAGCGTGCCGGCGGTGGCCGTGGTGTGGAAGACCTTGTAGTGGCTGCGGCCCAGGAACTCGCCGACACGGATGCCCACCTCGTACCCGGCCACGCAGGCGGCCATCAGCTGCTCGCCGCTGGCACCGATGCGCTGTGCCACCGCCACCGCGGGCGGAAACACCACCGCCGCCGGGTGGAACACCGAGCCGTTGTGCACGTCGTCCTGCTCGGCCACGTGCGAGGCCGCCGCATTCGCCAGCGCCGCCATCAGGGGCGAAGTGGCGGCGTCCTGGCCGATCACCTCGCTCGGCCCGTCGGCCGGCCCCTGCGACAGCGCGAAGCGCGCGATGCTGCGCACCGGCCGCGCCTCCTGCCCGGCCAGCACCGAGCCGAACCAGTCCACCCACAGGTCTTCGGTGCGGCGCTGCACGGGCGCGGGCACGTCCTGCCAGCGCAGCGTGGCGGCGAACTGCGCCAGCGGATGGACGGCGGCGTGGGATTCCTGCTTCATGGGGTCTGCTCAGGGGATTCGTCGTTCTGCAGGGCGGCGATGCGCCCGGCCGTCCAGCCCAGTTCGGCCAGGATGGCGGCGGTGTGCTCGCCCACGGCGGGCACCGGGTCCATGCGGTAGTCGAAGGCGCTGCTCACGCCGGGCGGCAGCAGCGCGGGCACCTCGCCGGCCGGCGTGCCGACGCTGCGCCAGCGCCCGCGGGCCTTCAGCTGCGGATGCGCCCACAGGTCGGCCATGTCGCTGACGCGGGCGTTGGCGATGCCCGTCTCGTCCAGGCGGCGCACCACCTCCTCGGCGCCGAGCGTGCCGAAGATGTCGAGGATCACGGCTTGCAGCGCCTCGCGGTGCTCGTTGCGCCTGGCGTTGCTGTCGAAGCACGGGTCGGCGGCCAGCGCGGCGTCGCGCAGCACGCCCTCGCAGAAGGCCTTCCACTCGCGCTCGTTCTGCAGGCCCAGCATCACCGTGCCGCCGTCGCCAGCGGCGAAGGGGCCGTAGGGGTAGATGCTGGCGTGCGAGGCGCCGGTGCGCGGCGGCGGCGGCGCGCCATCGAAGGCGTAGTACATCGGGTAGCCCATCCACTCGCCCATCGCTTCCAGCATCGACACGTCGATGTGGCTGCCCTCGCCGGTGCGGCCGCGCAGCAGCAGGGCCGACAGGACGCTGGTGTAGGCGTACATGCCCGCGGCGATGTCGGCCACCGAGATGCCGGACTTGGCGGGCGTCTCGGGCGTGCCGGTGACCGACAGGAAGCCCGCCTCGCTCTGGATCAGCAGGTCGTAGGCCTTCTTGTCGCGGTAGGGGCCGTCGGCGCCGTAGCCGCTGATGTCGCAGACCACCAGGCGCGGGAAGCGCTCGCGCAGCGCCTCGTAGCCCAGGCCCATGCGCGCGGCGGCGCCCGGCGCCAGGTTCTGCACCAGCACGTCGGCGCGGCCGAGCAGCTTCGTCAGCGCGGCCTGCGCCTCGGGCTGCTTCAGGTCCAGCGCCAGGCTCTCCTTGTTGCGGTTGAGCCAGGTGAAGTGCGAGGACTGGCCGCGCACGCGCTGGTCGTAGCCGCGCGCGAAGTCGCCGCTGCCGGGCCGCTCGACCTTGACGACGCGCGCGCCCAGGTCGGCCAGCTGGCGCGTGCAGAAGGGCGCGG
This sequence comes from Xenophilus sp., assembly GCA_047607325.1. Classification (GTDB taxonomy): domain Bacteria; phylum Pseudomonadota; class Gammaproteobacteria; order Burkholderiales; family Burkholderiaceae_C; genus Xenophilus. The sequence continues at coordinate 4,852 of JASGDG010000209.1, read as the reverse complement.
CGACCGCATGTTCGAGCGAGACGACGGTGATGCCGTCCAGCGGCCGGGGGCGTGAAGGGGTCATGACCACCTCAGCCCTGCGCACCGGTTCGAATCGCCGGCGGCGTTTGTACTCCAACCCTGCCGAAGGCCGCGGAGCAGGCCATGCGGGAACATCCGCGGAACTGGCTCTGCCAGGCCGCAGGATGTGCCCCCTGCAAGGGGGTTGGCGAAGCGGAACGAAGTCCGCGAAGACTGGGGGTGTGCATCAGAACGACCTCGGCAGGCCCAGCACGTGCTCGCCCACGTGGCTGAGGATCATGTTGGTGGAGATGGGCGCGACCTGGTACAGCCGCGTCTCGCGGAACTTGCGCTCCACGTCGTATTCGCAGGCGAAGCCGAAGCCCCCGTGCGTCTGCAGGCAGGCGTTGGCCGCTTCCCAGCTCGCCTTGGCCGCCAGGTACTTGGCCATGTTGGCCTCGGTGCCGGCGTTCTGGCGCGCGTCGATCTTCTCGCAGGCCCGCCAGCGCATCAGGTTGGCCGCCTCCAGCTCGATGTAGGCCTCGGCCAGCGGGAACTGGATGCCCTGGTTCTGCCCGATCGGCCGGCCGAAGACCTTGCGCTCGCTGGCGTAGTTGCGGGCGCGCTCCAGGAACCAGTAGCCGTCGCCGATGCACTCGGCGGCGATCAGCGTGCGCTCGGCGTTCAGCCCGTCGAAGATCACCTTCAGGCCCCTGCCCTCCACGCCCAGCAGCGCGTCCTCGGGCAGCTCCAGATTGTCGAAGAACAGCTCGTTGGTCTCGTGGTTGACCATGTTGGGGATGGGCCGCACGGTGAGCCCGTGGCCGATCGCCTTGTCCAGCTCGACGATGAAGCACGACAGGCCCTCGCTCTTCTTCTGCACCTGCTCGATCGGCGTGGTGCGCGCCAGCAGGATCAGCAGGTCGCTGTGCTGCACGCGACTGATCCACACCTTCTGGCCGTTGACGACCCATCGCCCGTCCTTCTTCACCGCCGTGGTCTTGAGCTTGGTGGTGTCGCTGCCGGTGGTGGGCTCGGTCACGCCCATCGACTGCACGCGCAGCTCGCCGACGGCGATCTTCGGCAGGTACTTGCGCTTCTGCGCCTCGGTGCCGCTGAAGACGATGGTGTTCATCACATACATCTGGCCGTGGCAGGCGCCGGAGTTGCCGCCGCAGCGGTTGATCTCTTCCATGATGACCGAGGCCTCGGCCATCGACAGGCCCGGGCCGTCGAACTCCTGCGGGATCAGCGCGGCCATCCAACCGGCCTTGGTCAGGGCGTTGACGAATTCCTCGGGGTAGCCGCGCGCCTCGTCGATCTTGCGGAAGTACGCGTTCGGGAACTCGGCGCACAGGGCGCGCACGGCGTCGCGGATCTCGTGGAAGTTGTTGGACTGGGTCTTCTCGATCATGGCGGTCTTTTGCGAGTCTTGTCAGCCTCCAGCGCCCGCCGGACGGGCGCTGGCAGCAATGTTCTTGGCAGCAGCTCAGCCCAGCACGGCGCTGGCTTGCATGGTCAGCCAGCCCTCGTGGTCCTGCGCCCACAGGTCCACGCGGGTGCCGTCGGCCGAGGGCCGGCCGTGCACGCTGAAGGGGTGCAGGTCGAAGGTGGGACGCACGGCCCTGAACTCGAAGGAGGCCACGAAGGCGTCAGGCCGCTCGCGGCGCAACAGGTCCAGCAGCAGCGTGGCGATCAGCGGGCCGTGCACCACCAGGCCGGGGTAGCCCTCGGCCTCGGTGACGTACTTGCGGTCGTAGTGGATGCGGTGGCCGTTGAAGGTGAGCGCCGAGTAGCGGAACAGCAGCACGTCGTCGGGCACCAGGGTGCGCGACCAGGCGGCCTGGCCGTCCAGCGGCGGCTTCTGCGGCGGCGGTGCGGGATCGCCCGAGCGCGGCGACGGGCCGCCCCTAGCCGCGAGCGCCCCCCCGGGGGGCAGCGAGGACACGCCAGTGCCGAGCGTGGGGGCTGGAGACGCCGCGCTGCGGTAGACGATGTCGTGTTCCTCCGTCAGCGCCAGCCCGGCTTCGTTGGCGATGCGGTGCTCGACCCGCACGAACAGCAGCTCTCCGGTGCGCCCGCTCTTGTGCGAGACCGAGCGGATGGTGGAACTGCGCTCGACGCGCTGGCCGACCTGCAGCGGGTTGGCCGGCGCCCAGCGCAGCCGCCCGCCGGCCCACATGCGGCGCGGCAGCGGCACCGGCGGCAGGAAGCCGCCGCGCTTCGGGTGCCCGTCGGCGCCGATCTCGCTCTGCCGCGCGTGCGGCAAAAAGTACAGCCAGTGCCACAGCGGCGGCAGCGCGGTGCCTTCGGCCGGCGCCGGGTCGTCGCGGTCGAGCGTGGCCGACAGCGCGGCCACCGGCGCGGCGGTCACGGTGTCGCCCAGGCGCTCGCTGCGCCCCTGCCAGCCCTGCAGGTGCGCCAGGGTGGCGGCGTCGAGGGCGTCGCCGCTGCTGCGTGTCTCCTTGTTCATGGCCGCGATCGTCGGCGCAGCCGCGCGGCGGCGCAATCCGCGTTTGTGAAAGCGTGCCTTCGGCGCCGGTGAAGCCCGCGCTTTCACGCCGGCGAAGGCCGCCCTTGCCATTGCCGAATGGCGCCGGGCGGGCTTTGCCGCCATGCTCGGCCCCGCTTTCCCTTCCAACCAACACAAGGACGACGAGACATGGCGCAGCCCGGGATGATGCAGGACAAGGTGGTGGTGGTGACGGGCGCCGGCGGCGGCATCGGGCGCGACATGGCGCTGGCCCTGGCTGCCGAAGGCGCGAAGGTGGTGGTCAACGACATCGGCACCTCCACCAGCGGCGAAGGCACCGACGCAGGCCCTGCGCAGCAGGTGGTGCAGGCGATCCGCGCCGCCGGCGGCCAGGCGGCGGCCAATACCGACAGCGTCTCCGAGGCCGCCAGCGCCGCGCGCATCGTGCAGAGCGCGCTCGACCACTTCGGCCGCATCGACGGCGTGGTGAACAACGCCGGCATCCTGCGCGACCGCTTCTTCCACAAGATGAGCCTGGACGAGTGGGACGCCGTCATCAAGGTGCACCTGTACGGCAGCTACTACATGAGCCGCGCCGCGGCCAACCACTTCAAGGAACAGGAGGGCGGCGCCTTCGTTCACATGACCTCCACCTCGGGCCTGATCGGCAACCTGGGCCAGGCCAACTACAGCGCCGCCAAGCTGGGGCTGGTGGCGCTGTCCAAGAGCATCGCGCTGGACATGCAGAAGTTCAACGCGCGCTCCAACTGCATCGCGCCCTTCGCGTGGAGCCGCATGATCGGCTCGATCCCGACCGACACGCCCGAGCAGCAGGCGCGCGTGGCGAAGATCCAGCAGATGACGCCCAGCAAGATCGCGCCGCTGGCCGTTTACCTGCTGTCCGACGCGGCGCGCGAGGTCAACGCGCAGGTCTTCGCGGTGCGCAACAACGAGATCTTCCTGATGAGCCAGCCGCGCCCGCTGCGCTCGGTGCACCGCGGCGAAGGCTGGTCGCCCCAATTCATCGCCGAGCACGGCATGCCGGCGCTGAAGGCCTCCTTCGTGCCGCTGGACCGCTCGGCCGACGTGTTCAGCTGGGACCCGGTCTGAGGGCAAACCCCCGCTAAGCAGGCCCGAAGCCCGCCTTCGGCAAAAGCAGATTCCGCCGGCGAAGGCAACGCCGCACCATCGCTTCACGCAGTCACGGCCTTGCTCATCGCAGGCGCCCTGCGGCCCGCAGCCATCACCAGAAACTCAGGAGACACATTCATGCTCGACCCCCGACGCCGCCCGGCCCTGGCCGCCCTGGCCTGGGCACCGCTCGCCCTGGCCGCCCTCCCCGCCGCTGCGCAGGACGCACAGCAGCAGCCGGTGCGCCTGCTGGTGGGCTATTCCGCCGGCGGCCCGGTGGACCAGGGCGCACGCCTGCTCGGCACGGTGCTGACCAAGGAACTGGGCAGCGCGGTGCTGGTCGAGAACAAGCCCGGCGCCAACGCTACCCTGGCCGCCAGCGAAGTGGCGCGCGCCAAGGCCGACGGCCTGACGCTGTGGTTCGCGGCCAGCCCCACCGTCACCATCAGCCCCAACGTGATGAGCAGGATGCCGCTCGATCCGGTCAAGGACCTGACGCCGGTGGCGCCCGTGCTCAGCTACTACAACGTGCTGGTCGCCAACAACAGCGAACCCTACAAGAACGCGCAGGAGCTGGTCGCCTACGGCAAGGCCCACCCCGGCAAGCTCAGCTACGGCTCGGCCGGTGTGGGCGGCTCCAACCACCTGGGCGCGCTGCTCTTCGCCAGGCGCAGCGGCATCCAGATGAACCACATCCCCTACAAGGGCAACGCGCCGGCGATGACCGACGTGATCGGCGGCCAGATCAGCATGATGATGGACATCATCAGCACCGCCAGCGGCTACATCCAGGGCGGCAAGGTACGAGCCATCGCCGTCACATCGCCGCAGCGCAACGCCTCGCTGCCCGAGGTACCGACGCTGGCCGAGTCGGGCATCGAGGGCCTGAAGGGCTTCGACGTGGGCGGCTGGTACGGCGTGTACGGCCCCAAGGGCATGGCGCCGGAACTGGTGGCCAGGCTCAACAAGGCCATCAACGCCGCACTGGCCCAGCCCGAGCTGCAGAAGCGCTACAGGGAACTGGGCTACGACGAGTGGACCGGATCGCCGCAGAAGCTGGCCGATCGCGCCGCGGAGGAGCGCGCCATGTGGGCCACGGTGACGCAGGGCATCGTCGTCGACTGAAATGAAACACCCCCAGTCTTCGCGGACTGCGTTCCGCTTCGCCAACCCCCTCGAGGGGGCACATCCTGCGGCCCGGCCAAGCCGGTTCCGCGGATGTCCCCGCCTGGCCTGCTCCGCGGCCTT
>JASGDG010000208.1:0-6081 GCA_047607325.1 Xenophilus sp. | reverse complement strand
CGAGCATGGCCTTGCGGCGGTCGCCGAAGCCGGGCGCCTTGACGGCCACGACCTTCAGGATGCCGCGGATGGTGTTGACCACCAGCGTCGCCAGGGCCTCGCCTTCCACTTCCTCGGCGATCACCAGCAGCGGGCGGCCGGCCTTGGCCACGGCTTCCAGCGTGGGCAGCAGGTCGCGAATGTTGCTGATCTTCTTGTCGAACAGCAGCACGAACGGGTTCTCGAGAACGGCGCTCTGCTTGTCGGGGTTGTTGATGAAGTAGGGCGAGAGGTAGCCGCGGTCGAACTGCATGCCCTCGACCACGTCCAGCTCGCTGTCCAGGCTCTTGCCGTCCTCGACGGTGATCACGCCTTCCTTGCCCACCTTGTCCATCGCGTCGGCGATGATCTTGCCGATGGTCTCGTCGCTGTTGGCCGAGATCGAGCCGACCTGCGCGATTTCCTTGCTGGTGGTGGTGGCCTTGGAAGCCTTCTTCAGCTCTTCCACCAGGGCGGCGACGGCCTTGTCGATGCCGCGCTTGAGGTCCATGGGGTTCAGGCCGGCGGCCACGTACTTGCTGCCTTCGCGCACGATGGCCTGGGCCAGCACGGTGGCGGTGGTGGTGCCGTCACCAGCGTTGTCGCTGGTCTTGGAGGCCACTTCCTTCACGAGCTGGGCGCCCATGTTCTGCAGCTTGTCCTTGAGTTCGATTTCCTTGGCCACGGACACGCCGTCCTTGGTCACGGTGGGGGCGCCGAAGGAGCGCTCGAGCACCACGTTGCGGCCCTTGGGGCCCAGGGTCACCTTGACGGCGTTGGCCAGGATGTTCACGCCTTCGACCATGCGGGCGCGCGCTTCGCCGCCGAAGACCACGTCTTTTGCTGCCATGTGTTGTTACTCCGTATTCGATTGAAATTGATTACTTCTCGACGACCGCGAACAGGTCTTCTTCCTTGACGACCAGCAGTTCCTCGCCGTCGACCTTGACGGTCTGGCCCGAGTACTTGCCGAATAGCACGCGGTCGCCGACCTTGATGTTCAGGGCCACGAAGTCGCCCTTGTCGTTGCGCTTGCCGGGGCCGACGGCCAGGACTTCACCCTGGTCCGGCTTCTCGGCGGCGTTGTCGGGGATCACGATGCCCGAGGCGGTCTTGGTCTCGCTTTCGAGGCGCTTGACGATCACACGATCGTGCAGAGGACGAAGTTTCAATTGGATCTCCTGAGGGAATGAAACGGGTTGGGTTTGAGGGAAGGGCGGTCCGCGAGGAACCCTCCCCAGCCACTTGGCGCCGGGTGCCGGACCATTGTTAGCACTCATCGCCAGAGAGTGCTAATCATAAGGATATCCGGACGGCTTTCAAGCCCCGGAGTGCGCGAAATATGCGGCGGTTGCGGAACGACACTGATCCTTGGTCTGTGCGCCACTCGACCTTGGCCTATAGCCTATATAAATATTGCCCGGATTAAAATTCTGCTCCTGCCGGACCGACCGTGCGGCGCGATTGTTCTTGGATGGCGATGCCGGGCTGCGGGCGGTTGCTGCGGTAAGCAGATGGGGGGCCGGCTGCGACGATGGCGGAGGCACGGTATTTCTTTGGCGGTTCGGGCAAGAGCTGGGCTTCGTCGGCTTCGACGATCCCGAGTGGGCGCAGCTCATCGGGCCGGGCCTCACGACCATCGCGCAGCCCACCGACGAGATCGGCCGGGCGGCGGCGACCTGCCTGATCGAGCGGCTGCACGGGCTGGAAGGGCCGGCGCGGCAGAGGCTGCTGCCGGGGGCGCTGCAGGTGCGCGGCTCGTCGACCGCCGCCGGCGCCTGAAGGGCGGCTGCCGGGCTCAGAACCCGGCCAGCACCGCCTTGCCGCGCGAGCGGTGGCTTTCCACCAGCGCATGCGCGCGGCGCAGGTTGGCGGCGTTGATCGTGCCGAAGTGCTCGCTGGCCGTGGTGCGCAGCGTGCCGGCATCCACCAGCGCCGCCACGCGCTCCAGCAGTTCGTGCTGGCGGACCATGTCCGGCGTCTTGAACACCGGGCGGGTGAACATCGACTCCCAGTGCAGCGACAGGCTCTTGGACTTGAGCGTCCGCACGTCCAGCGCGGCCGGGTCGTCGATCAGCGCCAGCCGGCCTTGCGGCCGCAGCGCGCCGACGACCTGCGCGAAGTGGCTGTCGGTGTGCGTCAGGCTGGCCACCAGATCCATCTGCGGCAGCCCGATGGCTTCCAGCCCGGCGCCCAGCGGGCGGCCGTGGTCGATGACGTGGTGCGCGCCGAGCGAGCGCACCCAGTCGGCCGTCTCGGGCCGCGAGGCGGTGCCGATCACCGTGAGTTTCGTCAGCTGCCGCGCCAGCTGCGTGAGCATCGAGCCGACGCCGCCGGCCGCGCCGACGATGAGCAGGCGCTGGCCCTCGCCGCCGCCCTCGGGCACGCCGAGGCGGTCGAAGAGCAGTTCCCAGGCGGTGATGGAGGTCAGCGGCAGCGCGGCGGCCTGCGCGGCGTCCAGCGTCTTCGGCCGGTGGCCGGCGATGCGCTCGTCGACCAGGTGGTATTCGCTGTCGGTGCCGGGCCGGTCGATGGCGCCGGCGTAGAACACCTCGTCGCCGGGCTTGAACAGCGTGACCTCGCTGCCCACGGCGTGCACCGTGCCGGCCGCGTCCCAGCCCAGCACGCGCGGCGCGGCGACGGGCGCGTTGGCGCGCACCTTGGTGTCCACCGGGTTGACCGAGACGGCCTGCACCTGCACCAGCAGGTCGTGTGGGCCGGGCAGCGGCATGGGCAGGTCGATGTCGATGAGCGACCCGGGGTCGCCGATGGGCAGGCCGTGGCGGGTGTAGGCGATGGCTTTCATGAGGGCTCCTGGGAAGATTGAAGAGGAATGGCTTCGATGGTGGCGCCCGATCGCTTTCCCGGAAAGAGGCAGAATCGGGCAGCACTTTCACTGGAATCGTGAAGATGATCCGCTCCGACGACCTGGCCTTCTTCGTGCGTTCCGCGGCGCTGGGCGGCTTCTCCGAGGCGGCGCGTGAGGCCGGCCTGCTGCCCGGCCAGGTCAGCGCCGCCATCCAGCGGCTGGAGCGCGCGCTGGGCATCCGCCTGTTCGCCCGCTCCACGCGCAGCCTGCGCCTCACGGCTGAAGGCGAGCGCTACCTGCCGCACGCGCAAGCCGCATTGGCCTGCCTGCGCGCCGGCCGCGAGCAGCTGCGCGGAGACGGCGGCGAACTGGCCGGCGTGCTGCAGGTGGCGCTGCCGTCGGACCTTGGCCGCAACGTGCTGCTGCCCTGGCTGGCCGCCTTCCGCCGGCAGCACCCGAAGCTGGTGCTGCGCCTGTCCTTCTCCGACCGCGTGAGGGACGTGTTCCGCGAGCCGGTGGACGTGGCGGTGCGCTACAACCCGCCGGCGGACGCGAGCTTCGTCGCGCTGCCGCTGGCGCCGCACAACCGGCGCGTGCTGGTCGCGTCGCCGGGGTACGTCGAGCGCCGGGGCCGGCCGGCCACGCTGGAAGCGCTGGCGCAGCACGACGGCTTGTCCATCGCGCTGGGCGGCCGCATCCACGAGCGCTGGACCTTCTTCGAGGGCGAGCAGCGCCGCGCCGTCACCGTGCGCAGCCCGATCCAGTGCGACGACGGCGAGGTGGCGCACCGACTGGCGCTGGACGGCGAAGGCATCGCCTACAAGTCCTGGCTGGACGTGGGCGAGGACGTGCGCGCCAGCCGCCTGGTGCAACTGCTGCCGCAGCTGGCCGGCGAGCCGGCGCCGCTGCACCTGGTGTGCCCGCACCGCGGGCAGTATTCGCCGGCGGTGCAGCAACTGCACCAGCTGCTGCGCCAGCGCTGCGAGGCGCTGGCCGCCAGCCTGCCGGCGCCGCGCCGCGCCGGCACGACTTCGCCGCGGCCGCGACAATCGAAAGCCACGACACCCGCACATCGCAAGGAGACCCGCCCATGAGCAGCAAGACCCCCATCGGCATGATCGGCATCGGCCTGATGGGCCACGGCATCGCCACCAACCTCGTCAGGCACGGCCACCCGCTCACGGTGCTGGAGCATCCGGGCAACCAGCCGCTGGATGCGCTCAAGGCGGCCGGCGCGAGGAGCGTCGCGACCATCGCCGAACTGACGGCCGCGGCGGACGTGATCGTCCTGTGCGTCACCGGCTCGCCGCAAGTGGAGGCGGTGCTGCTGGGCGAGAGCGGCGTGCTCGCAACGCTGAAGCCCGGTACGGTGGTCATCGACTGCTCCACCGCCATCCCCTCGTCCACCCTGCGCGTGGCGGAAGCGGTGCAGCGCGCCGGCGGCCGCTTCCTCGATGCGCCGATGACCCGCACGCCCAAGGAGGCGGCCGAGGGACGGCTGAACCTGCTGGTGGGCGGCGATGCGGACCTGTTCGCGCAGTGCCGGCCGATCCTCGCCTGCTTCGCCGAGAACATCACGCACACCGGCGCGGTGGGCACCGGCCACGGCATGAAGCTGCTGCACAACTACGTGTCGCTGGGCACGGCGGCGCTGATCGCCGAGGCGGCCGCGTGCGCGCAGCGCTCGGGCGTGCAGCCCGAGGTGTTCGTCGACGTGCTGGGCAAGGGGGGCGGGGGCGGCGTGGCGCTGGAGCGCCTCAAGCCCTTCATCACGCAGAAGGACGCGAACTCGCTGCGCTTCGCCATGAGCAACGCGCAGAAGGACCTGGGCTACTACGCCGAGATGGCCGGCGACATCGGCGCGGCGCAGGCGATCGCCGACGCGGTGCTGGCGACGTATGCCGGCGCGGTCGAGCAGGGCGGCGCGCAGCGCTACGTGCCGGAACTGGTGGAACTGCTGGCCACGCGATAGCCCTGCGCGCTGCCGTCCGGGTGGTGCGCCGCCGCCGAGCGGGATAATGCGGGTTAACCCCGATCATCTCCCCCGCGACGTGAACCCTTCGGCCCCTGCTCCTTCGTCTTCTTCCGGCGAGGCCCGCGTCCTGCGCGCCATTCTGGCGCTCGGCGTCGGCGGCTTCGCCATCGGCACCGGCGAGTTCGTCATCATGGGTTTGCTGCCCGAGGTGGCGCGCGACATCGGCGTCAGCATTCCGCAGGCCGGCCACCTCATCAGCGCCTACGCGCTGGGCGTGGTGATCGGGGCGCCGGTGCTGGCAGTGCTGGCGGCCAGGTGGGGGCGGCGCACGCTGCTGATGGCGCTGATGGCGGTGTTCGCGCTCGGCAACTTCGCCAGCGCGGCGGCGCCGGGCTACCTCTGGCTCGGCCTGCTGCGCTTCGCCAGCGGCTTCCCGCACGGCACCTATTTCGGCGTGGCGGCGCTGGTGGCTGCGGCGCTGGTGCCGCCCGGCCGGCGCGCGCGCGCGGTGGGGCTGGTGATGCTGGGGCTGACCGGCGCCACGCTGGCGGGCGTGCCCATCGCGGCCTGGCTGGGGCAGCACTTCGGCTGGCGCGCGGCCTTCGTGTTCGTCGGCGCCATCGCGCTGCTGGCGGTCGCGATGATCGGGCGCGACGTGCCGGAGCTGCGGCCCGTCGCCGGCGCCAGCCCGCTGCGCGAACTGGGCGCGCTCAGGCGCAGGCAGGTGTGGCTGACGCTGGGCATCGGCGCCATCGGTTTCGGCGGCATGTTCGCCGTGTTCAGCTACATCAAGCCCACGCTCACCGAGGTGGCGGGCATGAGCGTGGACCATGTGCCCTTCGTGCTGGCGCTGTTCGGCGTGGGCATGGTGCTGGGCAACCTGGTCGGCTCGCGCCTGGCCGACAAGGCGCTGATGCGCACCATCGGCGGCGTGATGGTCTATGCGGCGCTGGTGCTGCTGGCCTTCACCGTCTCGGCCCACCACTGGGCTGTGGCCTCGCTCAACGTGCTGCTGATCGGCACCATCGTCGCCATCGGCCCGGCGCTGCAGATCCGCCTGATGGACGTGGCCGGCGACGCGCAGACGCTGGCGGCCGCCCTCAACCATTCGGCCTTCAACCTGGCCAACGCGCTGGGGGCCTGGCTGGGCGGCGTGGCCATCGACGCCGGCCTGGGCTGGACCGCCACCGGCTGGGTGGGCGCGCTGCTGGCGCTGGCGGGGCTGGGCATCTTCGCCTGGGCGCTGGCGGATGCGCGGGCGCGCCGCCGGGTGGCGGGT
>JASGDG010000207.1:0-15091 GCA_047607325.1 Xenophilus sp. | reverse complement strand
TCCGCATGAAGATCGGCGTGATGTTCGGCAGCCCCGAGACCACCACCGGCGGCAACGCGCTGAAGTTCTACGCCTCGGTGCGCCTGGACATCCGCCGCATCGGCACCATCAAGAAGGGCGACGAGGCGATCGGCAACGAGACCAAGGTGAAGGTGGTGAAGAACAAGGTCTCGCCGCCCTTCAAGACGGCCGAGTTCGACATCCTCTTCGGCGAGGGCATCAGCCGCGAGGGCGAGATCATCGACATGGGCGTCAACGCCCGCATCGTCGAGAAGTCCGGCGCCTGGTACGCCTACGGCGGCGAGAAGATCGGCCAGGGCCGCGACAACGCCCGCGAGTTCCTGCGCGAGAACCCCGACCTGGCGCGCGAGATCGAGAACAAGGTGCGCGAGTCGCTGGGCATCCCGCTGCTGCCGGCCGGCGAGGAAGACTGAGTCCCGCCGCGTTCCGATGGGTTTCCAGGCGCCTTCGCTCAAGGGCCGCGCGCTGCGCCTGCTGAGCCAGCGCGAGCACTCCCGCGCCGAGCTGGAGCGCAAGCTCGCCGTGCATGAGGACGCGCCCGGCGCCCTGGCCCGGGCGCTCGACGATCTGCAGGCGCGCGGCTTCATCGACGAGGGGCGCGTCGTCCAGTCCGTGCTGCATCAGCGCGCGGCCCGCCTGGGCGCCGCCCGGGTGCGGCAGGAACTGCAGGCCAAGGGCATCGGCGCCCCGGCCATCGCCGAGGCGCTGGCCGGGCTGCAGGCCACCGAGTTCGAGCGCGCCCGCCAGGTCTGGCGGCGGCGCTTCGGCGGTGTGCTGCCGCGCGATGCGGCCGAGCGCGCGCGGCAGTCCCGCTTCCTGATGGCGCGTGGCTTCGCCGGCGCCGTGGTGGCGCGGGTGCTGCGGCACGATCCGGACGAGGACGCCTGACACGGCCTCGACGTTCAGGGCCCGGCGCTTCCGCCCGTCCGCCTGAAGCCGCGCCCAGCCGCTTCCTATATTCCCGCCCTTCCAACAGACAGGGAGGACGGCATGGAAAAGTCCTGGACATGGGCGGACGCGATCTTCGTCTCGCTGGTGTGCGGCCTGTTGGCCGCTTTGGCGATCGCCGCGCATGCGGTGCTGCTGCCCGTGGGCCTGTGGCTGGTTGGTTGAGCCGGAAGCGGGTTCGACGCCGTCCATCCGTCCGGGCCCGGCTCGCACGGTTCCCGCCGGCCGCGCGCCAGCCTGCCTGAGCCGGCCCCGAACGGCGCTGCCCCACCCCCGGGAAGACAGGGATGGCGCCGCAGGCCCTCCTGGCCTGATCCTTGCGAAAAGTGGGTAAAACGATTGAAAACTTTCGTTTCGCACCGTTTCCGTGAAAACTGCCTTTCAGGGTCGCGCCACGCCAGTGCCTTCCACCGCCACCACACCGCCACGCGCCGAGCGCGGCACGCACGCCGTCGCCCAGCGCATCGCGCAGGCGCTGTTGGCGCATCCGCTGCAGGTGGCCACGGCCAACCGCTTCGCCCGGGCGCTCGGCTTCGACGGCCACCCGGCCTTCCGCGCCGAACTGGTGCGCGGCTTCGAGGCGCCGGCCGAGCAGGCACGGGCGCGCGGCACGCCGGTGCTGGCGCTGACGGACGGTCCCGGCGCCCTGGATCTGGAACGCCTGCGGCCGGAGGGCGACCCGCGCATGAACCGGCCCCTCGACAACGATACGGAGGCCGTCCGATGAACGCGCCCGCCCTCGCCATCCACGGCGGCGCCGGCACCATCTCGGCCGCCAGCCTCGGCGCCCAGGGCGCGCGCGCCCACCACGAGGCCCTGCGCGGCATCGTGCGGGCCGCCCAGGCCCTGCTGCTGGCCGGCGGCAGCGCGCTGGACGCGGTGTGCCTCGCGGTGCGGCTGCTGGAGGACTGCCCGCTCTTCAACGCCGGCCACGGCGCCGTCTTCACCCACGCCGCCACGCACGAGCTGGACGCGGCCGTGATGGACGGCCGCGGCCTGCGCGCCGGCGCCGTGGCGGGCGTGAGCCACCTGCGCAACCCGGTGCTCGCGGCCCGCGCCGTGATGGAGGACGGCGCGCACGTGCTGCTGGCCGGCGCCGGCGCCGAGGCCTTCGCGCGCGAGCGCGGGCTGGAGTGGGTGGAGCCCGCCTACTTCTCCACGCCGATGCGGCGCGAGCAGCTGGAGCGCGTGCGCGCCGCCGGCCGCGTGGTGCTGGACCACGATGCCGCCCCGGCCGCCGCGCCGCTCGACGAGGACCGCAAGCTGGGCACCGTCGGCGCCGTCGCGCTCGACGCGCACGGCCACCTGGCGGCGGCCACCTCCACCGGCGGCATGACCAACAAGCGCGTCGGCCGCATCGGCGATTCGCCGCTGATCGGCGCCGGCACCTACGCCGACGACCGCTTCGCCGCCGTCTCCTGCACCGGCAGCGGCGAAATGTTCATCCGCGCCGCCGCCGCCTACGACGTCTGCGCCCGCATGCGCTACGCCGGCCAGACGCTGGCGCAGGCGGCCGACGCCGTGGTGCACGAGAGTCTGCCTGCCATCCACGGCACCGGCGGCCTGATCGCTGTGGACCGCCAGGGCACGCTGGTGCTTCCCTTCAACACCGAGGGCATGTACCGTGGGCACGCCCGCGGCGACGAGCCGCCCGTCACCGCCATCCACCGATGAACGACGCCGCCCTCGCCGAAGCACAAGCCGTCGCCGCGCCGCGGGCCGGCGCGCTTGCCCTGCCCACCCTGCCTGAGGGCCGCGTGCTGCAGGTGCACGACCTGAGCGTGCGCTTCGCCACCCGGGAGCGCCAGGTCGATGCGGTGAAGCGCCTGGGCTTTCACGTCGACCGCGGCGAGACGCTGGCCATCGTCGGCGAGTCGGGCTCGGGCAAGTCCGTCACCTCGCTGGCGCTGATGCGGCTGGTGGAGTGGGGCGGCGGCCGCATCCTGAGCGGCGCGATGCACCTGCGCCGCCGCGGCGGCGAGGTGCTGGACCTGGCCCGCGCGCCGCAGGGCACGATGCGCGGCATCCGCGGCGCCGACGTCGCCATGATCTTCCAGGAGCCGATGACCTCGCTCAACCCCGTCTTCACCGCCGGGGACCAGATCGCCGAGGCCATCGCCATCCACCAGGGCAAGGGCGCCGCCGCCGCGCGCGCCGAGGCGCTGCGCATGCTGGAGCTGGTGCGCATTCCCGAGGCGCGCGAGGTGATGCGGCGCTACCCGCACCAGCTCTCGGGCGGCATGCGCCAGCGCGTGATGATCGCCATGGCGCTGTCGTGCAAGCCGCAGCTGCTGATCGCCGACGAGCCCACCACCGCGCTGGACGTGACCATCCAGGCGCAGATCCTGGGGCTCATTGCCGAGCTGCAGCGCGAGATGCACATGGGCGTGGTCTTCATCACCCACGACATGGGCGTGGTGGCCGAGGTGGCCGACCGCGTGCTGGTGATGTACCGCGGCGACAAGGTCGAGGAAGGCCCCGCGCCGCAGCTCTTCGCCGCGCCGGCGCATCCGTACACCCGCGCGCTGCTGTCGGCCGTGCCGCGGCTGGACTCGATGCGCGGCACCGACCTGCCGGCGCCCTTCGAGCTGCTGCGCGTCGATGCGCCCGAGGGCGAGCCCGCCGCCCCGCTGTCGCAGGACACCGTGCGCCGCGACGCCGAGCCGATCCTGCAGGTGCGCGACCTGGTCACCCGCTTCCCGCTGCGCGGCGGCTGGATGCAGCGCGTCACGCGCGAGGTGCATGCGGTCGAGAAGGTCAGCTTCGACCTGCGCGCCGGCGAGACGCTGGCGCTGGTCGGCGAGTCGGGCTGCGGCAAGTCCACCACCGGCCGCTCGCTGCTGCGCCTGGTGCAGAGCCAGCGCGGCAGCATCCGCTTCGACGGGCGCGACGTGCTGGCGCTGTCGTCCGGCGAGGTGCAGGCGCTGCGGCGCGACATCCAGTTCATCTTCCAGGACCCGTACGCCTCGCTCGACCCGCGCCTGACGGTCGGCTTCTCGATCATGGAGCCGCTGCTGGTGCACGGCCTGGCCACGCGCGCCCAGGCGCGCGAGCGGGTCGATGCGCTGTTGCGCAAGGTCGGCCTGGCGCCTGAGCACGCGCAGCGCTACCCGCACGAGTTCTCGGGCGGCCAGCGCCAGCGCATCGCCATCGCGCGCGCCCTGGCGCTCAACCCCAAGGTGGTGGTCGCCGACGAGGCCGTCTCGGCGCTGGACGTGTCGATCCAGGCGCAGATCGTCAACCTGCTGCTCGACCTGCAGCGCGAGCTGGGCATGGCCTACCTCTTCATCTCGCACGACATGGCGGTGGTGGAGCGCGTCGCTCACCGCATCGCCGTGATGTACCTGGGCCAGATCGTCGAGATCGGCCCGCGCCGCGCCCTCTTCGAGGACCCGCAGCACGCCTACACCCGCAAGCTGATGGCCGCCGTGCCGGTGGCCGACCCGGCGCGCCGCTACCAGCCGCGCGCGCTGCTGCAGGGCGAGATCCCCAGCCCCATCTTCCCCGCCGGCTTCGAACCCGAGGTGCCGCCGCTGGTGCAGGTGGGGCCCGACCATTTCGTCGCCCGCCACCCGGTGGCGGGGCAGTTCTGACACGCCCGTCTTTCTTTTTTCGTCCGACCCGCATTCCTGAAAGAGCCCTCGCATGCAACAGCGTCCCCTCCGCATCGCCGCCGCCCTGGCCCTGGCCGGCCTCGCCAGCTTCGCCGTCACGGCCCACGCCGCCAAGGACGTGGTCGTGGCCGTGCATTCCAGCTTCACCACCACCGACCCCTACGACGCCAACGACACGCTGTCGCAGGCGGTGGCCAAGTCCTTCTACCAGGGCCTGTTCGGCTTCGACAAGGACATGAAGATGGTGCCGGTGCTGGCCGAGGGCTACACCGTCAGCCGGGACGGCCTGGTCTACACCGTCAAGCTGCGCACCGGCATCAAGTTCCACGACGGCACCGACTTCAACGCCGAGGCGGTCAAGGCCAACTTCGACCGCGTGACCAACCCCGACAACAAGCTCAAGCGCTACAACCTCTACAAGAACATCGCCAAGACCGAGGCGGTCGATGCGACCACGGTGCGCTTCACGCTCAAGGAGCCCTTCTCGCCCTTCATCAACTCGCTGGCGCACCCCTCGGCCGTGATCATCTCGCCCGCGGCGCTGGCCAAGTACGGCAGCAAGGACATCGCCCAGCACCCGGTGGGCACCGGCCCCTTCAAGTTCGTCGAGTGGAAGCCCACCGACTACCTGAAGGTCGCCAAGTTCGACGGCTACTGGAAGAAGGGCTACCCCAAGGTGGACAGCATCACCTGGCGCCCGGTGGTCGACAACAACACCCGCGCGGCCATGATGCAGACCAACGAGGCGCACTTCGCCTTCCCGATGCCGCCCGAGGCGGCGGCCACGCTGCAGGGCAAGCCCAGCCTGGAGGTGACGAGCGCGCCCTCGATCATCCACCGCTACATCTCGATGAACACCCTGCAGAAGCCCTTCGACAACCCGAAGGTGCGCGAGGCGGTCAACTACGCGATCAACAAGGAGGCGCTGGCCAAGGTGGCCTTCTCGGGCTACGCGATCCCCGCCGATGGCGTGCTGCCCAAGGGCGTGCAGTACAACACGAAGCTCGGCCCGTGGCCGTACGACCCGAAGAAGGCGCGCGAGCTGCTCAAGGAAGCCGGCTACCCCAACGGCTTCGAGAGCACGCTGTGGAGCGCCAACAACTACAGCACCGCGCAGAAGGTGATCCAGTTCGTGCAGCAGCAGCTGGCGCAGGTGGGCATCAAGGTGCAGGTGCAGGCGCTCGAGGCCGGCCAGCGCGTCGAGCGCGTCGAGAGCGCGCAGGACCCGGCCACCGCGCCGGTGCGCATGTACTACACCGGCTGGTCGTCCTCCACCGGTGAGGCCGACTGGGCCATGCGCCCGCTGCTGGCCTCCGAGTCCTTCCCGCCCAAGCTCTTCAACACCGCCTACTACAAGAACGAGCAGGTCGACGCCGACATCGCCAAGGCGCTGGTCACCACCGACAACGCCGAGAAGGCGAAGCTGTACGCCGACGCGCAGCAGCGCATCTGGAAGGACGCGCCCTGGGCCTTCCTCGTCACCGAACAGCTGCTGTCGGTGCGCGCGCGCAACCTGGCGGGCTTCTACGTGATCCCGGACGGCAGCTTCAACTTCGACGAAGTGGACCTGAAGTAAGCCCCCGCCGCCGATGCTGCACTACGTCGTCCGCCGCCTGCTCGGCCTGGCCCCCACGCTGCTGATCGTGGCGGTGCTGGTCTTCCTGTTCGTGCACCTGCTGCCCGGCGACCCAGCGCGGCTGGCGGCCGGCGTCGACGCAGGCCCCGAGACGGTGGAGCTGGTGCGCCAGGAGCTGGGCCTGGACAAGCCGCTGCCGCAGCAGTTCCTGAATTTCTTCTACCGCCTGCTGCAGGGCGACCTGGGCACCTCGCTGCGCACCAAGCGCCCGGTGTCGGCCGAGATCGGCGAGCGCTTCATGCCCACGCTGTGGCTCACCGTCGCCAGCATGGCCTGGGCCACGCTGTTCGGCATGGGCATCGGCATCGCCTCGGCCGTGTGGCGCAACCGCTGGCCCGACCGGCTGGGCATGGCGCTGGCCGTCTCGGGCATCTCCTTCCCGGCCTTCGCGCTGGGCATGCTGCTGATGCAGGTCTTCTCGGTGCAGCTGGGCTGGCTGCCCACGGTGGGCGCCGACTCGTGGCGGCACTACATCCTTCCCTCCATCACGCTGGGCGCGGCGGTGGCGGCGGTGATGGCGCGCTTCACCCGCGCCTCCTTCATCGAGGTGATCGGCGAGGACTACGTGCGCACCGCGCGCGCCAAAGGCGTCGCCGAATCGTGGGTGCTGTTCAAGCACTGCCTGCGCAACGCGCTGATCCCGGTGGTGACCATGATGGGCCTGCAGTTCGGCTTCCTCCTCGGCGGCTCCATCGTGGTCGAGGCGGTGTTCAACTGGCCCGGCCTGGGCCGGCTGCTGGTGGACGCGGTGGACATGCGCGACTACCCGATCATCCAGGCGCTGGTGCTGCTGTTCTCGCTCGAATTCATCCTCATCAACCTGGCGGTCGACGTGCTCTACGGGCTCATCAACCCGGCCATCCGCTTCGGCAAATAGGGCGCACGTCATGTCCGCGATCTCCCCCACGACGATAGCGCCGGCGGTGCGCTCCCCCTGGTCCGAGTTCTGGCGAAAGTTCCGCCTGCAGCCGGTGGCGCTGGGCGCGCTGGTGTTCATCGCACTGCTGGTGCTGGTGGCGGTGCTCGCGCCCTGGATCGCGCCCTACGACGCCGAGAACTTCTTCGACTACGACCAGCTCAACGCGCCGCCCTCGTGGCAGCACTGGTTCGGCGTCGACGCGCTGGGGCGCGACATCTTCAGCCGCATCCTGATGGGCACCCGCATCTCGCTGGCCACCGGCTTCGTCTCGGTGGCGCTGGGCGCGGTGGCGGGCACGGCGCTGGGCCTGGTGGCGGGCTTCTACGGCGGCTGGTGGGACCGCCTCATCATGCGCATGTGCGACGTGCTGTTCGCCTTCCCCGGCATCCTGCTGGCCATCGCGGTGGTGGCCATCCTGGGCAGCAGCATGACCAACGTGGTGGTGGCCGTGTCGGTGTTCAGCGTGCCGGCCTTCGCGCGGCTGGTGCGCGGCAACACGCTGGCGCTGAAGAACCTGACCTACATCGAGGCCACGCGCAGCATCGGCGCCGGCGACGCGGTGCTGCTGCTGCGGCACATCCTGCCCGGCACGCTGTCGGCCATCGTCGTGTACTTCACCATGCGCATGGGCACCTCGATCATCACGGCGGCCAGCCTGTCCTTCCTGGGCATGGGCGCGCAGCCGCCGACGCCGGAGTGGGGCGCCATGCTCAACGAGGCGCGCGCCGACATGGTCAACGCGCCGCACGTGGCGCTGTTCCCCTCGCTGGCGATCTTCTTCACCGTGCTGGCCTTCAACCTGCTGGGCGACGGCCTGCGCGACGCGCTCGATCCGAAGATCGACCGTCTGTGACATGAGCCCGCCCCCGTCTCCCCCGGACTTCGTTCCGGTCGAATCCCCCCTCAAGGGGGCGCACCCAGCGGTCTGGCAGAGCCCGTTCCGCGGGTGCCCTGGCATGGCCTGCTCCGCGGCCTTCGGTTCCACTTCGCTTCATGCGGCGCTGGCGACGCACAGCGTCATGCCCTGAGTTCCCGTGGCCTCACCAGCCATCCCGCACATCGGCACGCTGCCGGCCGGCGAGCGCAACGCGATCAGCGACGTGGCCGGCGTCACCGCCGGCCATGCCACGCTGGACGACGCTGCGGCCAGCGTGCACACCGGCGTCACCGTCGTGCGCCCGCATGCGAAGAGCCCCTACCTGCACCGCGTGCCGGCCGGCGTGGCGGTGCTCAACGGCTTCGGCAAGAGCGTGGGGCTGATGCAGGTGGAGGAACTGGGCGTGTTGGAGTCGCCCATCGCCCTGACCAACACCTTCGCCGTGCCGGCGGTGGCGCGGGCGCAGATCCGCCAGTGCATCGCGGCCCATCCCGAATGCGGCCGGGGCTGGCCGACGCTGAACCCGCTGGTTCTGGAGTGCAACGACGGGTGGCTCAACGACATCCAGCGCATGGCGGTGGGCGAGGCGCACTACCTCGATGCGTGGAACCAGGCCGATGCCGTCTTCGCCCAGGGCGCCGTGGGCGCCGGGCGCGGCATGTCCTGCCACGGCCTCAAGGGCGGCATCGGCACCGCATCGCGCCGCGCGGCGGGCTGGACGGTGGGCGCGCTGGTGCTCGCCAACCAGGGCCGGCCCGGGCAACTGGCCATCGCCGGGCTGCCGGTGGGGCACCGTCTGCGGCAGGCCGAACCCGCGGCGCCCGAACTCGGCTCCATCATCCTGCTGCTGGCCACCGATGCGCCGCTCGACGCGCGCCAGTTGCGCCGCCTGGCCCTGCGCGCCGGCGTCGGTCTGGCGCGCACCGGCTCCGTCTTCGGCCACGGCAGCGGCGACATCGCGCTGGCCTTCTCCACCGCCTACACGCTGCCCCTGCGGCCGAGCGAGCCCATGCCCGCCGTCACGCTGCTGCACGACGCGCGGCTCGACGACCTGTTCCAGGCCGCGGCCGACGGCGTGGAGCAGGCCATCCTGCACGCCCTCTGGCATGCCCGCACCCTGGCCGGCCGCGACAGCCATGTCCGCCACGCCCTGGCCGAGCGCATCGCCGGCTGGCCGGCCGACACCTTCACCCGCGACCTGCTGCCGCCTCCCCCGCCATGAAGATCCTGATCTCCGTCGACATCGAAGGCGTGGCCGGCGTCTTCCACCCCGAGCAGACCCGCCCCGGCAACGGCGAGTACGAACGCGCCCGGCTGTGGATGACCGACGAGGCCAACGCCGCCATCGCCGGCGCCTTCGACGGCGGGGCCGAAGCCGTGGTGGTGAACGACTCGCACGGCAGCTTCCGCAACATGCCGGCCGACCGGCTCGACCCGCGCGCCCAGGTCATCCAGGGCAAGCCGCGCTACCTGAGCATGGTGGCCGGCGTCGACCTGCCCGCCATCGACGGCGTGTGCATGGTCGGCTACCACGCCCGGGCGCGGGCGCCGGGCATCCTGGCCCACACCATCAACAGCGGCGCCTTCGCCGGCGTGCGCGTCAACGGGCAGGAACTGGGCGAGGCCGGCCTCTACGGCGCGCTGGCCGGCGAGCACGGCGTGCCGGTGCTGATGGCCAGCGGCGACAGCGCTTTCGTCGCCGAGACGGCGCCGCTGCTGCCCGGCACGGTCTTCGTGCAGACCAAGGAGGCGACCGGCATGAACAGCGGCGTCTCGCTTTCGCCCGAGGCCGCCTGCGCCGCCATCCGCGAGGGCGTGGCGCGTGCCGTGGCGAAGGCCGCCGACGCCCGGCCCGCGCCGCTGCGCGCGGACGGACCGCTGAAGGTGGAACTGCACACCCAGACGCCGGCCCACGCCGACCTGTTCTGCCAGTGGCCCAGCTTCGAGCGGGTGGACGGCACCGTGCTGCGCTTCGACGCCCCAACCATGGCGGCGGCGGTGCGCATGCTCAACTGCTGCTCGGCGATGGCGATGATGCTGCGTTGAGGGCTGGCGGGGCATCGGCGCCGTCCGCCCTGCTGGCAGGGCGTCCCATGGCACCGCTTCACTCGAACCGGATTCCGCTCGTGCGCAGCGTCTCGCCGAAAGCGTCGTACTGCACCCGGAAGAAGCGAGCGAACTGCTCGGGCGACATGCCGTGGCCGTCGAATGCCTGTTCGGCCGGGATGGGCCGAGGCCGGACGGCCGATGGGGCGGATTACCTCGGAATCGGCCGCTTCGGCATGGCGCAGGTCGTCGGCCACCGTGGCACCGGTGACGGTGGGCGCCGACAGGTCCAGCCACGGCGCCAGCTGCTTCATCAGCGCCCGGCAGCCGCTGGCGGCCCGGGAGGCCGCGATGGTCTGCTCGCCCACGGGTCGCACGCCAGAGAACACGGGCGTCGTCGGGCCCAGCCGGTCGAACAGGCCGTACATGTCCACGCCGCAGCCGCCCTCGGTGGCCACGGCCTGCAGGTGCTTGGCGCAGTTGAGCGAGCCGCCCACCGCCAGCACGGCATGCATGGCGCCGATAAACACGTCCTCGATGTCCACATGGCGGCCCTGCCATTCCCCGCCGGGCTGGTAGCCGCAGGGCACCATCAGCGTCGGGATGTTCAGGCGTGCGGCCGCCATCAGTTGGCCGGGCACCGTCTTGTCGCAGGAGGTCATGCAGACCATGCCGTCGAGCTGCGCGCCTTCCACCGCCACCTCGATGTCGTTCGTCACCAGGTCGCGCGCCGCCAACATGTAGGCGCCCCGGGCGCCGGCCCCGGTGATGAAGTCGCTGGGCGCGGCTGTGCGGATCTCGAAGGGCACGCCCCCGGCTGCGCGGATGGCGTCCTTGATGACCTCGGCCACACGGTCGAGGTAGCTGAAGCAGGCCGCCAGTTCGGACGAGCTGGTGACCACGGCGATCTTGGGTTTCTCGCAGTCGGCCTCGGGAATGCCCAGGGCGCTCATGCCGGCTTGTCTCCATCGTGCGCGGCGCGGGGCCGCTTGAACACTTCCACCGTGCCGCGGTGGGCATCGATCCGCACGCGGTCGCCGGTCTCGATGCAGGTCAGCGGGTCGCGGTCGAAGTCGGTGAGCGCGGGCGCGTGCGTGACCACCGCGCCGAGGGCCATCTTGGTGGTCATCTCGTTGAACAGGAAGGCCGCGGGTGCAGCCCCGAGCAGTCGCGCCGTGTGGAACATGGCCGACCAGCCCGACGAGCCCTTGGCGCCGGGAAACACCAGCACCTTGCCGGCGAAGCTCTGGCCGCGCAGCGCATGGCCGATCTCGATGACGGTGCCGGTGCGCGGATCGATGCCACCCCAGCCGGAGATGCGCTCGTGCGTGACGAGGGCCTCGGCCTCGACCACGCCGCCCACCACCTTGCGGCCGTGCAGCACGAGGTCGGCGGCCCGGGCAGGGGTTGTGCCGCGCGCGGCGTCGGCGCCACGGCCCACGGCACCGGCCACATCCGGACGCGCGCTCATTGAAGGCCCCCTTGCCAGCGTCCGGTGCAGGCCGCCTCGATGCATTCGGCCGTGCTGCCGAACCAGGCCTGCACACCCAGGATGGCTGGCAGGTAGTGCGCCTGCTTGGCAGAGTCCAGCGCGACGGCGCGCGTGCCGGGCGGCACGGCCCGGCTCATGGCCGAGCAGCTGTCGGTCATCAGCACGCCGCCGGCCTCTTCGATGATGCGGGTGTGGCCGCTGCGGTCGGCCAGTGCCTTGATGGCGCGCGGCGTGAAGATCCACAGCTGCACGTCGGGATGCAGGCGCCGCCCTTCCAGCAGTTGGGCCGCTTCCCAGATCTGCTCGATGGTGTAGTGGGGGCAGCCCAGCATCACGTACTGGATCTCGGCCTCGCGGGCCGTGGTGTTGAGCCGCTCGTAGGTGGCCCGGCGCTCCGCGGGGCCGTAGTGCAGCACCTCGAGCGGCGCCTTGCCGCCAAGGGCGTGTTCCAGCGTCGGCGCCTCGGGCGTAATGCCGACGAGGTGGAACAGTTCCACGCCGCCCGAGGAGGCCGCCGCCGCGCCGAAGTGCTTGAGCCGAGGCAGGTTGGGCGCGCGGCCCATGCCGCCGCGCCGGTGCACCACGGGCACGCCGCTTTGCACCTGCTCGCCGATGAAGTAGCCGAGCAGGCCCCAGTCCTGCACCGACGCCACGTCCACTTCCAGCTCCACTACATGGGTGGCGTGGCGGTTCTCGTCGCGGTGATAGCCCCAGTCCGGGATGCGGGCGGTGAGCATGGCCGCGCCGCAGCTCTCGCGGCCTTCGGTGTTGGTGCGGGCCCCCAGCACCGAGTTGCAGTAGACGACGGCGGAGGACTCCATCCACGCGCAATGCTCGCCGCGGGTGGGCACGTTGCCTACTTGGTAGGGCGTGCAGGTGTTCATGATCTGCGCGCCCAGGCCGGCGGCATGGCGCTCGCTACGTTCGTAGAACTGCAGGGTCTGCGTGTCCACGCCCATGCGCTTGGGCTGGCCCGGGTCGAAGCCCAGCTGCAGGTGGCTGGTGAAGACCTTGAACTTCGGGATCGGCACCACCTCCTGGCTGTCCAGGCTGAATTCGGAGAACACCGCGTCCATGCCGCCGCGCGCCCGGGCGAAGTCGCGCTGGAAGGGCGTGGTGGACGTGATGGTGGCGCAGACGTTGCGCGTCTCCACCAGGCGCTCGGCACCCAGGGCCTCGCCGTAGCGCACGAGCAGGTCCATGGCCTTCTGCACGGCGGGGCCGTCGCGGCCGTCGTACATGGCCTTCTCTTCGTCGCTCAGGTGCATCGGCGGGGTCCTTGTCTCTTGTCTTGTCGTGAACGCGCGGGGGCCGGATCGGCGTTCAGGGCGGCGCTGCCGCGCCTTCGTCCAGCGGCAGTCGCCCGCCGATCTCGTCGGCGATCTGCCGGGCGAGTTCGCGCAGGCGCGGGCCCACCTCCGCCTGTAGGCGCTCCTGCGTGAACACGAAGGCGGCACCGCCGGCATTGAGCGCCATCACCTCGTCGCCCGGCCCGATGAGTGGCACCGACACCGAATTGATCTCGCGATGGAACTCGCCCAGCGACAGGCTGTAGCCGGTGTGCACGGCCTGTGCCAGCGCGCGCTGCATGGACTGCGCGATGGCGTCCCACTCGGGGCCGCGCAGCAGGCGCATGGAATCGATCAGCTGTTCGCGCGCCGCTGGCGCCAGGGCGGCCAGGTAGGCCCGGCCCAGGGCGGAGTTGGGCAGGGGCGCGCGCGAGCCCACGTCCAGCCGCGGCGAGAGCATGGAGGAGCGCGGCCGGCAGGCCTCGATCAGCACCATCTCCATGCCGTCGCGCACGGCCAGGTAGACCGAGGCGCCGCCCTCTTCCGCCAGCGCCTGCATGTGCGGCCGGGCCACGGCGCGCACGTCCAGGCTGCCCAGGAAGACGCGGGCCAGCGACACCACGCCCGGCCCCAGCATGAAGCGGTCGGCCACGGCCGCCGGCTTGAGCATGCCGTTGGCCAGCAGCGTGGCCACGAGCCGGTTGACCGTGGGACGGGGAATGCCGGTGATGCGCGCCAGTTCGGCATGGCCGAGCACGGGCCGGTCTTCGCTGAAGCTGCGCAGCAGCGAGAGGCCGCGCTCCAGCGCGCTGACGGTGTCGCCGCGCTCGGCACGCAGGTCGGAGGAGTCGGGCACGGCGGCCTTGTCGGAGGGCGTCATGGGCAGGGATGCGGGTGCGGCTGAGGAATACCGGTCACTGTAGATCGTCATGCGTGCGGGGCTCCTGCGTTCAGGCTTGCACGACCGTCTCGTCCGCGGGGGCGGCCACGCGCCCCGGCACGCCGGGGCGCAGGTACACGCCTTGCGCGATCAGCGCCGATTGCAGGGCGCCGATGTCCACGTCGCGCGGGGCGCCGGCGCCCCGCGAAGCCAGCGCTGCCGCCACGCCCGCAGCCTGGCCGGTGATCCAGCACTGCGGGATCTCGCGCATGAAGCCGTGCGAGTTGCGGTCGCAGGAAATGTGTCGGCCGCAGGCCAGCAGCCCGTCCAGCGACTGCGGCACCAGCGCGCCGTAGGGAATGGAGATGTTGGGGAACTTGGGCGAGACGGCGGGCGAGACGCCGATCTCGTCCGCCAGCGGCACGCCGTCCGGCCACTGGCTGCGCAGCACGGCGCCGGTGCCCACCAGCCGGCGCGCGTGGCGCACGCCGATCTGCGGCGCGCTCAGCATCAGGAAGGCGTTCTCGAAGCCCGGTGCATGGGCGCGGAAGAAGTCCAGGTGCGCGGCCATGGCGCGGTGCGAGCGCACCTCCACCGCCGTCAGGTCGTCCACATCGAGCGCTGAGTAGCCGGTCTGCCGCGGGCCCATGAAGAGGGCGATGTCGTCGCGCCAGGAGACGAAGGGCCGCTCGAACAGGCCGATGGCCTCGCGGCCTCGCGCCATGAATTGCGAGAAGGCCTCGGGCTGGCCGGCCTTGAAGTCGATCCAGCGCTTCATGTCCACGCCGCCGAAGAGCCAGGCCGTGTTCATGCAGTGGTGCACATCGGCCGCCTCGATGTCGTTGACGAAGGCGGCGTCGGCCCGCGCGAAGAGGTCGCCGTCGCCCGTGGCGTCCACCACCACGTCGGCCATGATGGCCATGCGGCCTTCCTTGCTCTCGAACACCACGCCGCGCACCCGGCCGTCCTGCACGATGGGCACAGCCGCCCAGGAGTGGTAGATGAGCTTGACCTGCCGCTCCAGCACGATCTCCTGGCTCAGCAGCTTGAGCCGCTCCGGGTCCACCGTGGGCGACCAGGTGACCACGCCGTGGTAGGCCGCGGTGCGCTGCGACCAGTGGGCCGCCTTGGCCGGGTCCTGCGAGCCCCAGTCCTCGCGCGCCGGGCCGGCCACGGCGTCGGCCGGCAGGCGCTCGAACAGTTCCTCGGCAAAGCCTCGGATCACGGGCTGGCCCTGCCAGTCGGTCATGCGGTCGATCCAGATCACCAGCCCGCCAGTGGAAAGGCCGCCCAGGTGGTTGTAGCGCTCCAGCAGGGCCACGTCGGCACCGGCCCGCGCGGCCGCCGCCGCGGCGGCCGTGCCGGACGG
>JASGDG010000206.1:0-7930 GCA_047607325.1 Xenophilus sp. | reverse complement strand
ACGGCCACCGGTGAGCGCCGGGCCATCCAACTGCCCGACGGTACGCGCCTCGTGCTCAACACTGCCAGCGCGATCGACATCGCATTCACCGACACGCAGCGCCGCATTCGCCTGGCGGCGGGCGAAATCCTCGTCACCACGCACGCAGATCCCGCGGCGACGCCGCGGCCGTTTCTCGTCGATACCGTCTGCGGGGTCGTGCGCGCGCTGGGCACCCGCTTCAGTGTGCGGCAGATGGAAGATGGCGGCCTTTGCCGCGTCGCCGTCTTCGAGCATGCGGTCGAGGTGCGCCCGCTGGCAGGCGCTGTCCGCATCCTGCGCGCCGGAGAGCGGGCCGACTTCGGTGTGGCGGACGTGCTGCCGCCCGTGGCTGCCGGCAAGGCAGCGCTTTTGTGGGAGCAGGGCATGCTGCTGGCCAAGAACATGCCCCTGGGCGACGTGATCGCCGAGTTGTCCCGCTATCGTCCCGGCGTGCTGCATTGCGAGCCGGCCGTGGCGGGCATGCCCGTGTCGGGCGCCATTTCCCTGATGGATACCGACGCAGCCCTCGACCTGCTCGCCGGTTCGCTGCCCCTGCGCATCGAGCGCCGCACGCGCTACTGGGTCACGGTCGGCCCCCGCGGCTGACGCGGTCCGCCCGCGCTTTGTGCAGTACATCGCCGCCGGCGGCGCTCCAGCGGTGCCCTTGGGCGCACTCGAACGGATAAAGGCGCTTGAGACCCTGGTAATCGGTGGCCAGACACCGACCACCTTTGCGGCGCGCGGCCTGCCGCAACTGCGCCAAGCCATCGGCGAGCAGCTTGCGCTGGCGTCCACTCTCTTTGCCGCAATCGGGGCAGTCCACACGCTGGCGCGCTTTTTGGACGGTTCGCGCCCAATGGTGTCCTTGCGCACAGCGGAAATGGTAACGGGCCGAGTTTCCCAGCCAAACCGGATCGAGGCATGCCACCCCGGCGTCTCGCGCCAGCGCCTGCAAGGCCGCGAGGCGCGCAGGTCCATCCAGGCACGCCCATGAGCCGGTAAGGTCTGGTGTCGGCATGTCGCGTGGCTGCTTCTCATCCGTCATGATCAATGAACTCGATCGTGCCGCACACATCCACCAGTCAATCGGCCCCTGCTTTTTACTCGCATCCTGCCCCGACGGGGCATGTCCTGCGTGAGAAACATCGGCCAGACTTTGCCTCTATACCAAACCTTTGTCTTTCAAGGCATTCAGCGCTCGCAGCGCCACGTCGTCGTCGTCTGCCCGGAAGATGTCCTCCCCATCAAGCATGTAAGCTCGAAGGAAGTATTCCGTGTAGCGTTCATCCTGCAAATGCCAGAGAGCCTTTCCAAGCAGATAGGGGATGAAAGGCTGCCCCTGAGCTTCCGGCCCATTCAGGGCATCAAAGAGGTGGTTTTTGGCTTTTTCATACTGGCCTATTTGGTAGTATGAATCCGCAATGGATGCATTCAGCCAAACCGCTTCCTCCCAATCACTGTGGGGCTCGGGAACCAGCTCCAGCGCTTCGCTCCATGCCTTGATGGCCGCATCATGCTTTCCGACTTCGGATAAAGAGCTACCCTGCTCCGAGAGTCGATCGACCTGCAACGCCCAGTCAGAAGATGAGTCCGTCATGGCTTCTTGTACTTCCTGAAGAATTCAAGATATTTTTTGTCCTCCCCTTGAAATGGGCGCGCTCCGTAGGATTTATACAATCCCTCGAACTCGGAGTATGCCGAATCAAGATCGCCAGCAACAAAAAATATAGTCCCCTTGATGAAGGACATTTCCACATTGGCTGCCACACCATCGCCATAAACACTCTTGGCTATTTCATGCCATTTTTTTTGCCTTTTCAATCTGTGCAGTATCTCGATAGAATTTCGTGATGCCAACTGAAAGGGAGTCAGAAAATTCCTGTTCAATCTTCGGAGTGGGCAGAATGTCCCACGCCGCCAGAAGATGTTGCTCCGCCTTCAACTCATCGCCAGCCGCCCGAGCTTCGCGCGCCAGTTTCCCATGCTCGTAAATCGCGGCTTTGATGCTATCTGAAACTTGTAAGCTTGGCATGTCTATGACTCAATCTTCATCTCGGCTTCGGGTGCCCAGCTATGACTTCAACAAACCATCGATAGTCCGCCCTGAACAACGCGCAAGTTGTTGACCAGTGCACCCAGTCCAGCGTGGCCAGTTCCACCTGCTCGGGGTTGCGCCACGACCTGCGATGGATCACCTCGGCCTTGTACAACCCATTGATCGCCTCGGCCAACGCGTTGCCGTAGCTGTCGCCCACGCTACCCACTGACGGCTCGATCCCAGCCTCGGCCAGCCGTTCGCTGTAGCGGATGCTCACGTATTGCGACCCCCTGTCGGAGTGGTGGATCAGTTCGCCCTCCCGCTGCCGGGCGTGCGCCGCATTGCCGGCCGTCCCCCGTCCCCCGAATCCTTCAGGCACACCCGGCCGCGTGGCATGGTACGGCCCTTGCATCTCTTCTTGGATACAAGATGGGATGCTTTGAAATGGTGCACTTGCTTTCCAGTGTGGCCCGGCCGCGGCCCGAACACGACGGCACGGCCGCTGCGGCCTGGATCACGCGGCCGGCGGCGCCGCTGCCCCCGCTTCAGCCGCCGCCCGGGCGGGATGCGCCGCTGCGCGGGCTGCGCTTCGCGGTCAAGGACAACATCGACGTCGCCGGGCTGCCGACCACCGCGGCCTGCCCGGCCTTCGCCTACGTGCCGACGCAGGACGCCACCGTGGTGCGCCGCCTGCGCGAGGCCGGCGCGCTGGTGGCCGGCAAGAGCAACCTCGACCAGTTCGCCTGCGGGCTGAACGGCACCCGGTCGCCCTACGGGGCGGTTCCCAACGCCTTCGATGCGGCCTACGTGAGCGGCGGGTCCAGTTCCGGGTCGGCCTACCTGGTGGCTGCCGGCGATGTGGACTTTGCACTGGGCACGGACACCGCCGGCTCGGGCCGCGTGCCGGCGGGACTCAACAACATCGTCGGACTGAAGCCTTCGCGCGGTCTGCTCAGTACCCATGGCGTGGTGCCGGCGGCACAGAGCGTGGATTGCGTCTCCATCTTCGCCCGCACGGTGGCTCTGGCGTTGCGCGTGCTGCAGGCGGGCCGCGCCTTCGACCCGGCCGATCCCTATTCGCGCCGCTTGCCGCTGGCGCCGGCGCACTGGCCCGCGGCCTTCCGCTTCGGTGTGCCTTCGCTGCGGGCCTTCTTCGGGGATGTGCAGGCGCAGCAGGCCTTCGATGCGGCGCTTGACCGCCTGCAGGCCCTGGGAGGAACCCCGGTCGAGGTCGACTACGCCCCTCTCGCGGAGGCCGCGGCGCTGCTCTACGACAGCGCGCTGGTGGCCGAGCGCTACGCGGCGGTGCGCGGGTTTTTCGACACGCACGAGGCCGAGGTGATCGAACCGGTGCGCTCCATCCTGGCGAAGGGGCGTGGCTTCGACGCCGCGCAGCACGTGCAGGCGCAAACCCGCCTGCGCGCCCTGGGCCAGCGTGCGGCCGCGATGTGGGATCGCATCGATGTGCTGGTGGTGCCCACCGCGCCCATCCACTGCACCCTCGCGGCCATGCGGGCCGACCCGGTCGGCCTCAACAGCCGCCTCGGCGTCTACACCAACTTCGTCAACCTGCTGGACTACGCCGCGCTGTCGGTTCCCAGCAGCCTGCGCCCGGATGGCCTGCCGTTCGGCATCACGCTGATCGGTCCCTGCGGCAGCGACTTCGCGCTGGCCGCGCTCGGCCAGCGTTACCACCACGCCACGCAACTGCCCCTTGGCGCCACCGGCCGGCCGATGCCTGCGGCGGTCCCGCTGCCGCAGCCCGAGTGCGCGGCCACGGTCCGGGTGGCCGTGGTCGGCGCCCACCTGTCGGGCATGCCGCTGAACGGCCAACTGCTCGAGCGCGGCGCATGGCGGGTGGCGGCCACCCGGACCGCCGCCGCATACCGCCTCTATGCGCTGCCTGGCACCACGCCGCCCAAGCCCGGCCTGGTGCGCGTGGCCCCGGGCGAGGGCGTCGCCGTGGAGGTGGAGGTGTGGGAACTGCCGCTGGCGCGCTACGGCGCCTTCGTCGCCCAGATCCCGCCCCCCCTGGGCATCGGCACGCTGACGCTGGACGACGGCAGTGCCGTGCAGGGCTTCCTGTGCGAGCCGCTGGCGCTGGCCGGCGCCGAGGACATCACCCATCACGGCGGCTGGCGCGCCTACATGCGCGCGCGGGGCGCATGAGCCCGGCCGCGCCTGCCGCATTTCTCTCTTCAACAGGAGCTTCTGCCATGACATTCTCCCGTCCCGTCCATCCCTCGCGCCGCCGCGCGCTCCAGGCCGGCGGCGCCGTGCTCGCCACGCTGGCGGCACCCGCGCTGGTGCGCGCGCAGACGCCGAAGATCCGCATCGGCTACTGGCCGGTGGCCGCGGGCCTGCCCTTCTTCGCCGCCGTCGAGAAGGGCTTCTTCAAGGAAGCCGGGCTGGATGTCGAGCCGCTGAAGTTCGCCGGCGCGCAGCAGGTCATGGAGGCCATGCTCTCGGGCCGCGGCGACGGCAGCGCCAACGGCACCGGCTCGGCCAACCTCGCCATCGGCGAGATCGCGCAGCCGGGCCTGTTCCAGATCTTCTGCACCAACCCCAGCAACGCCAGGCACGTGCTGGAGGAGTTCCTGGTGCCCAAGGACAGCCCGGTCAAGAGCGTGGCCGAACTCAGGGGCAGGAAGGTCGCCTCCGGTCCCGGCATCCAGAACGTGACGCTGGCCAGGAGCATGCTGGAACGCGCCGGCGCCGGCGCCATGAACGTGGTCGAACTGCCCATCGGCCAGCATGTGGCCGCGCTGGCGGCGGGCCAGGTCGATGCCTGCTACACGCTCGAACCCACCGGCACCATCGGCCGTCTGAACGGCACCACCCGCGTGCTGGAGGCCGGCGTGGTGGCCCACTACATCCTCGGCGACCCGATGGCGCCCTGGCACGGCGGCGCGGCCAGCCTGACCACCGACTTCATCAAGAAGAACCCCGAACTCGCGAAGAAGTACATCGCGGCCTACGCCAGGGGCGTGGAGTTCGTGCGCACCCAGCCCACCGAGGCGCGGCAGTACATGAAGGGCTACACCGCCATCGAGGGCGCGCTCACCAACGAGGTGCCGCTGGCCTCGTACATGCTCTACAACGAGTTCGGGGCCAGCGACGCGGGCTACTTCCAGAAGTTCTACGACCTGTTCACCGAGAAGGGCATCTTCGAGAAGAAGGTGGCGGTGGACGGCCTGCTCTACAAAGGCTGAGCGCCATGGCCGACGCGACCACCACCGCCACGCCCTGGGCGCCGCCCGCGGCCACCGCCAGCGCGGCGCCGAAGACACCGCCCGCGCAGCGCCTGCTGCCCCTCATCGGGCCGGCAGCGCTCTTCATCGTCTGGGACCTGGTCGTGCGGCTGGGCTTCATCAAGCCCATCCTGCTGCCGGCACCGGCCGACACGGTGAGCACGCTCATCACTGGATTGGCCGGCGGTCCGCTGCTGTCCGACTTCCTGGTGACGGTGTGGCGCACGGTGCAGGCCTTCCTCATCGCCGCCGTCGCCGGTGTGCCGCTGGGCGTGCTGCTGGGCAGCAACGAGAAGGCGTA
Source organism: Xenophilus sp. (assembly GCA_047607325.1). Lineage (GTDB taxonomy): Bacteria > Pseudomonadota > Gammaproteobacteria > Burkholderiales > Burkholderiaceae_C > Xenophilus. The sequence continues at coordinate 2,319 of JASGDG010000206.1, read as the reverse complement.
CCGCAGCGTGGAGTTCCTGATCGACTTCTTCCGCTCCACGCCCAGCTCGGCGCTGATCCCGCTGTTCCTCATGATCTTCGGCACCTCGGACATCAACAAGGTGGCCATCGCCGCCTTCGGCGCGCTGCTGATCGTGGTGTTCAACAGCGCCTACGGGGTCATCAACGCCCGCAAGCAGCGCGTGATGGCGGCCAAGGTGATGGGCGCGACGCGCTGGCAGACCTTCCGCGACGTGCTGGTGTGGGAGAGCCTGCAGTCCAGCTTCGTCGGGCTGCGCTCGGCGGTGTCGATGGCGCTGGTCATCGTCATCGTGGCCGAGATGTTCATCGGCGCCGATTCGGGCCTGGGCAACCGCATCATCAACTCGCAGCAGGTGCTCAACGTCAAGAGCATGTACGCGTCGATCCTCGCCGCGGGGGCGCTGGGCTATGCGCTGAACATCCTGTTCCTGCTGACGGAACGCAAGATCGTCCACTGGAGCGGAAGATGAAGATGGCTGCCGACATCGTCCTGAACGGCCCGGTCTACGCCGACGTCCCCAAGCCGAAGTTCGTGCCGGGCCCGGCCGGCACCCACATCACCATCCGCGGGCTGACCAAGTACTTCGCCGGCTGGCCGCTGTACGAGGACTTCGACCTCGACATCCCCAGGCAGGCGATCGTCTCGGTCTTCGGTCCCAACGGCTGCGGCAAGAGCACGCTGATCAACATGATCGCCGGGCTCATCCCCATCGACCGCGGCGAGATCCTGTTCGACGGCAAGAGTCTGAAGGACACCAAGATCGGCTATGTGTTCCAGAACTACCGCGAGGCGATGTTCCCGTGGATGCGCACCATTGACAACATCGCCTACCCGCTCAAGCTGGAAGGGCGCAGCAAGGCCGAGGTCGACCGCCGCATGGCCGAGCTGGTCGCCAGCTTCGACGTCAAGTTCGACCTGAACCGCTACCCCTACGAGCTCTCGGGCGGGCAGCAGCAGACGGCCTCGATCATGCGGGCGCTGGCACCCCGTCCGGAGGTGCTGTTCCTCGACGAGCCCTTCTCGGCGCTGGACTTCGAGATGACCCTCTTCATCCGCGAGAAGCTGCAGGAGGTGTTCATGCAGACCGGCACCACCATGCTGCTGGTGTCGCATGATCTGGAGGAGGCGGTGTATCTGGCCGACCAGGTGCTGCTGCTGACCAAGCGGCCCACCAGGGTGGCCGAGATCCTGCGCTATGGCGACGCCCGCCCGCGCACGGTCGACACGCTCAGCACGCCCAGCTTTGTCGCCGCCAAGAAGCTCAGCCTGCAGATCTTTCAGCGCGAGGTGCGGCGATGACGCCGCAGGAAGCGGAGCCGTACGTCGACGCCGCGGCGGCCGTGCTCGGCCTGCCGCTGCGCGCCGACCATCGCCCCGGTGTGCTGCGCTATTTCGCGCTGGCAGCGGACTTCGCCGCCGTGGTCGAATCCGTGCCGCTGGCACCGCAGCAGGAAAGCGCGGTGAGCTTCTCGCCCGTGCCGCCCGAGGAGGGCCCGCCATGACCCCCGCCGCGTGGCTGCTGCAGGACGGCGCCGCGATGGCGGCCGCGGTGCGCGGCGGCGCCGTCGGTGCTGTCGCGCTGGCCGAGGCGGCGCTCGCGCGCATCGATGCCACCGATGGCCGCATCAATGCCTTCACCGGCGTGCTGCGCGAGCGTGCGCTGCGCCGCGCCGCGCAGGTCGACGCCTCGCTGGCCGGACCGGCGGGCGCCCGCACCCGCGAACTGCCGCTGCTCGGCGTGCCCTTCGCCGTCAAGAACCTGTTCGACATCGCCGGGCTGCCCACGCTCGCGGGCTCGAAGATCGAGCGCGCGGCGGTGCCCGCGCAGGCCGACGGCCTGCTGGTTCGGCGGCTGGAGCAGGCCGGCGCGGTGCTGGTCGGCGCACTCAACATGGACGAGTACGCCTACGGCTTCACCACCGAGAACAGCCACGAGGGGCCGTGCCGCAACCCGCACGACACCACGCGCATCGCCGGCGGCTCGTCCGGCGGCTCCGGCGCGGCCGTGGCGGCGGGGCAGGTGCCGCTGGCGCTGGGCTCCGACACCAACGGCTCGATCCGCGTGCCGGCCTCGCTCAACGGCGTCTATGGCCTCAAGCCCACCTTCGGCCGGCTGCCGCGCACCGGCAGCTATCCCTTCGTCGCCAGCCTCGACCATCTCGGCCCCTTCGCCCGTTCGGTGCGCGACCTGGCGCTGTGCTACGACGCGCTGCAGGGCCCCGAGACGCAGGCGCCGCGCGACCCGGGCTGCGCGCAGCGCGCTGCCGAGCCCGTGGCGCCCCAACTGGCGCGCGGCGT
>JASGDG010000205.1:0-3922 GCA_047607325.1 Xenophilus sp. | reverse complement strand
CTGCGCCGGCGAGCCGACGCGCCTGCCCCCGGGCGCGAGCCGGGCCGAGGCCCTGCAGCGTCTGGGACCGCCGACGGCGACCTACCCGCTGCCCGGCGGCGGCGAGCGCCTGCAGTACTCGCGCCAGCCGGCAGGCTTCGAGGTGGACAACGTCGATCTCGACGCCTCCGGCAGGGTGGTGGCCGTGACGCCGGTGATGAACGAGCTGTGGTTCGGCCAGGCGATCCGCCTGAACGAATGGCGCGTGCCGGACGTGCTGCGCGCCTTCGGCCGGCCTGAGCAGATCACCCGCGTCGGCTCCTTCGACGGCGACGTGTGGCAGTGGCGCTACCTGCAGGTGAATTCGCCGCGCCTGCTCTACATCTACGTCGACCCGCAGGGCGTGGTGCGGCGCTACCACGTCGGGGACGACCTGCGCTTCGTGCCGCCCAGCGACCGCAGTTGAAGAGGCCCGCTTGAGGATCGTCTTCGCGGGCACGCCCGAGTTCGCGCGCACCGCCCTGGCGGCGCTGGAGGCGGCCGGCTTCGACATCGCCCTGGTGCTGACCCAGCCCGACCGCCCGGCGGGGCGCGGCATGAAGCTGCAGCCCTCGCCGGTCAAGGCGCTGGCGCTGGAGCGCGGCTGGCCCGTCGCGCAGCCGCGCAGCCTGCGGCTGGACGGCAAGTACCCCGATGACGCCGCCGCCGCGCGCAGTGCCCTGGAGGCGGCGCGCGCCGACGCCATGGTGGTGGCCGCCTACGGCCTGATCCTGCCGCAGTGGGTGCTGGACCTGCCTGCACTGGGATGCCTGAACATCCATGCCAGCCTGCTGCCGCGCTGGCGCGGCGCGGCGCCCATCCACCGCGCCATCGAGGCCGGCGACGAACGCACCGGCGTGACCATCATGCAGATGGACGCCGGCCTGGACACCGGCGACATGCTGCTGGCCGGGACGCTGGACATCGGCGCAGACAGCACCGCCCGCCTGCACGACCGCCTGGCCGCGCTGGGCGGCCGGCTCATCGTCCAGGCCCTGCGCGAGGCCGAGGCCGGGCGCCTGCGGCCCGTGCCGCAGCCGGCCGAGGGCGCGACCTACGCCGCCAAGGTCGAGAAGGCCGAGGCGCGCATCGACTGGCGCCAGGACGGCGCCGCCATCGCGCGCCGCATCCGCGCCTTCGACCCCTTCCCCGGCGCCAGCACCGACCTGGACGGCGAGACGCTCAAGCTCTGGGCCGCGACGGCGCGCCCCGCCGCGGTGGACGAGCCGCCCGGCACCGTGCTGGCCGCCGGCCCGGCCGGCATCGAGGTGGCGGCCGCCGGCAGCGTGGTCAGCCTCACCGAACTGCAGCGCGCCGGCGGCCGGCGGCTGCCGGCGGCGGATTTCCTGCGCGGTTTCGACGTCAAGCCCGGGCAGGTGCTCGGCTGATGTTCCTTTTCCCCGCCATCCGCCGCAGGCCGGCGTTCCGCGAGGGCTGGCGCAACATGGCGCCGGTCGCCCTGGGCATCGGCGCCTGGGGGCTGATGGCGGGCGTGGCGATGCTCAAGTCCGGCCTGAGCGTGTTCGAGTCGGTGGCCATGACGCTGCTGGTGTACGCCGGCAGCTCGCAGCTGGCGGCGCTGCCGCTGCTGGTGGCCGGCGCGCCGGCCTGGGTGATCCTGGCCACGGGCTTCTGCGTCAACCTGCGCTTCGTCGTCTTCAGCCTGCACCTGCGCCCCTACCTGATGCACATGCCGCGCTGGCGACGCCTGCTGCAAGGCTACCTGACGGCGGACCTGAGCTACGTGATGTTCACCCGCCGCTTCCCGCGTCCGGCCGAGACGCCGGCCGAGCGCGACGCGCAGGAGGCCTACCTCGCCGGCGGCTGCACCGCCACCTGGCTGGCGTGGATGTCGATGAGCCTCGCCGGCATCGCGCTGGCGAGCTTCATTCCCACCTGCTGGGGGCTGGGCTTCGCCGGCGTGCTCAGCCTGGTGGCCATCGTGTGCTCGATGACCACCACGCGGCTGCGCATCCTCTCCGCGCTGGTGGCGGCCGCGACCGCGGTGGCGGCCTACGCGCTGCCGCTCAAGCTCAACATCGTGGCGGCCATCGGCGTGGCGGTGCTGCTGTGCTTCTGGCTGGAGCGGCGGCTCGGCCTGGACCCCGCCGCGGAGGACGACGCGTGAGCGCAGACCACGCCACCGACTTCTGGACACTGGCGGTGATCGTCGGCCTGGCCGGCGTGACGGTGCTGGCGCGCTGCTTCTTCTTCATCCTGGACCGGCCCTGGGCCCTGCCGGACTGGGCGCACCGGGCCCTGCACTACGCGCCTGCCGCCGCGCTGGCCGCCGTGATCGCGCCCGAGATCGTGATGACGGGCGGGCACCTGATCGACACCTGGTGCGACGCGCGCCTGTATGCCGCCGCCGCCGGCGTGGCCTGGTATTTCCGGCGTGGCGGCGTGCTGGGCACCATGCTGGCCGGCATGGCGGTGTACCTGCCGCTGCACCTGGGGCTGGGCTGGTAGCGGCCGCGGCGCCCGGCAGGGCCAAACCTACAATGGCCACGCCATGAACATCCTCCGCTTCTCCGATCTGTGCGCCCAGGGCAAGGTTGCCGGCCGGCGCGTGTTCATCCGCGCCGACCTGAACGTCCCGCAGGACGATGCCGGCAACATTACGGAGGACACCCGCATCCGTGCCTCCGTGCCCTGCATCCGGCTGGCGCTGGACGCCGGCGCGGCCGTGATGGTCACCTCGCACCTGGGCCGCCCGAAGGAGGGCGAGTTCAAGCCCGAGGACTCGCTGGCGCCGGTCGCCGCGCGCCTGGGCGAACTGCTCGGCCGCGAGGTGCCGCTGGTGGCCGGCTGGGTCGACGGCGTCCAGGTCGAGCCCGGCAGCGTGGTGCTGCTGGAGAACTGCCGCCTCAACAAGGGCGAGAAGAAGAACGACGAGGCGCTGGCGAGGAAGCTGGCCGCGCTCACCGACATCTACGTCAACGACGCCTTCGGCACCGCCCACCGCGCCGAGGCCACCACCTACGGCATCGCCCGGTTCGCCGAGGTGGCCTGCGCCGGGCCGCTGCTGGCGGCCGAGATCGACGCCATCTCCAGGGCGCTGGCCAAGCCGAAGCGCCCGCTGGTGGCCATCGTGGCCGGCTCCAAGGTCAGCACCAAGCTGACCATCCTGCAGAGCCTGGCCAGGAACGTGGACCAGCTCATCGTCGGCGGCGGCATCGCCAACACCTTCATGCTGGCCGCCGGCCTGCCCATCGGCAAGTCGCTGGCCGAGCCGGACCTGCTGGGCGAGGCCAAAGCGGTCATCGAGGCCATGCGCGCGCGCGGCGCGGCGGTGCCGATCCCGGTGGACGTGGTCACGGCCAAGGCCTTCGCCGCCGACGCGCCGGCCACCGTGAAGGCGGCGGCCGAGGTCGTGGAAGACGACCTGATTCTCGACATCGGCCCGAAGACCGCCGACCAGCTCGCCGCGCAGCTGCGCGGGGCCGGGACCATCGTCTGGAACGGCCCGGTGGGCGTGTTCGAGTTCGACGCCTTCGCCCATGGCACCGAGACCATCGCACGCGCCATCGCGGCCAGCAGCGCCTTCTCGATCGCGGGCGGCGGCGACACGCTGGCGGCCATCGCCAAGTACGGCATCGAAAAGGAGGTGGGCTACATCTCCACCGGCGGCGGCGCCTTCCTGGAGGTGCTGGAAGGCAAGACGCTGCCGGCCTTCGAGATTCTCGAGAAGAGAGCGGCGGGCTGAGCCGGTTTTCCGTGGCGCCGCGCGCCACCCGCAGAGCACGGAACCGGCTTCGCCGGGCCGTCGTGCGTGCCCCCTTGTATCTTTGCCCCTGAGGTTCGGCCCGGCTGGTGCAGCCCGCTTCCCCTGTGGGTGACCAAGAGCCCGCCCTCCAGCACGGGGCGCACCAGTCGGATCGTCCTCTCTTGCAGCCCGAACGGT
>JASGDG010000204.1:0-18494 GCA_047607325.1 Xenophilus sp. | reverse complement strand
GTCGAGCTGGCCGAGGCGCAGGCCCTGTTCGCAGCGCCCGGCCATCCCTACACGCAGGCCCTGCTGGCCTCGGTGCTGACGCCCGAGCCGGGCCTCGGCATCCCCGACGCGGGGCTGGGCGTCACCTCGCCGGACCCGCTGAACCCGCCCGCCGGCTGCGCCTTCCATCCGCGCTGCGCGCGCCGCGAGGCACGCTGCAGCAGCGAGGCGCCGCCCCTGCTGGCGCGCCCCGCCGGCGCGGCGGCGTGCTTCTTCGCGGCACCCGTTGCCGCGACCGCCTGAGCCCAAGGAAAGACCATGGCCCCGAACGTCTCCGTCCCTCCTGCCGCCCGTCCCGCGGCCCCCGTGCAGACCCCCGGTATCTGCCTGATGCCGGCGCGCGAACTCGCCGCGCGCATCCGCCGCCGCGAACTCTCCTCGCGCGAGGTGGTGAGCGCCTTCCTCGGGCAGATCGATGCGCTGAACCCGCGCTTCAACGCCATCGTGTCGATGGTGGACCGCGAGCAGGTGCTGCGGCAGGCCGACGAGGCCGACGCCGCAGTGGCGCGCGGCGACGCGCTGGGCGCCCTGCACGGCCTGCCGCAAGCCATCAAGGACACGGCTCCTGCGCGCGGCATCCGCTCCACCTTCGGCTCGCGGCTGTTCGAGCACCACGTGCCGGCGGCCGACGCCATCGTGGCGCAGCGCATGCGCGAGGCCGGCGCCATCTTCATCGGCAAGACCAACGTGCCGGAGTTCGGGCTGGGCTCGCACACCTACAACAGCATCTTCGGCGCCACCGGCAACGCCTGGGACCCGCGCTTCAGCGCCGGCGGCTCCAGCGGCGGCGCGGCGGTGGCGCTGGCCCTGCGCATGCTGCCCGTGGCCGACGGCGGCGACATGGGCGGCTCGCTGCGCAACCCCGCGGGCTTCAACAACGTGCTGGGCTTTCGCCCGTCGCAGGGGCGCGTTCCGCTGTGGCCGCGCACCGACGCCTTCCTCAACCAGCTGGTGACCGAGGGGCCGATGGGCCGCAGCGCCGACGACCTGGCGCTGCTGCTGTCGGTGCAGTCGGGCTACGACCCGCGCGTGCCGCTCTCGCTGGACGCCGCGGTGCCGGACTGGCATGGCCAGCTCGCGCACGACTTCCGCGGCGCGCGCATCGGCTGGCTGGGCGACCTGGGCGGCCACCTGCCCATCGAGGACGGCATCCTGTCGTTGTGCGAATCGGCCCTCGCACGCTTCGGCGAAGCCGGCGTCGCGGTGGAGGCCATCCGCCCCGACTTCGACTGGTCGCGCATCTGGCGCGCCTTCGTCGTGCTGCGCCAGTTCAGCCTGGGCGACAAGCTCGACCCGGCCTACGACCGGCCCGAGACGCGCGCGCTGATGAAGCCCGAGCTGCAGTGGGAGATCGCACAGTGCCGCCGCCTGGGCGTGGCCGACGTGCAGCGCGCGCTGGTGGACCGCACGGCCTGGTACGACCACCTGCTCGGCCTGTTCGGGCAGCACGACTTCCTGGCCCTGCCCACGGCGCAGGTCTTCCCCTTCCCCGTGGAGGCCGACTGGCCGCACGAGATCGCCGGCCGCAGCATGGACAGCTACCACCGCTGGATGGAGGTGGTGACGCCGGGCACCCTCTCGGGCTGCCCCGTCATCAGCCTGCCCGTGGGCTTCGGCGCCGGCGGCCTGCCGATGGGCGTGCAGATCATCGGGCGGCCGCGCGACGATCTTTCCGTGCTGCAGCTGACGCATCTCTACGAGCAGCTCACGCCCTGGCTGGCGCAGCTGCCGCCGGCCCTCCAGGCCGCCGCACCGACGAACAGGGCCCCGGCATGAAGACCGACATCCGGCAACTGGCCGGCCTCGAAGGCCCGGTGGACCTCTGGCGCGACGCCTGGGGCATCCCGCACCTGCGCGCGCGCAGCGCCGCCGACGCCTTCTTCGCCATGGGCCACGTGCACGCCACCGACCGGCTGTGGCAGATGGACGCGCTGCGCCGGCGCACGCTGGGCCGCTACGCGGAGTGGATGGGCGCCGCGGCGCTGCCGATGGACATGCTCGCGCGCCGCATGGGCCTGCCCGAGTGCTGCCGGCGCGACCTGCTCGCCGCCCAGCCCGAAACGCGCGCGATGCTCGACGCCTACACGGCCGGCGTCAACGCCGCCATGGCGCAGATGCCGCTGCCGCCCGAGTACGCGGCGCTGGGCGAGCAGCCCGAGCCCTGGGAGGACTGGCACTGCATCGCCGTGCTGCGCCAGACCAGCCTGCTGCTCAACTCCGTCTACCCCAAGCTCTGGCGTGCGATCGCCCTGCCGGTGGTGGGCGCCGAAGGCATCGGCCGGCTGCGCATGGACGACGGCGGCGAGGAGCTGGTGTGCCTGCCGCCGGGCCGTTTCACCCGGCGCCTGCAGCCCGACATGCAGGCGCTGGCCCAGGCGATCGCGGCCTTCCTGCAGCACGCGAGCCCGGAATCGGCCGGCGGCGGCAGCAACAACTGGGCGCTGGGCGGCGGGCGCACGGCGTCCGGCCGGCCGCTGCTGGCCGGCGACCCGCACCGCATGCTGGACATGCCCAACATGTACCTGCAATGCCACGTGGCCTGCGACGCGTTCGACGTGGTCGGCCTCACCTCGCCCGGCGTGCCGGGCTTCCCTCACTTCGCGCACAACGCGCACGTGGCCTGGGGCGTCACGGTCGCCTTCGTCGACACGGCGGACGTGTACCTGGAACGCTTCGCGTCGGAAGGCCTCCGCTACCTGCAGCGCGCCGGCGCGGACGATGCCGGCGCCGTGTGGGCCGACGTGACGCACCACGTGGAGCAGGTGCGGGTGCGCGGCCAGGCCGAGCCGGTGGCCTGCGAGGTCTTCGTCACCGCGCGCGGCCCGGTGGTGGCGGGCGACCCGCGCTCGGGTGCCGCGCTGGCCCTGCGCCATGCCCCGGACGCCGAGACCGACCGCTCCTTCGACTGCCTGCGCCCCATGATGCAGGCCGCCAGCGTGGACGCGCTGTACGAAGCCTGCCGCGGCTGGGGCCTGGTGGACCACAACCTCGTGGCGGCCGACACCGCCGGCCACATCGGCCACCTGCTGCGCGCGCGCGTGCCGCGGCGGCCCGCGGCCAACGGCTGGCTGCCCGTGCCCGGCTGGCTGGACCGGCACGCCTGGGCAGGCTGGATCCCGTGGGAGCAGATGCCGCGCCAGGCCGACCCGGCGGGCGGCCTGATCGTCACGGCCAACAACCGGGTGGTCGCGCAGCACGCCGACTACCTCTGCACGGACGCCCATCCGCCGCACCGCGCGCACCGCATCTGGCAGCGGCTCACGGCGCTGGAGGCGGCAACGCCGGACGACATGGAATCGGTGCACCGCGACGTGCTGAGCCTGCCCGCCGTCGAGATCTGCCGCCGCCTGCGGCCGCTCGCGCTGCAGGGCCGCGCGGCGGCCCTGCGCGACCGCCTCGTGGCCTGGGACGGCCGCATGGAGGCGGACTCGACCGAGGCGGCCGCCTATGCCGCGCTGCGCATGGCGCTGGCGGGCGAGGTGGCGCGACGCAGCGGCCTGGGCGCGCTCGATCTTTCGCGCCAGCGCAGCATTCCCCCGGGCGTGGGCGTCGAGTACCAGCTCGGCTGGTGCGTCCCTCAGCTGCTGCGCGCCGACGACGCCACCCTGCTCGGCGGCGCCACCTGGGACGAGGTGCTCGTCGCCGCCCTCGACGCCGTCGCCGGGGAAGCGCCCGCCGCCTGGGGCGAGCGCCACCGGTTCCTGCTGCGCCACCCCCTGGGCGCCGTGCTGCCCGGTGCGCCCCTGTTCGCCCCGCGCGACAAGGGGCCGGTGGGCGGCGACAACGACACCGTCTTCACCACCGGCTACGTCGCGCACCTCGGCACGAACCCGGTCTATGCCTCCCTGGCGCGCTACGTGTTCGACGTGGGCGACTGGACGCAATGCCGATGGGTCGTCTTCCACGGCACGGCAGGCGACCCGGCCGACCCGCACTACGACGACCAGAGCGAGGCCTGGCGCACCGGCCGCACCGTGCCCATGCACTACGACTGGTCCACGATCGCCGCGACGGCGCGCCGCCACGTGCGCTTCCAGCCCGCCTGACCTCCCGCCAAGACAACGTACGCACGAACGAAGGAAGCACCCATGACCGAATCCCTTCCCCCGGACACCGCCGAGCGCGAAGTCGCCGACTGGCTGGCGCGGCTGGAGGCCGCCCTGGCCCGGCAGGACGCCGACGCGGCCTGCGCCCTCTTCGACAGCGGCGAGTGCTTCTGGCGGGACCTGTCGGCCTTCACCTGGAACATCCGCACCAGCGAGGGCCTGGACGAGATCCGCGACATGCTGGCCGCCACCCTGCCGCACGCGCGCCCCGCCGACTGGGTGCCGGGGAAGGTCTTCGACACGCGCAACGGCGTGGTCAGCGCCTTCTTCCGCTTCGAGACCGCCGTGGGGCGCGGCGAAGGCGTGCTGCGCCTGCGCGAAGGCCGCTGCTGGACGATGCTCACCGTGCTCACCGAACTCAAGGGCCACGAGGAGAAGGCGCGCCACCGCCGCATCCTGGGTGCCGAACACGGCGTCAACACCGAGCGGCGCACCTGGCTGGAGAAGCGCGAGTGCGAGCAGGCGCAGATGGGCGTGACGGAGCAGCCCTACTGCCTGATCGTCGGCGGCGGCCAGGGCGGCATCGCGCTCGGCGCGCGCCTGCGCCGGCTCGGCGTGCCCACGCTGATCGTGGAGAAGAACCCGCGCCCCGGCGACACCTGGCGCAGGCGCTACAAGTCGCTGTGCCTGCACGACCCGGTCTGGTACGACCACCTGCCCTACCTGCCCTTCCCCGACGACTGGCCGGTGTTCATGCCCAAAGACAAGCTGGCCGACTGGCTGGAGGCCTACGTGCGCCTGATGGAGCTCAACTACTGGGGCGATACGATCTGCCGCAAGGCGCGCTGGGACGAGGCCGCCGGCACCTGGGAAGTCGAGCTCGAGCGGGACGGCCGGCCCGTCGTGCTGCGCCCGAAGCAGCTTGTCTTCGCCCTCGGCGCCTCGGGCTATCCCACGGTGCCGGAGATCCCCGGCGCCGGCAGCTTCGAAGGCGAGCAGCACCACTCCAGCCGACATCCGGGGGGCGAGGCCTACCGCGGCAAGCGCGTGGTGGTGCTCGGCTCGAACAACTCGGCGCACGACATCTGCGCCGACCTCTGGGAGCATGGCGCGGACGTGACCATGATCCAGCGCTCCTCCACGCTCGTGGCGCGCTCCGAGACGCTCACCAGGATGGCCTTCGGGCCGCTCTATTCGGAAGAAGCCGTGGACGCGGGCATCGACACCGAGAGCGCGGACATGATCCAGGCGTCGGTGCCGCACCGTGTGTCGCCGCGCTTCAACATCCCGCTGTTCCAGGCCATCGCCGAGCACGACAAGGCGTTCTACGACCGGCTCACGGCAGCCGGCTTCCTGCTGGACTTCGGCGAGGACGGCTCGGGACTGCACGGCAAGTACATCCGACGCGGCTCCGGCTACTACATCGACGTGGGCGCCTCCGAGCTCATCGCCAACGGCAGCATCCGGCTGCGCAGCCACGTGGGCATCGAGCAGATCCGGTCGCGCTCGGTGGTGCTCACCGACGGCAGCGAACTGCCGGCCGACCTGATCGTCTACGCCACCGGCTACGGCTCGATGAACAGTTGGCTCGCCGACATCATCTCGCCCGAGGCCGCCGACCGCGTCGGCAAGTGCTGGGGCGTGGGTTCCGACACCACCCGGGACCCCGGCCCCTGGGAGGGCGAGCTGCGCAACATGTGGAAGCCCACGCAGATCGAATCCCTGTGGATCCACGGCGGCAACCTCAGCCAGTCGCGCTTCTACTCGCACACGCTCGCGCTGCAGATCAAGGCCCGCATGGAGGGCATCCCTACCCCTGTCTACCGGCTGCAGACCGCGCACCACCCGCGCTGAATGCGCCGGGCGCGAGCGAGGCCCTGCGGAAGCCGCATGACTGAGGCGACAGTCGCCCGATGCGTAAGCGCGGGCCCGAGCTTTCAATTACCCACAAGTTGAAGTGAAGATGGTCGATGCGCTCGTCATCGATCTCGACACTATCGAATGCGCCCCCATTCCCACGACGGCCGCGAATCCGCATCTCGCCAGAAACCGCGTCGAGCCGCGTGAGCATCGGCTTGCGCATCGGCATACAGCTGCCGGTCCTGGGCCAACGATTGCCCCGAAGCCTTGACTCCCTTGTGGTGCGATCAGGTTGCCCGCGTGCCTGTGGTCCAGTGACGCCTTGCGTTTCTGCACCCATCAGGTCCGCACTATTCCAGTTCGTTCAGCGCTTTCCCAAGCGCCGCCGAAAGACCGCCGTGCGCTTTGCGCGGCGGCGTGCGGAAGCTGCCCTGGCGCGCCGGCGGCGGCCGCATGTCAGCCAACAGCTCGGCCTGCCGTACCGCTGCAGACACGCCATCGACCACCGGTACCGGCAGACGATCGCTCACCTGCCGCGCCAGGCCGGCGAGCGGTGCGCCGGCCAGGATGAGCACGTCAGCGCCGTCTTCGAGCACTGCGCGCTCAGCCAGCGCGACGAGCGCCTCGCCGTACTCCTGCTGCACCGTGCCAGGACCAGAGAGCGGCTGCTTCAGCGCACGAATGCTGGCCAGCCGGCGGCCAAAGCCGCACTCATCCACCCGCTCACGGTACCAGGCCTGGATGCGCTGCGAGATGGCGATGATGGACACACGCCGGCCGAGCAGTCCGGCAGTGGCCAGTGCGGCCTCCGTCAAACCGACCACCGGCACCTGCAGCAACTCGCGCAGTGCATCCACGCCGGGATCGCCGAAGGCGGCCACCACCACCGCGTCGTGGGCCTGCGCCTGCTCCACAGCCATCTCGGCCACCGCGTGGGCACCCAGCATGGCCTCAAAGCGGGTCTCGATGTAGGCCACGCCAAAGGGTGCGGTGGCCAGCGTGAGCTGCGCGCCAGGGCGGGCGCTGCGCCGCGCCTCGGCCTCGATCAGCGCCGTCACCGATTCAGAGATATTGGGGTTGAGCACCAGCAGCCGCAGCGGCCGCGCTTCGACTGGAGCGACGGCTTCGCTCATGCGGCCCTCATCGGCAGCAGCGTGGGTGCGCCGCAGTGCAGGAACTGACCCCCACCGCGCCGACCCAGGTACTGCCGTCCGTCCCACACCACCCGGCCGCGCGAGAGCGTCATCGCTGGCCAGGCGCTCAGGTGCATTCCCTCGTAGGGCGTGTAGTCGACGTTGTGATGCAACTGGCTGTTGCTCAGCACAAACTCGCGCTCGTCCCACAGCACCAGATCGGCGTCGGCACCTACGGCCAAACTGCCCTTGCGCGGGTGCAGTCCATAGGCCTTGGCAGGGTTCGTGGCGGTCAGCTCGACGAACTTCTGCGGTGTGATGCGTCGAGCCATCACCCCCTCGGACCATAGGAGCGCCATGCGCGTCTCCAGCCCAGGAATGCCGTTGGGGATGTGACGGAAGCCGAGCTCCCGGCCACCCGGCCTCTTTCCGTCTTCACCCGCAAAACGATAGGGCGCATGGTCGGACGAGAACACGGTGAAGAGCCCGTCGGCCAGGCCGTTCCAGATCACTTGTTGGTTGGACTTGTCCCGCGGCGGCGGACTGCACACGCACTTGGCGCCGTGGTAGCTGTCGTCCAACCCCAGGTCTTCCGCCGTCAGGAAGAGATACTGCGGACAGGTCTCGGCGAAGACGTTGAGGCCGTGGGCGCGGGCCCAGCGGATCTGCTCCATCGCCTCGCGGCCGGAGACGTGCACGATGAGGATGGGCACGTCCACCAGTTCCGCCAGGGCGATGGCGCGGTGCGTGGCCTCGCGCTCCACGAGCATCGGCCGGGCGTGCGCGTGGTAGCGGGGAGCAGTGCGGCCGGTGGCCTCCAGGCGGCGGGTCAGCCACTCGATGCAGTCGGCGTTCTCGGCGTGGATCATCGCCATCGCGCCGTGCTCGCGCGCCACCGCCAGCACGTCCAGGATCTGGCCGTCGTCCAGTTTCAGGCTGTCGTAGGTCATGTAGATCTTGAACGAGCTGTAGCCCTCGCGGATCAGCGCCGGCAGTTCCTCGCCCAGCACGGTGGGCGTGGGGTCGCTCACGATCAGGTGGAAGGCGTAGTCGACGTGGGCCTTGCCCTCGGCGCGGCGGTGGTAGTCGGCCACCGCCTCGCGCAGCGACTGGCCCCTGTGCTGCAGCGCGAAGGGAATGACAGTGGTGGTGCCGCCGCAGGCCGCCGAGCGGGTGCCGGTGTCGAAGTCGTCGGCCATGCGCACCGGCGGCGGCTCGGGCTGGTCCAGGTGGCAGTGGGCGTCCACGCCGCCGGGCGTCACGTGGCGGCCGGCGGCGTCGATCTCGCGCGTGCCGGCGGGGAGTTGCTGCCCCAGTTGCACGATGCGGCCGTCGCGCACGGCGATGTCGCAGTCGAAGATGTCGCTGGCCGTGACGGCGCGGGCGTTGCGGATGACGAGGTCGAAGGCGGGCATGGAAAGTGGTGGATGTCAGGGGTTCAGGCGGCCATCCAGCCGCCGTCGACCATCAGCTCGACGCCGGTGATGAAGCGCGCCGAGGAGTTGGCCAGGAAGAGCACCGCCTCGGCCACGTCCTCGGACCGGCCCAGGCGGGGCCAGGGGGTTCTGCAGATGGTGCGCTCCTTACGGCTGGATCCAGCGCCCGGCCGCCCTGGCCGGTCTGGATCTTGCCGGGCGCGACCGCGTTGCACACGATCTGATGCGCGGCGTAGCCGGTGATGTCGGCCAGCACGACGATGGCGCCCTCGGCCACCAGGCGGTGCTCGGGCACGGGCAGGATTTCAGGCAAGAGCAGGCTCCTCGATGTGCCACAGCCAGGCGAGGAAATCGGCGCCGGCGCGCGGCAGATCGTGGACCGGCTCGAAGCCGGTGTCGCGCCACAGGGCGGTGATGTCCATGGCGGCACGATCGTGGTCGGCACAGGGATCCACGTTGGCCCTGCCGCCCTCGCCCACGACGGACCAGTCCGCGCCCGCGAAGCCCGGCTGCCACGCCAGCCAGCCGCACCAGTCGGCCGTCGACCACTCGAAACCGGCGGCCAGGTTGTAGATGAGCTGGGCGAACTGCGGTGCCTCGGCGCCCAGCAGCGCGGCGATGGCCGCGGCGGCATCGCGCACGCAGAGCCAGTCGCGCCGCCAGCGCCGCGCACCAGCAGGTGCTCCGCAAGTGCCAGGCCGACGAAGCCGGCGGCGCCGATGGCGAAGGTGGCCGTCGCGGCAGCCTCAGGCATGGGCGGCGGCTTCGGCGCCTTCGGGACGCAGCAGTTGCAGGATGTGGCGCTTGCAGTCGTTGAAGCGCGGGCTGGTGGAGTCGCGCGGGCGCGGCAGGTCCACCTCGATCAGCTCGCGGATGCGCCCCGGGCGCGCCGACATCACGGCGATGTGCGTGCCCAGCGCCAGCGACTCCTCGATGCCGTGGGTGACGAAGACGATGGTGCTCTGGCTCTCGCGCCAGATGCGCACCAGCTCCGCGTGCATGTCCATCTTCGTCTGCTCGTCCAGTGCCCCGAACGGCTCGTCCATCAGGATCACCTCCGGGTTCATCAGCAGCGCGCGGGCGATGCCCACCCGCTGGTTCATCCCGCCCGAGAGTTCACTGGGGTAGTGGTTTTCGAAGCCACGCAGCCCCACCATGTCGATGAAGTGCTGCGCACGCTTGCGCCGCTCGGCCTTGGGCGCGCCGCGCATGACGAGGTGGAAGGCCACGTTCTCCCACACCGGCAGCCAGGGCATGAGGGTGGGCTGCTGGAAAACCACGCCCCGGTCCACGCCTGGCGCGGTGACCGGCCGGCCGCCGACCGAGACCACGCCGCGGGTGGGCCGGTCGAAGCCGGCGATCATGTTCAGCAGCGTGGACTTGCCGCAGCCGCTGGGGCCCAGCAGGCAGAGGAACTCGTTGCGCTTCACCGAGAGGCTGACGTCGTCCAGCGCCTTGACAGCGGCGCCGCGGCGCGAGTCCTCGAACAGGCGCGTGACATTCTGGATGGTGATGAGGCTCATGGAATCAGCCCTCCTTCGATTGAAGGGTGGATCCGCGCTGCCAGCGCAGCACGCGCGCCGACAGCAGCTTGATCGCCAGGTCGCTGCAGTAGCCCAGCAGGCCGATGCTGGCCATGGCGGCGATCACGATGTCGTAGCGCAGGAAGTAGTACGAATCCCACAGCACGTAGCCCACGCCGCTCTTGACGGCCACCATCTCGGCCGTGACGGTGAGCATCCAGGCCGAGCCGATGGCGATACGCAGGCCGGAAAAGATGCTGGGCAGCGCCGCCGGGAAGACGATGTGGCGCAGCAGCAGCGCCGGCGTGCCGCCGGCCATGGCCCCGGCGCGCAGCAGGTTGCGGTCGCAGGCCTTCACGCCGTGGATGGTGGATAGCAGCACCGGGAAGAAGGAGCCGAGGAAGACGAGGAAGATGGCCGGCTTATTGGCGATGCCGAACCAGATGATGGCCAGCGGGATCCACGACACGGGCGGCACCGGGCGCAGGGTCTGCAGTACCGGCTCGATGAGCTTCTCGACCGTGCGCGACCAGCCGATGGCCATGCCCAGGCCGATGCCCAGCAGCGCCGCCAGCGCGAAGCCGGCAAACACCCGGCCGGCGCTGGCGGCCACGTCGAAGATCCAGCGGCCGCTGTAGGTCTGGGTGTTGCCGTCGGTGGCGAACACCCAGTCCGCCCAGGCCACCAGCACCTGCGAGGGCGCCGGCAGCAGCGCCGGCGGCAGCATGCCCGAGCGGGAGAACAGCTCCCAGCCGATCAGCAGCACCGCCGGGACGATGGCGCGCTCGACGCGTCGGTACAGCCGCTTCCAGGTGGGTACGGGCGCGGCCAGCCCGGGGCCTGCGGGCAGCGCGGGGGAGGAGGTCTGGGCCATCGCCGGGTCCCGCATCAGTAGCCCAGCTGAGCCTTCGGCTTGCCGGTGGCCGCTTCCAGGAAGCGGTAGTCCATGTTCTTCTCGACCGCCGCGCTCACGTCGGTGTTGATGTACTTCAGGTCCTTCATCATCCTGGCGATCGCCACTGCCGAGGCACGATGCATCTGGTAGTCGGGGTACAGGTTGGCCGCGGCGCCGGTGGCGATGGCCTTGTCCAGGCCGGTCACCTTCTGGATGGTGTCAATGAACAGGCCCTTGTCCGTGGCCATCAGGTCGTTGACCTTGATGATGGAGTGCACGGTCTCCTCCACCCCCTTCGGCCTGCCGGCGATCACGTCGGAGCGGGTGACGATCAGGTTGGTCAGCTTGCCGGCGGCCTGGTCATAGGGGAAGGCGAAGAACTTGGCGGCCTTCACTTCACGGATCTGGGTGGCGAAGGGGTCGACCGAGCAGATCAGCTCCACCTCGCCGCGGCGCAGGGCCTGCACGTGGTCCGAGGGGTTGGGGATGTTGACGAACTGCACGTCCTTGTTGATGTCGATGCCCTGCCTGGCGAAGGCTCCGCGCATGTGGATGTCCTGCGCATTGCCGCGCGAGGCCGCCACGCGGAAGGGCTTGCCCTGGGCCTTGTAGTCGGTGATCACCTTCTTGAGGCCGGCCCAGTCGTTCTCGGCCACGGGCAGGTCGTTGCCGACGAGGATCTGAGAGCCGCCGTTGATCTGGCCCGATATGGCGACCACGTCGAAGCCCTTGTCGAGCGCGGTGGCGTAGTGCAGGTAGGTGATCTGGGCCACGTCGATGCTCTTGGACAGCAGGGCCGTGAGCACGTCGTTGCCGGTGTTGAAGCCGATGGCTTCGAGCTTGACCTTGGCGGCGTCAGCGTTCTGCGGCGTCAGCGCCAGCGGCGTGCAGTGCGCGCACTTGGCGTAGCCGAGCTTGATGACGTCCTGCGCCTGACTGGCAAAGGACACGAAGGCCGCCGCGGCGACGAGCAGGGGAGCGATGAACTTTCGCATGGCAGTCCTGGAAAGGAGGTGGAACACGAGGGACGGAACCGGCGAGGCAACGTCGGGCATGCCAGACACAAAGCAATCAACATGCCATGTTGTATCCAATACATGTCTGCCTCACCACCTTTCATATCTACCAATTCAAAGCGCTTTCTCCCGATATTCTCAATATTGATTGGATACAACTTTTCAACCTAGTGCATCCATGCACCTCATCCCGGCGGCCGGGCACTCAGTAGACCCGGCCTTCCGCTCCCCACAGGGCACGGGCGGCAGCCTCGGCCTCGGCGCACACGGCCTCCATGTCGACCCGGGTGGGCCGCCCCTCTTCCACCAGCGCCTCGCCGGCGACGAAGACCATGCGCACGTCGCGGCCCTGGCCGGTATGAACCAGGGTGCCCAGCGGATTCACGTGCGGCCGCAGGTGCGGCCGGCGGGCATCGAAAACCACCAGGTCGGCCGCCTTGCCCACCGCCAGGCTGCCGATCTCCGCGGCCTGGCCCAGTGCCCGCGCGCCGCCCAGCGTCGCCATGTCGAAGACGTGCGCCGGCTGCCACTGGGCATCGACCCCGCCCTCCTGCACCCGCGCGGTGGCCAGCGCCCAGCGCATCAGTTCCACCATGTCGGCGTGCTGCGTGTCAGTGGCCAACGCCATGTTCACACCCGCCCGCTGCAGCATGGGCGTGGGCGCCAGGCGACCGGAGGCGGCGTTGCACTTGGGGATGTGCACCGCATGGGCGCCCGCCGCCGCCATGCGCCGGGCATCGTCCTCGCTCACGTAGATGCAGTGCCCGCCCAGCAGGCGTTCATTGAGCAGGCCCGTGTCGGCCAGCACTTCGGTGGACGTGCGGCCGGTGCGGGCCCGCACGCGCTCCACCTCGACCCGGCTCTGGCCCAGGTGCGTGCTCACCCGCAGGTCGTGGGCCCGCGAGAGTGCCGCCACCTCGCGCAGGAAGTCCTCGGAGCAGGTGTCGACCGCATGCGCCGCCAGGTTGACCCGCACCCGCGGATGGCCCTTCCAGCGCGCATGCAGATCCATCGCGGCGCGCAGCGTCGCCTCGCCGATGGCGCGGTCGTGGCGCCAATCGCCCTGCGCCACCCGCGCGAAGTCCACGTCATGCAGCCGCCAGCTCGGCGCCAGGCGCAGGCCCAGTTCGGCCATGGCTTCGGTGCAGACGTCGGCGTGCACGAAGTTGTCGCCCACCAGGGTGGAGCCGAAGAGCAGCGCTTCCAGCGCGCCGAGCCGGGCCAGAGCCCCCGCCTGCTCGGGGTTGACCTGAGTTCCCTTGGGAATGCCGGGCGTGTACGAGGGCGCGAAGCCCAGGTCGGCCGCCACGCCGCGCACCATGCTGAGGATGGCGTGGGTGTGGACGTTGACGAAACCCGGCGTGACGAAGTGGTCGTGCAGCCGCAGGGTACGGGCGGCCTCCCATTGCGCGGGAGGCTGCGCGCCCAGCCAGGCGATGCGGCCCGCGCGCACGCCGATGAAGGCATCGCGGATCTGCGGTTGTGCCGCCTCCGCGGTCAGCGCGGTGGCGCCGAGAAGAACGAGATCGAAGCGCTGGAGGGAGGCATCGGACATGGCGGCGGGGCAGGGAAAAGGGGACAAGGCCCTGCCCGCAAGCAACCGTCATGCCACTTGTATCCAATCATCTTCCAGATCGAATACATCAACTGATCAACCGAGCAGCACCTCGGCCAGGTCCACCTGCTGCTCCTCGTCCTCCTGCAGGTTGAGCGAACGCTCGATGTGATGCAGGTGCTCCACCATCAGCGCCTGGGCCCCGGCCACCTGGCCGGCCTCGATGGCATCGACCAGGCTGGTGTGTTCGTCGTTCGGGCAGGCGGCGCCGGTGGGCGCCTCGAAGGTGAGGATGGCCAGGCAGGTGAGCGGGGTCAGCTCGCGCATCATGCGCGTCAGGATGCTGCTGCCCGACAGCTGGGCCAGCAGCACGTGGAACTCGCCGGACAGCCGCACCGCCGCGCGCCGGTCGCCGGTGGCATGGGCCTGCTGCTCGCGCTTGATGAGGGCGCGCAGCTGCTTGACCGCCCCCGGCGCCTTGCCCAGGCGGATACGCTCGATCAGGCGGGCGACGATGGCCGGCTCCAGCGTGCGCCGCACCTCGAGCACGTCGTGCGCCTCGTCCACGCTGGGCGTGGTGACGAAGGCGCCGCGGTTGGGATAGAGGGTGACCAGCTGCTCCACCGCCAGACGCTGCAGCACGCCGCGCACCTGGGTGCGGCTGACGGCGAAGAGTTCCGCCACCCGCTCTTCCGACAGCTTGGTGCCCGGCATCAGCCGGTGCTCGACGATCGCCTCGTAGATGCGTTGGTAGATGTCCGTCTTGGAGGCGGACGTTTTGCCGGCGGGCCTGGAGGCCGCGCGGCGGGAGGTGGTGGTCGCCATGATCGAAACAGAAGGCGCGGCGGAAGGCGGCGCATGGCCAGAAGTGTATGCAATGGCAGGAGAAGCAGCGGTGCTGCTCACAGGTCGAAGAGGCTCCCCCAGCCGCGCACCCGCCGTGCGTCCACGCTGGCCAGGCGCAGCGACTTCCAGACGGCGGTGGCAACGGTGTCGTACACCGGCACGCCCAGCGCACGCTCCAGCGTCGGCACCAGGTGCGCGGCCCGCAGGTTGGTGCAGAAGGTGGCCAGGCACTGGGGTTCACCGCCTTCCATGGCCTCGCGGGCCATGACCTCGATCCGGGCCTCGGCCACTTCCGAGAAGGCGAAGTTCTCGCTCAGGCCCAAGTGGCGCTCGGCCACGCAGTCGAGGCCGTGGCGGCCATAGTTGGCCACGATGCGCTGCTGGACCTCGGCCAGGTAGGGCGAGAGCAGGCCGAAGCGGGTGCAGCCGGCCAGGCGCATCGCCTCGTTCAGCGCCAGCACCGAGGTGCAGGCCGGAATGCCCGTCTCGGCCGTGATGCGCGCGCACAGCGCCTCGTCGCGCTCGAAGCCCAGCCAGCCGGATGAGGTGCCATTCCATGCGATCACGTCCACCCGTGCATCGGCCAGTAGGCGCGCCGCCTCCAGGATGGGCGCCTCGTCGAACTGCCCGAGGGCCTGTTCGCGCAGCGAGATCTCGGTCACGCGGAAGCGCGCGAAATGGGCCGACACCTCCGGCAGCCCCGCCACCATGGCCGCGGTGATCGGCTCCAGGGCGGTGTTGGACGAAGGGGTCAGCATGCCCAGCAGCACGCGCTTGCCGGTCACACGCGGATCTCGCGGTTGAAGCGGTCGATGTACTCCCCGCGGCGCGGGTTGAGCCTGGCCCAGTCCACGCCGTTCATGGCCTCGATCTCGGCCATGTTCTTGGCGTAGGCCTGCAGGCCGGGGCTGAACACGGCCTTGGTGCTGACCGGGGCGACGAAGTAGGGCTCGGCCGCCATCTTCGTCTGCACCTCGGGGCTGAGCGCCGCATTGATGTAGGCGGCGGCCAGATCCGGGTTCTTCGTGTTCTTGACGATGTGCATCACGCTCTTGATGTGGATCCAGCCCGTGTCGGGCCGGGCCATCGCCACCGGCACGCCCTTGCCCTGCAAGTCGCCCACGTTGTTGTTGTAGTGCACCGAGATGTCGATCTGGCCCTGCTGGAACAGCGTGGCCAGCGCGCCGGGGTTGCTGGCGACGGCGCTCACGTTGGGCAGCAGCTTCTTCACGAACTGGAAGGCGGGCTCCATGTTCTCTTCGCCGCCGCCGTTGAGGCGGGCCATCTCCACCATCCAGGCCGACATCAGGGTGGAGCCCATGCCCGCCAGGCCCACGCGCCCCTTGTACTCGGGCTTGAGCAGGTCGTTCCACGACTTCGGGGGCGTCTTGATCTTCTCGGTGTTGTAGGCGATGCCGATGATCTGGCCCGAGACGAACACGCCCAGGCCGCGCGGGTCGACCAGCTTGGACGGCACGTCCTTGAGGTGGGGCATCCTGTCGGCCGGAATCTTCTCGAAGATGTCCTGCGACAGCGCCGCCAGGTACGGTCCTTCGTCCAGGATGATCACGTCATAGGGCGGGTTGGCCTTGGACGCGACGATCTTGGAGACCGTGTCCACCGCCAGCGAGGGCACCAGGCTCACCGAGGCGCCCGTGGCCTTGCCGAAGGCGGGCAGCAGGATGCCGCGGTGGGCGGATTCCCACGCGCCCGGATAGGTGGTGGCCGAGATGGACTTGCCCTGCGCCAGGGCGACGGTGGCCGGCGTTGCCAGATGCAGCGCAGTGACGCCGGCAGCACCCTGCAGCAGACGGCGGCGGGACAGGGGAAGGCTCATGAAGGATTCCTTTCAGGCGGATGGGCCGGGATCGGCCGACCCGGCCTTCCGCGCAATCTCCGTGCCATCCGCGCCCTCCTCCGTCAACAAGGTCGTATCCAAAGTCCGGCGTCCCTTTTCAGGGAATGGATGCTCCAGCATGGGAATGGATTGCACCATTTTTGTACTCAATCATTTTTTCTGTTGTATCCAATTCATGTTGCCCGCGTGGCATGGTTCTTGAGACAGCAGGCCGCGGCCGGCCGGTCGCTCCGGTGTTGATGAAGGACCTCCGCGCATGACCGTTCCCGCCCCCGCCTCCGGCGTCACCGTCGAACTCGACCAGATCCACCACCGCTACGCGGGCTCGGTGGCGGTCGAATCCGTGTCGCTGCAGATCCGGGCCGGCGAACTGGTCGCGCTGCTGGGGCCCAGCGGCTGCGGCAAGACCACGCTGCTGCGCATCGTGGCCGGCCTGATGCGCCAGAGCGGCGGCAGCGTGCGCATCGGCGGCGAAGGCGTGGACGCGCTTCCCACCAACGAGCGCGGCGCCGGCATCGTGTTCCAGAACTACGCCCTCTTCCCACACATGACGGTGGAGGCGAACGTGGCCTACGGCCTGCGCGCACGCGGCGTCGCCGCGGCCGGGGCTCGCGCCGCCGCGCGGCAGATGCTGGAGCTGGTCCGCATGTCCGCCTTCGGCCAGCGCTACCCGCGCGAACTCTCCGGCGGCCAGCAGCAGCGCGTGGCGCTGGCCCGCACCCTGGCCGTCAAGCCGAAGGTGCTGCTGCTGGACGAGCCCTTCGCCGCCCTCGACAAGAACCTGCGGCTGGACATGCAGATCGAGGTCCGCCGCATCCAGCGCGAGTTGGGCATCACCACTGTGCTGGTCACGCACGACCAGGAGGAAGCCATGTCCATGGCCGACCGCATCGCGGTGATGCACGCCGGCCGGGTCGAGCAGTTCGACACGCCGGAGGCCGTCTACGACCGGCCGGCCACCCTTTTCGTCGCCACTTTCATCGGCACGGCCAACCTGCTGCCCGGCCGCATGGCACGGCAGGAGGGCGCGGGCTACGCCGTGGACTGCGAGGGCGGCGGGCACCTGGCCCTGCCGCTGGCCCGGCCGTGCTCGCGTGCCGGCGCGGTGGTGCTGGCCACCCGGCCCGAGCACCTGGCCCTGGGCCAGCCCGCCGCGGACGCTTTGCCGGCGCAGGTGGAAATGGTGCTGCCGCTGGGCCCCTCGCTGGTCTACGAACTGCGCCTGGCCGGGGGCGCCAGCGTCAAGGTGACGCAGCCGCGCACCGCCGAGCAGCCGCGCTTCGCGGCCGGCGACGCGGTGGGCCTGCGCCTGCGGCCCGGCTCGTCCGCCAGCGTCTACGCCGCCTGAGAGCCATGGCCGCCGCCGTCCATCCGCGCCTGACGCCGCCGCTGGCCCTGGGCCTGCCGCTGACACTCTTCTTCCTGGTCTTCGTGCTGGCGCCCATGCTGCTGCTGGCCTACGTCAGCCTGCACAACGACACGGCCATGGCCGAGCCCGGCCTGGGGCAGTACGCCAAGTTCCTGGGCGACGGCTTCAACCTCGGCATCCTGGGCAACACGCTGTGGCTGGGGCTGCGCGTCACGCTGCTGGCGATGATGGTCGGCTTTCCGCTGGCCTACCTCTACACGCTGGCGCCACCGCGCTGGCAGGGCCCGTTGCTGCTGCTGGTGCTGTTGCCGCTGCTCACCAGTTCGGTGGTGCGCACCTTCGCCTGGGTGGTCATCCTAGGCCGCCAGGGCATCATCAACACGGCGCTGCTGGACCTGGGCCTGATCTCCGATCCGCTCAGGCTGCTCTACACGCCCGGCGCCGTCACCGTGGCCCTGGCGCAGATCGAGCTGCCGCTGATGGTGCTGCCGCTGATCACCGCCCTGTCCAGCCTCGACGGCAACCTGCGCCAGGCCTCGCTGGCGCTGGGCGCGGGCCACTGGCGGACCTTCCGGCAGATCACCCTGCCGCTGTCCATGCCCGGCCTGCTGGCCGGCAGCCTGCTGGTCTTCGCCTCCAGTGTGAGCGCCTTCGTCACCCAGACGCTGGTGGGCGGCGGGCAGCAGATGTTCATGCCCTTCTACATGTACCAGCAGGGCATCCAGGCCAACAACTATCCCTTCGCCGCCGCCGTGGCCATGCTGCTGCTGGCAAGCGTGCTGGGCGTGGTGGCTGCCGCCAATGCGCTGGGCCGGCGCAGCAAGGAGTTCGTGCATGGCTGATGCCTTCCTCTCGGGCACGCCGGTGGCCGCGCCTGCCCGGCCGCCCGCGCGCGCCGGCCTGCGCGGCCGGGCGGAG
>JASGDG010000203.1:0-3180 GCA_047607325.1 Xenophilus sp. | reverse complement strand
CGCGCCCCGCCGCCGCGATGGCCGGCCGGTACTGCGCGGGCGTGAAGCCGGCCGCCGCGGCGTTGCTGCGGAAGCGCCGCCGGTAGCGCGGCGCCAGCCACCACACCAGCCAGCCCAGTGCCCCGCCCAGCGCATGCATCACCGGCAGCGGCACACGGGCAAGCAGGCGGAACAGCGCGGTCATCAGGCAGCGGGAATGTCGGCGAAGGGATGAGGGATCGGCGCGCGCGCCGACAGGGCCGGCGCGGCAGGAATAGAATGGCCATTGTCGCCGAGTTACAGGACTACTTGCAGGGCGACGTTAAATCCAAACTGCTAAAGCGTTCGCCAAGGCTCCGACCGGACTGGCAACGCGCCAGGCAAGCACATCAACGGAGTTTTCTTCTACATGGCGAACGATTTCCTCTTCACCTCCGAATCCGTTTCCGAGGGCCACCCGGACAAGGTCGCGGACCAGATTTCCGATGCGATCCTCGACGCGATCTTCGAGCAGGACCCGCGCAGCCGCGTGGCCGCCGAGACGCTGACCAACACCGGCCTGGTGGTGCTGGCCGGCGAGATCACCACCAACGCGCACGTCGACTACATCCAGGTCGCGCGCGACACCATCAAGCGCATCGGCTACGACAACACCGAGTACGGCATCGACCACAAGGGCTGCGCGGTGCTGGTGGCCTACGACAAGCAGAGCAACGACATCGCCCAGGGCGTGGACCACGCCTCGGACGACCACCTGAACACCGGCGCCGGCGACCAGGGCCTGATGTTCGGCTACGCCTGCGACGAGACGCCCGAGCTGATGCCCGCGCCCCTCTACTACGCGCACCGCCTGGTCGAACGCCAGGCCCAGCTGCGCAAGGACGGCCGCCTGCCCTTCCTGCGCCCCGATGCCAAGAGCCAGGTGACGCTGCGCTACGTGGACGGCAAGCCGCACAGCATCGACACCGTGGTGCTCTCCACCCAGCACAGCCCCGACCAGAGCGAGACCGCGACCAAGATGAAGCCCAGCTTCATCGAGGCGGTGATCGAGGAGATCATCAAGCCGGTGCTGCCCAAGGAGTGGCTGAAGGACACCCGCTACCTGATCAACCCGACCGGCCGCTTCGTCATCGGCGGCCCGCAGGGCGACTGCGGCCTGACCGGGCGCAAGATCATCGTCGACACCTACGGCGGCGCCTGCCCGCACGGCGGCGGCGCCTTCAGCGGCAAGGACCCGAGCAAGGTCGACCGCTCGGCCGCCTATGCGGCGCGCTACGTGGCCAAGAACATCGTGGCCGCCGGGCTGGCGCGCCAGGCGCAGCTCCAGGTGAGCTATGCCATCGGCGTGGCCCGGCCGATCAACGTGACGGTCTACACCGAGGGCACCGGCGTGATCCCCGACGAGCAGATCGCCGCGCTGGTCAACGAGCACTTCGACCTGCGCCCGAAGGGCATCATCCAGATGCTGGACCTGCTGCGCCCCATCTACCAGAAGACCGCCGCCTACGGGCATTTCGGCCGCGAGGAGCCGGAGTTCACCTGGGAACGCACGGACAAGGCCCAGGCGCTGCGCGCGGCCGCGGGGCTGTAAGGGGGCCTCAGCCCGGCGGCGGCATGACCGCCACCGCCTCGATCTCCACCTTCACCGGCGCGATCAGCCCGGCCACCACGGTGGAGCGGGCTGGCGCGGATTCCGGCGGAAAACGTTCCGCATAGGCTGCATTGAAGGCCGGGTACTCGGCCGCGTCGGTGATCCACACGGTGGTCTTGACCACGTCGGCCAGCGTGCAGCCGGCCTGGGCGAGGACGGCTTCGATCAGGTCGATCGCCGCATGCGTCTGCCCGGCCATGTCCTCCGCCGCCGGGCGGCCCCGCAGCATCGGCACCTGGCCCGAGACGAACAGCAGCCGCTCCCACGCGACCGCGGGCGAGACGGGCTGCACCTGCCCCGCGCGCACCACGGGCGGGCCGATGCGGCGGATGCCCTCCTGCGCCATCTCAGTTATCCATAGCGCCGCGCGCCACCCGCAAAGCATGAAATGGCGCCCGGCATGCAGCGGTGCCGAAGGCCGCGGAGCAGGCCATGCCCGAACACCCACGGAACCGGCTTTGCCGGGCCGTAGGGTGTGCCCCCTCGAGGGGGGATTCGACCGGAACGAAGTCCGGGAGAAACGGGGGTGGGTTCATTCAATCCGCCCTCGCGCCGGAGTACTTCACGATGGGCGACCACTTCCTCGCCTCGGCCTCGACGAAGGCCCTGAACGCCGCCGGCGTGGTGCCCCCGACGATGAAGCCGTTGGCGGCGAAGTAGTCGCGGATGTCGGGCGCCGTGATCGCGCGGTTCACCTCGGCGCTGATCTTCTCGACCAGTTCGGGCGGCGTGCCGGCCGGCGCGAACAGCCCCTGCCACGACAGCGCCTCGAAGCCCTTGAGGCCCGTCTCGTCCAGCGTCGGCACGTCCGGCAGCATCGGGTGGCGCGCCTTCGAGGTGACGGCCAGGGCGCGCACCTTGCCGGCCTGGATCTGCGGCAGCAGCACCAGCACGTCGCCGAAGGTGGCCTGGATCTGGCCGCTCATCAGGTCGGTGAGCATGCCGGCGCTGCCGCGGTAGGGGATGTGCACCATCGACACCCTGGCGGCCTGCTTGTACATCTCGCCGGTCAGGTGCATCGAGGTGCCGTTGCCGGCCGATCCGTAGCTCAGCGCGCCCGGCTTCGACTTCACCAGCGCGAGGAATTCGGCCGCGTTGCTCGCCTTCACCTCGGGGTTGACGGCCAACACCAGCGGCGCGCTCACCACCATCGACACCGGCGCGAAGTCCTTGACCACGTCATAGGGCAGCTTCGAGTACAGCGCCTGCGCGATGGCGTTGCTGCCGGTCACGCCCATCAGCAGGGTGTAGCCGTCGGGCGCGGACTTGGCCACGAAGTCGGCGCCCACGGTGCCGCCGGCGCCGGCGCGGTTGTCCACCACCACCGGCTGGCCCCAGGCCCTGGCGAGCTTGTCGCCCAGGCGGCGCGCCAGCACGTCGGTGCTGCCGCCGGGCGGGAAGGGCACGACGATGTGGACCGGCCGGCTCGGCCAGGCGGCCGGCTGCGCCCGGCCCAGCGCGGGCGCGAGGGTGAGGGCGCAGGCCAACCCGGCCAGGGTGCGTCGCAACATGCTCGTATTCCTCTTGGACGTGTTCCGCGCCGGCTTCGG
>JASGDG010000202.1:0-5586 GCA_047607325.1 Xenophilus sp. | reverse complement strand
CGCCCAGCCGCCCGGCCTGCGCCGGCCGGGCCAGCCAGCGCGCCAGGCGCAGGGCCGGGTTCGCGGCGCGCAGCCTGGCCAGCACTTGCGGCGTGGCCAGGAAGTGGTCGCAGATGAAGGCCGCCAGGTTGCGCCCGATGCGCGCCTTGTTCTCCGGGATGATCGCCGTGTGCGGGATCGGCAGCCCGAGCGGGTGGCGGAACAGCGCCACCACCGCGAACCAGTCGGCGATGGCGCCCACCATCGCCGCCTCGGCGAAGGCCGCCAGGTAGCCCATGGCCGGGTGCCAGCCGCTCCAGTGCGTGGCGGCGGCATAGACCGCGGCGGCGCCCGCCAGCAGCGCCAGCGCCAGGCGCTTCATGCCGGCGGCGGGGTGGCGCGGCGGCGCGTCAGCCAATGTGCTTCGCGTCCGCCAGCCCCTGCATGAAGGCCTCGCAGCGCGCCAGCTGTTCCAGCGACACGTACTCGTCGGGCTGGTGCGCCTGCGCGATGCTGCCGGGGCCGCACACCACGGTGGGGATGCCGGCGTCCTTGAACAGCCCGGCCTCGGTGCCGAAGGCCACCAGCGTGGTGCGCCGCTCGCCGGCCAGGCGCAGGGCCAGGCGCGTCACGGCGTCCTTCTCGTCGCCCTGGAAGGCGGGAACCGCGCAGAGGGCCTCGAAGGTGAATCCGGCCTCGGGCGCGACCTTCTTCATCGCGGGTTCGAGCGAGCGGGCGTACTGCTCGACCTCGCGCTGCAGGGCCGGCGCATCCACCAGCGGCAGGTTGCGGAACTCGTAGCGGAACTCCGCGTCGCGCGGCACCACGTTGTCGGCGATGCCGCCGTGGAACTGGCCGACGCTGGCGGTGGAGAAGGGCACGTCGAAGCCGGCGTAGCGGCGCTCGCCGCGCTCGAACCGCTCGGCCATGTCGCGCAGCTTGCCCACCACGCGCGCCGCCATCTCGATCGCGTTGACCGACTGCGGCGTGAGCGAGGAATGCGCCTCCTTGCCGCGCACGCAGCAGCGCCAGCGGTACACGCCCTTGTGGGCGATGGCCGGCACCATCTGCGTCGGCTCGCCGACGATGCAGGCCAGCGGCCGGATGCCGGCTTCCTTCAGGTCGGCGATCAGCTCGCGCACGCCGAAGCAGCCCACCTCCTCGTCGTAGCTCAGGGCCAGATGCACCGAGAAGGGGGCGTCGCTTTCGAGGAAGCGCCCGGCGCTGGCCAGCGCCACCGCGATGAATCCCTTCATGTCGGCCGCGCCGCGGCCGTACAGGCGCGCCCCGCCGCGCAGGTCGCCGCCGCCGGCCGGCCAGTCCTGCACGATGGCCGAGAGCGGGTCCACGCTCCAGTCCTGCCCGTCCCAGGGCACGGTGTCGGTGTGGCCCGAGAGGATCACGCCGGCCGGCTTGCCCGCCCCCAGCGTGGCGAACAGGTTGGCCTTGGTGCGGTCGGCGTTCCACGTCAGGCGGCTGCGCACGCCCAGGCCGGCCAGGTGGTTGCTCACGAAGTCGATCAGTTCCAGATTGCTGTTCGCGCTGACGGTGTTCATCTGGACCAGCGTCTGGGCGAACTCCAGGGCGCGGCGGGAGAGGGCGGGCTCGGACATGGCCGGATTGTGGGGCACTCGGGCATCGGGGTTGCTTGGGTGGCAACTCCGCCCCAAAAGCCTAGACTGCCCGCATGAAGCTCATCGATTCCATCGTCACCCAGGCGGCCGGCATCGCCGCCATCCGGCGCGACCTGCACGCGCACCCCGAACTGGCCTACGAGGAAGTCCGCACCGCCGACGTGGTCGCCAGGCAGCTGGAGGCCTGGGGCATCCCGGTGCACCGCGGCCTGGGCACCACCGGCGTGGTCGGCATCGTGAAGAACGGCACCGGCGGGCGCGCCGTCGGCCTGCGCGCCGACATGGACGCGCTGCCCATCCACGAGCTCAACACCTTCGCGCACGCCAGCCGGCATGAAGGCAGGATGCACGCCTGCGGCCACGACGGCCACACCGCCATGCTGCTGGCGGCGGCGCAGCACCTGGCGAAGCACCGCAGCTTCGACGGCACCGTCTACCTGATCTTCCAGCCGGCCGAGGAGGGCGGCGGCGGCGCCGACCGGATGATCAAGGACGGGCTGTTCGAGAAATTCCCGATGGAGGCGGTGTTCGGCATGCACAACTGGCCCGGCATGAAGGCGGGGCAGTTCGCCGTGAGCCCCGGGCCGGTGATGGCCTCGGGCAACAAGTTCTACATCACCGTGCGCGGCAAGGGCGGGCACGCGGCGCTGCCGCACACCACCGTCGACCCGGTGCCGATCGCCTGCGAGATGGTGCAGGCCTTCCAGACCATCCTGACGCGCAAGATGAAGCCGCTCGACGCGGCCGTGATCTCCGTCACCACCCTCCACGCCGGCGACACCAACAACGTGATCCCCAACGACTGCGAGCTGACCGGCACGGTGCGCACCTTCTCGATGGAGGTGCTCGACATGATCGAGGCGCGCATGCGCCAGATCGCCGAGCACCTCTGCGCCGCGCACGACGCCGAGTGCGACTTCCGGTTCGTGCGCTACTACCCGCCCACCGTCAACACCGAGGCCGAGGCACACTTCGCCCGCGGCGTGATGGCCGGCGTGGTCGGCGCCGACAACGTGTTGAAGCAGGAGCCGGCGATGACCTCCGAGGACTTCGCCTTCATGCTGCAGGCCAGGCCCGGCGCCTACGCCTTCATCGGCAACGGCGACGGCAGCCACCGCGCCGCGCTGCACGGCGAGGGCCCCTGCACGCTGCACAACGCCAGCTACGACTTCAACGACGGGCTGATCCCCCTGGGCGCCACCATGTGGGTGCAGTTGGCCGAGCAATGGCTGGCGCAGGAGCGGCCGGCGTGATCGGCGAGGCGCAGGCCTTCGCCGGCAGCTACGCCGAGGCGCGTGCCCGGTTCCTCGCCGGCTGCGCGGCGGCGGGCCTGCCGGTGCAGACGCATCCGCTCGCCCTGCCGGGCGCGGACGGCGAGGCGCTGGCGATGGACGTGGCGCGCGACGGCCCTCTGGAGGCCGGGCGCCTGCTCGTGCTCAGCAGCGCCTGCCATGGCGTGGAGGGCCACTGCGGCAGCGGCGTGCAGGTCTTCGCGCTGCACGACGCCGAGTGGCGCGACAGGGCGCGCGCCGCCGGCGTGGCGGTGCTGTATGTGCATGCCCTGAACCCGCACGGCTTCTCGCATGGGCGGCGGGTGACGCAGGAGAACATCGACCTGAACCGCAACTTCGCGGATTTCGGCGCGCCGCTGCCCGTCAACGAAGCCTATGCCGAACTGCACGCCCTGCTGCTGCCGCCCGAATGGCCCCCGGCGCCCGCCAACGAGGCGGCGCTCGGCCAGTGGGTGCAGCGGCGCGGCATGCCCGCCTTCCAGGCCGCTGTGTCGGGCGGGCAGTACCGCTTCGAGGACGGGTTGTTCTTCGGCGGCCGGGCGCCCGCCTGGAGCAACCGCACGCTGCGCGAGGTGCTGCGCCGGCATGGCGCCGCGGCGCGGCGCATCGCCTGGATCGACCTGCACACCGGCCTGGGCCCGGCCGGCGTGGGCGAGCGCATCTTCGCCTGCCGCGACGACCCCGCGGCCTTCGCGCGCGCCACGGCGTGGTGGGGCGGCGGCGGGGCCACCCCCGTCACCTCGATCTACGACGGTTCCTCCACTTCCGCGCTGCTCACCGGCCTGATGTGGAACGCCGCCCACGAGGAATGCCCGCAGGCCGAGTACACCGGCATCGCCATCGAGTACGGCACCCTGCCGCTGCCGGAAGTGATGCAGGCCCTGCGTGCCGACCACTGGCTGCACAACCACCCCGGCGCGGCGCCGGCGCTGGCCGCCGCCATCCGCCAGCGCATGCGCGAGGCCTTCTACACCGACACCGACGCCTGGAAGCGCCAGGTGATCGGCCAGGCGCGGCAGGCCCTGTTCCAGGCGGTCGACGGCCTAGTGTCCTGTCCCGTGGATAACTTGCATTAATCGTGCATACCTTCGCGGCATCTCAGGAACGGAGATATCGCGATGAGGACAGGCAGACCGAAGGCTGAGTTGGTGCTCTCGGATGACGAGCGTTCGCAGCTTGAGTCCTTGGCACGCAGTCGCTCGCTGTCGGCAGCGTTGGGCAACCGCGCGCGCTTGGTGCTGACTCTTTGGCCTGCAGCCCCATCGCATCGACAGCTTCCAGCTGTCCAACGACCCGTTCTTCCTCGGGAAGCTGCGCGACGTGGTGGGCCTGTAAGCGGGATAGGACACGACACCAGGGCCTATTCACGTCAGTGCTTGCGCAAGTGATCGCGGCAAGAAGCAGCGGTTACGCCTGGAGCCGGGAGCCTCGGCTACTGCGACCATAGGATCTGCTAACGGGCAGGGTTGCGCCCATGAGCCTCTTGATCCTTCATCAACCATGCCCGAAAGGCTCGAACGGCCTCATCGTCCGCCACGCCCTCCTTGCAGAGGAAGTAATACTCGCCCGCGCTGGGCACGGTGGACGTGAACGGGCACACCAGCCCGCTATCGGCGCCCGGCCCGCCCAGAAACAAGGTGGGCACCAGCGCCACGCCACGGCCCGCGCGCGCCGCGTCCAGCGCCATGAAGAAATGCCCGAACTCCGTGGTCGTCACCTTGCCCGGGAGTCTGGCGCTCCGGGAACTGAACCAGTCGGCCCATGCCGTCGGCCTGGGCGCCAAAGACAGCAAGGTGAACTGGCACAAATCCATTTCCACCCTGACGGGCTTGCCGGATGCGAGGAGCCGGGGATTGAGCACCGGCGTCAGCACTTCATCCCAGAGCGGGAACGCGACCACGTTGCGCCAGTTTCGCACCAGTTCATGCGGTATGCGCGGCTGGCTTGGCAGATAGCGTTTGCCGGGCAGCGCGCCGAGGCGGATCGCGATGTCGAATTCGTCACTCTCGAAGTCGGCGGGCGCCGTCGATGTCAACACCCGCACCTCGATGTCGGGCCGCAGCGCCAGGAACTCCGGAAGGCGCGGCAGCAGATAGGCGACGGCCAACGTCTGCGTGATGCTCACTTTCAGCGTGCTGCGCCTGTCCTGCTTTCTGATGCGACGGGTCGCGTCGGCCAAAAGGTCCAGGCTCTTTTCTGCCGCCAGGCAAAAGTCCGTCCCCTCCTTGGTGAGCACGACGCCACGCGGCTGCCTGACGAACAAGGGATGCCCGAGAAAGTCCTCCAGCAGGCGCACCTGCCGGCTGATGGCGCCTTGGGTGACGTGCAGGTCCTCGGCCGCCAGTGAAAAACTCAGCCGCCGCGCCGCGACTTCGAAGGCGCGCACGGCCAGCAAGGGCGGAAGCTCTCTGTGGGATCCACTCGGCATGCCATGAGCCTAACTCATGGCGGAGCGCAGAAGTCATCGTTTGTCACGGCGGCGGGCGACAACGATAGTGGGTGCCATGATTGATCGCCCCAACGTGTTCTCTATCGACCTTCAGGCGGTGGCCGCCTGCACGCGGGAGATCCGCTCGGTCCTGGGCCCCCGCCTGCCATTCATTGCCACGCTGAAGGCACGCGGCTATGGCTACGGCGTGCTCCCCGTCGCATCGACCGTGCTGCGCAACGGCGCCGATGCG